>JAFUBA010000016.1 GCA_017460395.1 Clostridia bacterium | reverse complement strand
TGGGCGTAGGCGTTGCCCCACAGGAGCAGGTGCATCATCATGGCTTCCCGGAAGGAGAAGCTCGTCATTTCCGGATTCGCCTGCCGGTACAGGATCTTATACAGCGGATGATCGGTCGCCCGTTCCTTGCCGTCGCCCTGGCCTGTGTACTTGTACAGGTGCAGTGGCAGACTTGCCACCGTCTCGGCGAGCAGTCGCACGCAGGCGTAAACCGTGGAAATCTGCAATGCGGATTTCTCATCCACACGCTCTCCGCTGTTTGCCATGCCGAAGACAAAAACACCGCCCGAGTCACGGACATTGTCTTCGATCTGCGGCAGGGTCTCCTGGGGAGCGTCCCTCGGCCGGGAAAAGCCCAGCCATTCCTTAAGTCCCATCTGTGCCTTCCTCCTTCATCTTTGAAAGTTCTCTGTCGCATGCCGCCAGGCATACCCTGAAAATATCATCGCGGTCCGCTCTGTTCAGGACGTCGTTCATCACAAGCTCCCTGATCCTTTCCAGCAGGTCGCGTTTTTCAGCCATGGTCAGTTCCATCACACACGCTCCTTCAAAAAAATTTTTTCAAAATCCGCTCAAAAGAGGTGGACATTTTGAAAAAAGAGAGTGAATCATTATTTCAGAAGACCCAGAGAGAGTGGTCAGGGTCATCGTACACGCTGCCCTGCTCTTCATGCCGGATACAGCGATCCAGCGCCATGATGGCGGCTACAATGCCGTCGATCTTCTCCGGGCTCTTTGCCTTGGTGGGCTTGATATTCTCCGCGGGATCACGGTCTACCACCACATTGCCAGCCATCCAGCGCATGACGGGATTGCCGCCGTGGATGATCTTGCCCTCCATCAGGAGCTTATAGAACTCCTTGGTGGGCGGACTCATGTCCTTGTAGCCCTGACCGAAGGGCACGACGGTAAAGCCCATGCCCTCCAAATCCTGCACCATCTGGGTGGCGCCCCATCGGTCGAAGGCGATCTCACAGATGTGATACTGCTTGCCCAGCTCCTCGATGAACTTTTCGATGAAGCCGTAATGGATCACGTTTCCTTCGGTCGCCTGGATGTAGCCCTGCTGGTGCCAGACATCGTAGGGCACGGAAGCCCTGCGCACCCTTAGCGGAATCGTGTCCTCCGGGATCCAGAAGAACGGAAGCAGGATGTATTTCTCCGTCTCGTTTCTGGGCGGGAACATGAGCACAAAGGCTGTGATGTCGCCGGTACTGGAAAGGTCCAGCCCGCCGTAGCAGTCTCTGCCTTTAAGGGAATCCATGTCGATGGGCTGATTGCCCAGGTCGTAGATCTGTTCCGGGATGAAGCGCGTCAGGGAGCTGACCCACATATTGAGCCTCAGCTGCTTGAATACGTTCTCCTCTGCCGGATTGTCGACGGCTTCCCGGAACATATCCCGCACGCGCTCGATCTGTATGGTCTGTCCAAGGGAGGGATTGGCTTTGTACCAGTTCTTTTCATCCGTCCAGTCATCGTCATCCGAAAGGCCATAGACCACAGGATAAAAGGTGTGGTCTATTTTCCTTCCCGCCATGATGTCCAGCGCCTTCATGTGCAGCTCATAGCAGATGCTCTCCCTGTCCGTGCCTGCGGTCGTGATCAGGAAATACAGCGGCTGTTCACGGGCGTCGCCAGAGCCCTTGGTCAGAACATCATAAAGCTGGCGGTTGGGCTGGGCATGAACTTCATCCAGAACCAGCCCGGATACGTTCAGTCCGTGCTTGGTGCCAACCTCTGCCGAAAGCACCTGGTAAAACCCGGCGTTCCGGTAGTTCACGATTCGTTTGCCCGCCGTCATGATCTTCGACCGCTTAAGAAGGGATGGCGTCATGTCCACCATCTGCCTTGCCACATCGAACACGATGGACGCCTGCTGCCGATCCGCGGCGGCTCCGTACACTTCCGCAGAGGGCTCATTGTCCGCATACAGAAGATAGAGAGCCACAGCAGCGGCAAGCTCGGACTTGCCGTTCTTCTTGCCAATTTCCACATAGGCAGTACGGAACTGCCTGCGCCCTTTCTCATCCACGATGCCGAAGATGTCTCTTATGATCTGCTCCTGCCAGGGCAAAAGCCAGAAGCGTTTCCCGGCCCATTTGCCTTTGGTGTGCCTGAGCATCTCAATAAACCGGACAGCTTTGTCCGCGCGCTTTTTATCGTAGTGCGAGGTCGGCAGCATGAATTTGGTCGGCTTATACGCTTTCAGGCACGGATAATTCGCCGGCCTCTTTTCCTGTACTGCCATGCCTTAGTCCTCCAGAAGCTCTTCCATCTCGTCCCTGTCGGAGCTGTCCTTGCCGGCAATGAGGCGGCTCCTCGCTGCCGGGGTCAGCCCCAGCTCCTGGGCGTACTTGTGCATAAGCACGGAATACTTCTGCGCGATCGCCACCTGGGGAAACTGCTGCGGATAACCGGAAGGTGTGATATAGAAAAGGCCGCGCTCGTTC
>JAFUBA010000105.1 GCA_017460395.1 Clostridia bacterium | reverse complement strand
GTGGCTCCTCTCCGCCTCCTCACGGAGGCATCCCGTTGATGGTTTCCAATGGTTTTACTTGCCTCAGAATGACTTATACAAGCGGATGTGCAGTCCGTCGGCCTCGCTGCTCCCCTCCCCATAGAACGGGACTATAGCGTCCTCCAGAATGGCGGAAAGACAGGGCGAATCGGTGTGAAAGACGGGGCGCGTGGTGAAGGGCATGGGCACCTCTCCGTCCGCAAAATCGGCCGCATTCTCCACGAAGATGCGGGCTTCCCGTCCCTCGGCATCACGGCCGGTCATCATGTACCTGGCGGAGAGGTGACGGACGCCCCCGGCATCCAGGATCTGCGTGTCCATGCCTCCTCGCTCGACGATCCCCTCGAAGATCTCGCCCCGGACGATGCCGGTAAAGGGGATCATGTCGACCCGGGCAGTCTTCCCTTTGAGGTGCAGACTGGGGCCGTCCATCTGCACGAGGACATCCAGAAGAAGTCTCCTTCGCTCGCCTTTTTCCATCGCTGTCCCCCTCCCGGTCCGCTACCACTTCGGATATCCGCGCTCATATAGCTGTTTGTTGACCTTGCCCTGCAGCACAAGAAGGTCTTCGTCGCTCATGCTTTCGATGTCAGGTGCGTGATGATCCGATTGATGTTCCGTGTGATGATCCACTTCCGTGATCACCTGACTGAATCCGGCAGCAATGATGCCTGTGGGAATGGCAATGATCCCGATCCCCACCAGGCTGATGATGGACGCAAAGAATCTTCCCACCGCCGTGATGGGGTATACGTCTCCATAGCCGACCGTGGTCAGCGTACATATTGCCCACCAGAGTGATGAAATGACATTGGGAAACTGCTCCGGCTGCACAGGATTCTCGACCTCATACATGATGATCGCTGAGAACAGCATCACGAAAAAGCAGATCACAATCGACATGATCAGCTGCGGCCAGGACTTCCTGATCACATCCACAATCACCTGTAATGCATCAAAGTATCTGCCAAGCTTCAGCACCCGCAAGAGTCTGAAGAGCCGGAAGAGGCGCATCATTCTCAGAAAACGCAGATCCGCCGAAAGGAAGGGCAGGTAAAACGGCAAAATCGCCAGAAGATCGATCATGGCCATGAAGGAGAGACAGTACTTCAGCCTTGGATGCTTTGCTTCCGGATAGAGCAGGTCTGCTGTCCAGATTCTAAGAACATACTCCAGGGAAAAGACCAGGACGGTCACGACCTCCAGGACCTGAAACACCGTCTGATACTTCTCATGAATCGATTGGAATGAGTCCAGGATGATCGCCAGGATGCTCAGTGCGATCAGCATCATGATGGTCCAGTCAACCACAGCGCTCGCCCTGTCACCATGCTCCGATCTGCTGATGATTTCAAAAATGCGGTGCTTTATCTTCAACGCTTTATATTTTCCTCCAACCTGCCGCGTATTGCTTTTCAAGACGCCTGTTCCCTTCAGGCATCCCACCGGTGCAGCTTCATGTCGGCGCAGCCGTTTTTCAGGAAGGTGACACCCTCCTCCTCCAGCAGTGCCCGCTGCTCCTCAAAGTGCGGGGCCGTGCGTCCCGCGGCGTTCACGACACGGTGACATGGATAGTCACCGTAGAACTCCGCCATGCTGAGCACCCGCCCCACGAGGCGCGCGTTTTTCTCCCGCCCGATGAGCCTTGCGATCTGGCCGTAGCTTGCGACCTTTCCCTCCGGGATCTCCGAGACCACGCTCAGGATCTCGTAGACGAGGCGGTCATCTGTCACCTTGTGCATGCGCTGCCTCCACGGCCTCCGGCCCGCCAAATGCCGCCGGCACCTGTACCGGCAGCCCCTGGTCCACCATGTAGGCCACACCGGCTCTGAGGGCATACAGCCACATTTCCTTCACCTTTTTCCCGCTGAGCCGCTCCAGGGCCTCCCTGTACCAGCGCATCTGCGTCTCGTGGCGCGCAACGAAGGCAGCCTGGCTGGTATCCCGGTCGGTCTTGTAGTCGATCAGGATCCACTCATCTCCTTCCAGGAACACACAGTCCACGATCCCCTGCACCAGGGTCGGATGTCCGGGCTGGAGCGTCATCGTGAATCCCCACTCCCTGTGGACCTCGGGACTCTTCAGCAGCCGCTGGCCGAGATCGCCCGCCATGAAGCCCGTGACGCCCCGGTAGCGGACCATCCGTCCTTCCTCCTCGGACATGATGCTGCTCTCCAGCATCCGCCGCGCTTCCTCCCGGACGATGGTCTCATAATCCTGAAGGGAAGCGCCCCGGAGCCTGTTCAGATCGATCAGGCGGAGAAACCTGTGGGTTGCAGAGCCCACGTCCACGGCCGAGAACTTCTCCTCCTCCAGGAACATCGGCTTTGAGATGACCTCGCTCAGGCGGAAGGTGTGCATCTGCTCCGTCTCCGGCTGCCGCTTGACC
>JAFUBA010000104.1 GCA_017460395.1 Clostridia bacterium | reverse complement strand
TGCAGAGCAAGCTCAAGCAGCTGGGCTACTATACCGGCAGCGTGGACGGCAAGTTTGGCAATGACACAGAGTCCGCCGTCCGTTCCTTCCAACAGTCTCACCACCTGACGGTGGACGGCAAAGCCGGCCCCGCCACCCAGCGTGCGCTCTACTCAACCTCCTCCGGCAAGGCGACCTACTCGACCCTGCGTCCGGGGGACACGGGCAGTGCCGTGACGAACCTGCAGTATACGCTCTACGAGCTCGGCTACTATGACGGCAGCGTGGACGGCATCTATGGTGCTACCACCTCCTCCGCCGTGCAGGACTTCCAGATCAGAAACAACATTTCCCCGGTGGACGGCATTGCGGGCAATCAGACACTGCAGGTACTCTACTCCTCCTCTGCCATCCCCGACCAGCAGCCCAACAGCACCTATGCGACGCTGCGCCTGGGCGATTCCAGCGAGGCGGTCATTGAGCTGAAGGATCAGCTGATCCAGCTGGGATACCTGTCCTCCACCAACATCTCCAGCACCTATGATGAGGCCACAGTGGAAGCCGTCCGGCTCTTCCAGCAGCGCAACGGACTCACCGCAGACGGCGTGGCTGGTTCTGAGACCCAGTCCAAGCTCTACGGAAGCAACCGCGTGGCAAACTATTGACAGAAAATGAGTCCTCCGGGACTCATTTTTTGTCTTTCACCCCGATCAAACAGAAAAGAAAATGCTGACAGAAAGGAACATGCCGATGCACAGAATCACCACCAGCGTGCAGCTCGTGCTCGCCTCCCACTGCAATGGAAATCCCCAGCCGCGTCTGTTTGGCGGCCAGCTCATGTCCTGGATCGACATCATCGGGGGCGTCGCGGCCCAGCGCTATGCGGCAAAACCCATCACCACCGCCTGTGTGGACAACCTGAGCTTCCTGCGCCCTGCCTTCCTGGGTGACACCATCGTCCAGAAGGCGTACGTCACCTGGACCGGCCGGACCTCCCTGGAGGTGCGGGTGGATACCTATGTGGAGAATCTTCAGGGCCAGCGTGAGATGTCGAACGTCGCCTACCTGGTCTTCGTCGCCCTGGACGAGGACGGAAAGCCGGCCCCGGTGCCACCCTTCGTTCCGGAAACAGAGGAGGAGAAGGAAGAGTGGGCACAGGCCGAAAGGCGGCGGGAGATCCGCCTGGCAGGCATCTCAGGAAAATAAAGTGGCGGCCGGCAGTGATTGCCGGCCGCTTTTATGCTGCCTTTTTATGTTCCCTGTGCCTTCCGCTTCCAGCCCTCCACGAGCGCGTGGAACATGCGGTAGAGGAAGCCACCGACCCCGAGGCCCAGGGTGATCATGGCGATACAGATCATCGCGTCCACCCCCGCCTTGACCCCAAGGCTCGCCTGGTCCGATTCCAGGTACATCATGCACCGGTAAAGCCCAAGCCCCGGCACGAAGGACACGATGGACAAGGTCACAAAGACCGTGGAGATCATCTTCATCTTCCTTGCCAGGATCTGGGCCAGGATGGAACCGAAGATGGACCCAAAGAGAATGGACGATGCCTCGGAAAGGCCCGTACGCACGAGAAGGTCATAGACCAGGAAGGCTGCCCCTGCCACCAGGGACCCCGGCAGCCAGGAGCGCTTCGGGGCATGCAGGAGCATGGCAAAGCCCAGGGTGCCCACGGCGGAGGAGAGAAAGGCCAGAAGGAGTTCCCGCATCAGATGTTCCCTCCCTCCAGAAGCCGCATGAGCCCGGATCCCAGGAGCGCACCGCCTGCCACCAGGGCCGCCGTGATCACCGCCTGGGCGAAATGGGAGACGGAGGAGACCATGTCCTCGCGCACCGTATCCTGTACGGCGTTGGTCATGGCAAGGCCGGGCAGCATGGGCATGAGGGTGCCCGCCACCGTGGCCTCCAGGTGAATGCCGCCGATGAGGTCGTGCACGAGGGTCGGTACGAGGGCCGAGAAGAAAGCGCCCATCAGGATCGTGACCATGGACTGCATCCGGCGGCTGTCCATGAAGTCCGAAAACAGCTGTACCAGAAATCCCACCGCGAAGGCCAGGACTGCGTCCTGTACCCCGCCCTGAAACATGACCGCAAACCCGCCGGCACACAGGCCGCCCGCGAGCAGGCGGGGAATGCCCGTGGGAAAGGGCTTTTCCCGCTCAATCTGCTGAAGCCTGGCATACGCTTCGCCCTTGGTGATCTCCCCTCCCACAAGCATCCGGGAGATCCGGTTCACCTCGTCCACCTTTTTGAGGTCCGTTCCCTTCCTTCGAACCCGGCAGACACCTGACTGCACCTGTCCGTGTTCGTCCCGGAAGGAGACAAAGACACCGCTTGGCACGGCGAAGCTCTCCACATCCTCAAGGCCAAAGGCGCAGCCCATCCGCTGCATGGTCTCCTCCACCCGGAATGTCTCTCCGCCGTACTCCATGATCATCTTGCCTGCCAGCTGCAGAAAACCGAGGGCATCAAACGCCCTGTTCGCCTGTTTCTCCATCGGACTTCTCCCCGTCCTGACGTGTCTTTCTGGTTCTTGTGGTTTTCGCTTTGGGTGCCTTCCCCTTCGCTGCCTTCTCCGCGGGCGCCGCCTTCCCGGCGCGCTCGAGCACCGGCTTCAGGAACTGCCCGGTGAAGGAGGCATCGCACGCTGCCACCTCCTCCGGCGTGCCGGTGACCAGCACCTGTCCGCCGGCGTCCCCGCCCTCGGGGCCAAGGTCGATGATCCTGTCCGCCACCTTGATGACGTCCAGATTGTGCTCAATGACCAGGACGGAGTTCCCGCCCTCCACCAGGCGCTGCAGCACCTGCACGAGGGAGGCCACATCGTCCGTGTGAAGACCGGTGGTGGGCTCGTCCAGTACGTAGATGGTCTTGCCAGTGGACTTGCGGGA
>JAFUBA010000103.1 GCA_017460395.1 Clostridia bacterium | reverse complement strand
GGGAGGTGGCGCAGACCTTCCACGCCCTGAGCCGCGTCGCGCCCCTGCTCGTGCGCTACCGCGGCACCGGGCGGGTGCATGCCATCTGCCAGCAGGAGTTCATGGACTGTCTGCACCTGAAGACGGAAAAGTACCACGTGGAGGCCCGCTTCATGGACGGCCAGGCGCACTTTGGTATGGGCAGCCGCATCAACCAGCGCGACCCTGCAAACCGGGACATCCTCACGGCCCGCGGGCGCGCCCTTCTGATCGAGGAGGACGCGCACACCTTCTATCTTGCAGGCAGCGGCGTGAAGGTGAATTTCATCTACCGGCCGGACCCGGAAAACCCCCAGGAGATGGAGCACATCTATCCCCTGACGGCCTCCCGGCAGAGCGGGACGCTCAATTACCTCAGCGTGGAGGAAGGCCACTTTGAGGGGGATCAATGGGTGGTGGACCGGTACCGCTGCGGGGACGAGGCCAATATGGCCCTGTTCGTCCACCGGGGTGAGGTCGTCCGCATCCGCCTGAATCCCAACAAGTAACGACTGACGCTGCTTTTCAGCTGATGGAGGAACAGGATGTCACATATACCAGATCCATCGGATGCTTCCCTCTTTGTCTCCCTGACCGACCTGATCCCCTCCCTGATACTGGAGATCCGCTACTACTCCTCCTACAACTTCGTGGGCGAGCGCATCGACGGATACCATGCGCCTATCGCCCTCATGACGCGGGAGGGTGCAGAGGCCTTAAAGGGCGTGGCGGACCGGCTCCTGGATGACGGGCTCCTTCTTCGCGTCTACGATGCCTATCGTCCCCAGGCCGCCGTTGACCACTTCGTCCGCTGGGCGGAGGATACATCGGATCTTCGAATGAAGCCGTATTTCTACCCGGAGATAGACAAACACCGCCTTTTTGACCTCGGGTTCATCGCCAGGCGCTCCGGACATACCCGGGGCAGCACCGTGGACCTGACCCTGTTTGACATGAAGACAGGGAAGGACCTTGACATGGGTGGGCCCTTCGACTTTTTCGGGGACGTCTCGCGCTCGGATTACACAGGCCTTTCTGAAGACCAGCTGTCCAACAGACTGCGCCTCAAAAACGCCATGGTCTCGGGCGGCTTTCGCCCCTACATCGGGGAGTGGTGGCACTTTACCCTGTCCGGCGAGCCCTATCCGGACACCTACTTTACCTTTCCCGTGGCCCCGCCCGTCGCATAATTGGCCGATTTACAGGCAAAGAAAAAAGCCGGCACATCCGGCTTTTTCTTTGCCCTTAAAACACAGGCCCGTCCAGCACCCTGGCCTGCACCTCGAAGGTCCTTGGCCAGGGAAGGAGAAAAAGACACCTGTCCTTTCCGCCGCACAGTTCCAGAAAGTGGGAATCCTCCCCGTCCACCAGCTTTTTCAGCAGCTCCTGGGTGTGCTCCGGGTGCCTGAGCGCATAGGCGTCATCGCCCTCTTTTTCCACCTGCTGCATCAGGATCCTGCGGAGCTTTCCCTGGTAGAGAAGATCATCCAGGAAGCGCTC
>JAFUBA010000102.1 GCA_017460395.1 Clostridia bacterium | reverse complement strand
GGAGGTGGTGGGTCATATGGGGGCACACATGTCATGTGTGTATCCCCGATGCAGCATTGAGCGGCGATCACACATCGCCCATCCCCTCCCTCTTCGTGAACTGATGCTATCCTATCCGCCAGACGCACAATTGTCCAATATGGAAATTGGATGAATAACGATAGGCTGAGGCTATAGCAAGGACAGTTTATGATGGCTGAAACGCTCCTGTTCCTTTGATGCCCACTTGATGCTTGATGCATGATAAGCCATAATTTCACTGGATATTCGTTTTGATTTCCGGTTGCAGCAGGCACGCACCGCTGCATAAGACAGGTGAAACATCCCAGCATTTCTGAAAGAAAAAAGGGAGGGACGCACGATGCCGTTGAGCGTAAAAGAGAGGCGACTGATCTTCTTGAATCTTTCGCTGATTCTTGCGGCGGCTGTCCTCCGCTCATTGCTCATCTCTTTCAGTGGTGTTGCGTATCACGGTGTGCTGTCGCTACTGTATTTGATCATTTATTTTGAATGGCTGTTTGCAATCCGCAGGCGTTTTCTGCACAAAAGGATACGGAGGCTGCTCCTGGGCGCGGCATCATTGATGATTTACTGGATCATCATTAGGTATATCAAATATGAGATTGTGCCAGCAAAAGCAGCACTGAACCGTTATCTTTGGTACAGTTACTATATGCCCATCACATTGATCCCGCTGCAATTCTTTCTGGCCACGCTGTATGTAGGAAAACCAGAGCGATCCGATGTTTCACGAAGATGGATGCTGTTGTATCTGCCGGTCGGGCTGATGATTGGTGGCGTATTGACAAACGATCTGCATCAGGCAGCATTCCGTTTCCCTCAGGGCTTTACTGCCTGGAACGAGATCTATACCCACGGCCCGCTCTATTTTGCAGCGGCAGGATTTGCCGTGCTTTGCATGATCGGATGCATTGTCACGGTGTTCAGAACCTGCATCCGGCATCACTTTCGCCGATATTTCCTGCTCCCGGTGGCGGAGCTGGGGATAGGTGCGGTTTACTTTTCTCTGTATGCCAGCTTCCCCGGAGAAAAGATGTTTTTTCAAAAGGGGATGGAGCTGCCGGAGTTTACCTGTCTGGCACTGATCGGCTTCTGGGAATGTCTGGTGTATTGGCATCTGATTCCCTCAAACAGAAACCATCAGGACTTTTTTCAGGCCTCCTCCATACACGCAGGACTGACGGACGATCACTTTCTGATTCAGATGAAGGCGCCATCCGGTATCATGCCAGCGGTAGAGGAGATCATCGCGTCAGAAAAAGGTGACGTCTTGATGGAAGATGGACATACCCTGCTCAAAAGCCGCTTTGTGCAGGGCGGGCATTTTTACTGGATGGAGGATATGACGGAGCAGAACCGTCTGAACCGGGAGCTGGAGGAAACCGGCGATTATCTTACAGAAGAGCATGCGATCCTGGATGCAGAGACAAAGCTGGAGGAAAGCAGAAAGCGCAGTGCCCAGCAGAGCCAGCTGTACGACCAGATTGCGAAAAGTGTTCAGGCGCAGCTGGACGAAATCGGGGAAATCCTGGATCATCTGCCGGAGGATGAGGAGGGCTTCCGGCAGGGAATGAAGGTCGCCGGAATCCTGGGTGCATACATCAAGCGCCGCTCCAATTTATTGCTGCTTGCAAGTGATGGACAGGAGATCAGCACCGACGAGCTGAACATTTCGATCCGGGAATCACTGGAATATGTACAGCTGCTGAATATCCCGTGCCATGCAGAGATCGCGGGTGGATATCAGTTGAGCGCGGGACTTGCGCTGCTGTTGTATGAGATGTGTGAGGCGGTGATTGAATCATCGCTGCCGGGCGTGAAGGGACTGCTGGTGACCCTGCACGTGAGCGAAAACGGGCTCACCTTTTATATGGAGGCAGCTTCGCCAACGGATCAGCCTGATATCAGGCAGTTCGAAGAAGCTGTGGGCCGTTATGCGGGAAAGCTGCAGGCAGACAGGGAAGATAACGTGCTGTTTGTCACATTCACCATGGCGATGGAAGGAGGAGGGGCATGACCATTGCTGAGCTTCCTTTCTCCGCGATTGGCCTTATAGGGATGGCGTCTTTCCTGATTGCTGCATTTTGCCTGCTGGGGCTTGTGCGTGCCTTCGTGATGAAAGCGAGTCTCCTGTTCCGCGTCATGTACGCAGGCGCGCTGATGATGAGCTCGATGCTGATGCTGGGCTATGAATCTGCCTGTGTGCAGATCAATAGTGGGACTCAGCATTCATGGATCACAGCGAATGCGCTTTCGATGCCTGCATGGCTGATCTTTCCTGCATTGATCGCGCTTGGAGCCTTTGCGGCCTGGGTGTGGATCGGGACGGAACGGCAGCTCCGGGCTTCCCTGACGCCCATGTCCCTGCAGGAGGGGCTGGATTCTCTGCCGGACGGTATCAGCTTCAGCACGGAGGATGGGATTCCCCTGCTGGTGAATCGCAAGATGCAGGAAATCAGTGATGCGGCTTTGGGCACAGGCGTGCTGGACATGAAAAGGATGCTGCAAAGTCTGGAAGCGGGCGATCTGCTGCCGGGATGCCGCACGGAGAAACAGGGAAAAGCCATGCTTTTGCAGCTGCCGGATGGAAGCGTATGGGATATTCAGCACAGAAAGCTCTTCATCAGGGAAACAGCAGTCGTGGAATGCATCGCATACGACATGACAGAGCAGTACAGAAAAAGTCTGGAAATGGAAAAGCGAAACGCGCATTTATCCGCTGTGAATGACAAAATACGTGAATACAGCCAAAACATGGATGAGATCATTCGGGAGCGGGAAATATTAGCGGCAAAAATCCGTATCCACGACGATGTGGGGCGCTCTCTGCTGGCGCTTCGGGCATATCTTACCCATCCGGATGATGACCGGAAGGGGTTGGCTGAGAGGTGGCGCTTTACCATCTCCGCTTTGAAGCGGGGAGAGTTTTCCAAGGACACAGGTGACCGAATGGAGGCCCTGGCAGAGGCGGCGGAGGCAGTGGGCGTCAGGCTGGTTTTTGATGGAGAGATTCCCAAAGAGCAATCAGCCCTGGAGATCGCTGCCGCAGCCATCCATGAGTGCCTGACAAATGCGGTCAAGCACGCCGACGGCACCGAGCTGACGATCCGGACCAGGCGGGATGGGGAAAACACTTTCTTTGAACTGGAAAATAACGGAAAGCCGCCCGAGACAGAAATTCAAGAAAAAGGTGGGCTGAGCACCCTGCGGGCCATGGTGGAGCAGCATCATGGCAGGATGGAGATCCAAAGCTGCCCCGTGTTTTTACTGAGAATACAGCTATAGTGAGGAGAGGTATGTGATGAGCAAGCAAAAAGTCATGATCGTGGACGATCAGCTGCCCTCCAGGAGGATGTTTGAGCTCTATCTCGCTTCTTCGGAAACGTATGAGCTCGCCTTTTCCGTAACAAGCGCCGCAACAGCGGATATTTATCTGCTGAAAAACCACATCGATCTGATCCTGATGGATATTCTGATGAACGATGGCTCCAATGGGCTGGAGGCTGCGGAG
>JAFUBA010000015.1 GCA_017460395.1 Clostridia bacterium | reverse complement strand
GTTTTCCGATAATGGATTGTTTGATGGATTCCTTGTCAAACTGCGTGGTTGGCATGGAGTCCCTCCTTTACAAAAACTCTTCATCCGCAGAAATATCTGCAGATTTTAAGGCAACGCCCCTTATCATATCGCATTTGCGGTGGGGATGCAAGAAAAATGACGAATCTTGGTAAATATGAATAGAAGGGGGAACAGATGCGAGAAAGATGCATACTGTCGCGCCGGAGAGACAGAAATCCGTTTTTGGGGCACGTGCAAAAAAACGCAAAAAAGCCAATCGGGACTATTTTTTCCCGGCAGGGGGCGTGACCTTTCCACGGGTCACGGCCTGAGTGCCGAAGCGGTCCCGCAGGGCATCGATGGTCTTTTCGAGCTGGAGACGCCGGGGATCTTCCGTCCGGGGTTCATCAAACAGACTCATCTGCAGGGGCACATCCTCATCCTCCGGCATCAGAAGAGAGGCCTGAAGGGACAGAAGGCGGATGGGCTTATGTGCAAAGCCTGCCGAGCGCAGGAGCTCACAGGCAGTGCGGTAGAGTCTGTCCGTGGAGGCGGTCGGTGCATCGAGGGTGGTCTGGCGCGACTGGACCTTCAGATCCGGGCTTTTGATCTGCACAGAGACGCTCCGGGCCTTGAGGTGTGCTCTGCGAAGCCGGCTGCCCACCTCCTCGGAAAGCTCCAGAAGGGCCGGGGACCAGTCATCTTCGCCGAGGAGATCCCTCGCATAGGTCTGCGCGTGGGAGATGCTCTTGGCCGGGTCAGTATCACCCCAGACCCTGACAGGGGAGGTATCGAGGCCGGCGGCCGAGGTATACAGGGAAGGGCCTGCCTTTCCAAGGAGCCGCTCCAGTGCCTCGGGTCCCGATGCCACGAGATCCCCGATGGTGTTGATGCCCTGACTTTTCAGAACCTCTGCCGTGCGTTTTCCCACGAACAGCATGTTGTCCACGCTCTGGGGAAAGAGAACCACGGGGGCGGTCTCCCGGTCCAGGAGCGTCGTGGCATCCGGCTTTCTGTAGTCGCTGCCCATCTTGGCCCAGGGCTTGTTGAAGGAGACTCCGGCGGAGATGGTGATGCCGATCTCCTCGCGGATCCGGCGCCTGAGCATGTCCGCGATCTGAACGCCGTCCCCAAACAGGTGTACGCTGCCCGTCACATCCAGAAAGCTCTCGTCAACCGAGAAGGGCTCCACCTGATCGGTGACGGAGAGGTAGATCCTGTTGATCTTCTGGGAGATCTCATGGTACAGATGGTGATGCGGAGGCAGGAGAACCAGGTCCGGACAGATCTGCACCGCCTGATAGACCGTCATGGCCGTCAGGATGCCAAGGCGTTTGGCGGGCATGTTCTTTGCCAGGATGATGCCATGCCGCTTTGAGGTGTCGCCGCCCACGGCCATGGGCACGTCCCTCAGGTCCGGGCGGGAGAGCAGCTCCACGGAGGCATAGAAGTTATTGCAGTCACAGTGCAGTATGACGCGGTCACCAGGCATCCCGCGGATCCTCCCAGCGGTCATCGTCCTCATCCTCCGGGTCAAGGGCGCTATGGCTCAGGGCTTCAAAGGAAAAGCGGGTGGGATCAAAGCGCCTGTCTGCGATCAGGTCCTTCAGGTGATCCCGCTGGACCACCGTGTCCGTGCCGAGGCAGTCACGGCATCTCCACCCACAGGAAGGGCAGACGCATGAAACACGGCTGCCCTCGGAATGAACCATGAAGCTCTGACACATTCTGCATGCACAGCGCATGGTCATCCTTCTTTCTTTATTTGTATGTATTGATCGGATCAGGGCATCAGACGGATGCCCTGACCGTGCCGCCCAGGTCCTCCACGACCTGGCAGACGATGCGAAGTGCCTTTTCCACGCTGCCCTCACCGAAGTTGCGGATATACAGATTCACCGGCTCCGTGCGCTCGGAGAGCACATCGTGCAGGGCGTCAGCATTCATACCGTAGTAGTCAGGAAGAGAGAGAAGGCGCTTCAGGGACATATGAAGATCGAGGGGGGAGGTGTACTCCCGCCCGTCAAGAAACAGTGTCTGCATATTCTGTACCTGCTTATCAAAGAATGGAAGGTCTTGCCTGCAGGGAAAACCTCAGTTCACGGAAACAGTGCCCTGCGTGGCATCGAGCGTGACCACGGCGCCGGACTTGAGGATCCGGGTGGCACCGGCGGCATCGATGAGCACCGGGATATCCAGGCTGATGCCTGCCACAACGCCCTGGCCCTCGGGATCCGCATCCTCGAGGATGAGACCGGAGCACTTGCGCACCAGGGGCAGAAGATCCATATTGACCTTCTTGCATACCAGGATGGAATTGGGCTTAAACTCATTCTGCGCCTTCAGGGCATCCTCCACCACGTACAGGGGTGCGGTAGCCTTGCCGCTCCCGATGCCGTGAGCCCTGAGGAGCGAGTGACCGACCACGTGCACCTTCATCATGTTGGTGGTGCCGGAGATGCCAAGGGGCACGCCGGCGGTGAGCACGACCAGTTCGCCGTCATGGATGATGCCGCCCTGGACACCCGCATCCACGGCATGCTCGAAGAGATCATCGGAGTTGGACTCCTCCTGGATGAGCATCGGGACCACGCCCCAGCTCAGGTTCAGCTGTTGCCACACGGTCTTGGAGGGCGTGCAGGCGATGATGGGGCAGGCCGGGCGATAGCGGGAGATCATCCTGGTGGTGCCGCCGGACTTGGTGACCGATACGATGGCGCTGGCCTTCAGGTCGTGGGCGCTGGTCACGGTGGCATGGGAGATGGCAGCCGTGATGTCGTAGCGGTTATTGTACGCCTGGCTGGCGAACTGATGGACATAGTCGATGTCAGCTTCCGTCTTGAGCGCGATGCGGGCCATGGTCTGTACGGCCTCCACAGGGTAGGCGCCCGCCGCGGTCTCACCCGAGAGCATGACGGCACTGGTTCCCTGATAGATGGCGTTGGCCACGTCGGTGGCCTCCGCGCGGGTGGGCCTGGGATTTTTCATCATGGAGTCCAGCATCTGCGTGGCCGTGATGACGGGCTTTCCGGAGGACACGCATTCGCTGATGATCTTCTTCTGAAGACTCGGGACCTCCTCGAGGGGGATTTCCACGCCCATGTCGCCGCGGGCGACCATGATGCCGTCGGCAGCATGGAGAATACCCTCGAGGTTCTGGATGCCCTCCATGTTCTCAATCTTGGCGATGATCCGGATGCTCGTGCAGCCCTTCTCCTGGAGGATCCTGCGGATGGCGAGGATGTCCTCTGCGGAACGGGTGAAGGAGGCGGCAATGAAGTCAAAACCGTTTTCGATGCCGAAGATGATGTCCTCCCGGTCCTTTTCGGAGATGAAGGGCATGGAGAGGTGGGCACCGGGGACGTTGATGCCCTTGTGGTTGCTGACGGCACCGCCGTTTAAGACCTTGCAGCGAATATCGGTAGAGGTAATCTCCTCCACGGTCATGCCGACGAGGCCGTCATCGATGAGGATGGAATCGCCCTTTTTGACGTCTTTGGGCAGATCCTTGTAGGTGATCTGGCAGATTTCCTGGGTGCCGAGAATTTCCCTTGTCGTCAGGGTGAAGGTCTGACCTGCCTGCAGGAAGACCTTGCCGTTTTCAAAGTCGCCCGTGCGGATCTCGGGACCCTTGGTGTCCAGCATGGTGGCGATGGGCAGTCCCAGTTCATCCCGGATCCTGCATACCTCCTGCAGACGCTCCAGGTGTTCCTGATGGTTGGAGTGGGAGAAGTTGAAGCGGGCCACATCCATACCGGCCTGCATGAGCGGTGCAATGAGATTCTTTTCAAACAGATTGGGGCCCATGGTACAAACGATCTTGGTTCTTCTTCTGGCTTCCTGCATGAGATCGGCTCCTTTCAGCTGATGGGAGAAAAAATTGAATAGGGGAAAGGGGCAATACGAATGGAAAACCCAAAACGCATCCGGACTGGATGCGTCTATCTACAAACTGAGTGCGTGCCTGATCAGATACAGTTCTGAATCTCTTCCATGGCACTGTCAAAACTTTCCCGGTCCAGATGCCGGGCGAGGATCCGTACGGCCTGCAGAAGTCC
>JAFUBA010000101.1 GCA_017460395.1 Clostridia bacterium | reverse complement strand
CAGACCAAACCCGAAGGGATACAGCGCCTCTCCCTCAAAGTAGCGGTAGGTCCTGTTCTTCATCGAATAGTCGGTGAACTCAGGCAGCTCATCCACCGATGTATAGAAGGTCACGGGCAGCTTTCCGGAGGGGCTTACCTCACCAAACAGAAGCTTTGCCAGGGCAGTGCCTCCGGCCTGTCCGGGGTACCACGTCAGAAGCTGTGCATCGCCCTCGGGCACATTGAGGGACGAGCCGGCCGTCAGCACGGTCACCATGGGTTTTCCGGTCTCCTCCAGTACCTTCATCAGTCGCATCTGGTTGTCCGGCAGGTTCAGGGAAATCTTGTCGCCACTGGCGGAGAAGTTGCTGGCATCCCCTTCCTCGCCCTCCAGCGTCTCATCCAGACCGACACAGGCAATCACCAGGTCTGCCATCCCGGCACAGAGCTTGGCCTCGGAGAAGCGATCATCCTTCTGAGCCAGGTTTTCCGCCTTGTCCTTTGCCAGGGGTGTCCCTTCTGAATAGAAGATGCGGATGCCCTTTTCCCTGCAGTACGCCCGCAGCCCGTCCAGGAACGTCACGTTCCTGGCAGATGTCCCATGGTAATTTCCAATCAGGGAGCCAAGGCTGTCCGCAGCAGGGCCGATGACGGCAATGGAATGGATCTTGTCCGGATTCAGGGGCAGAAGCCCATTGTTTTTCAGCAGCACCATGCTCTTGAGCGCCGCCTCCAGGGCAAGGGTGTCATGCTCGTCGGTATCGTTCTGGGTATAATCAATGCTGTCCCACTCGCAGTCATCTGCAAACATACCGAGGAGGAATCGGGATGTGAACAGATGCTCGGCGGCAGTGGTGATCTCCTCCTCCGTCACCAGACCTTCCTTGTATGCCTCCAGAAGGTGCAGATAGGTCACGCCGCAGTTCAGGTCGCACCCGTTTTTGAGGGCCAGCGCAGCAGATTCGGGTGCTGTGTCCGTCACATGGTGGTACTTATGGAAATCGCTGATGGCCCAGCAGTCGCTGGTGACGTGGCCGTCAAACTGCCACTTTCCCCGAAGGATATCCACCAGAAGCGTTTTGGAACCGCAGGCGGGCTCACCGTTGACGCGATTGTAGGCGCCCATCACGGATTCCACCTGACCCTCCGTGACCGCGGCTTCAAAGGCGGGCAGATAGGTCTCATTCATATCCTTGGGCGTAGCCTTGGCATCAAAGGAGTGCCGGATCGCCTCCGGGCCGGAGTGGACCGCAAAATGCTTGGCGCAGGCTGCCGTCTTCAGGTAGTTCCCTTTTCCCTGCAGACCCTCAATGTAGGCCACGCCAAGGCGGCTGGTCAGATAGGGATCTTCACCCAGTGTCTCATGGCCGCGGCCCCATCTCGGGTCACGAAAGATATTGATGTTCGGGCTCCAGAAGGTCAGTCCCTTGTAGATGTCCCGATCGCCCTCGGCGGCCTGTCCGTTGTACTTGGCCCTGCCCTCCGTGGAGACCGTATCGCCCACCTTCCTGTGAAAGTCCTCATCGAAGATCGCAGCAAGTCCGATGGCCTGTGGGAAGACGGTGGCGGTGCCAGCACGGGCCACGCCGTGCAGCGCTTCATTCCACCAGTTGTATGCAGGAATGCCGAGGCGCTCGATGGCAGGTGCATCATAGCGCAGCTGGGAGGCCTTTTCCTCCAGGGTCATCTTTGACACCAGTTCTTTTGCCAGTGCCCTGGCCTGTTTTCGGTCCATGATTGTTCCCCCTAAAAAGTCGTTGTGATCTGGATTGTTTTCTGAGGCTATGCCCAGAATCATACGATGAAAGTCAAAATCGTCAAGATGCATTTTTCTTTGCTTGCGCGGGCAGGCCAATCTGATATAATTTCACCGGACAGATCTGGACGGCCAATCAAACTGCTTTTCGCTGAATCTGATCTGTTTTTTGTGAATTGAGTCCATAACATACGATGGAGGTCTTATGGACCTGAAGCATAATTGGTCTCCGGAATGCATCGTCTTTGATCTCGATGATACACTTCTTCGGGATGACCGCACCATTTCCAAAAGAACGCTCTCGGCGCTCCGGGCCTGTCATGACAGGGGCATCCGGATTCTGCCCGCCAGTGGTCGGGCCATGGAGAGCATGATCGATTATGTCCGCGAGATCGGTGTAGCTTCGCACTTTATCGCCTGCAACGGCGGGGAGATCTGGGAAGTACCGGATACCATCGTGCAAAGGCTGCTGATTCCGGAACGCTATGTTCATGAGATCGCCCTGGATCTATGCAGGCGCCGCCTGTATGCCCACACGTATGACGGCAACAGCTTCTACTATAATGCGTTTGATGGGGGCAACGGCTATGCCCGGGACTATGCAGTCTCCTCAAAGCTGACGGGGCACCTGGTGGACGACTTCCCTTCCTTTGCATCCTCGCACCCCACCGGCAAACTCATGTGCATCTCAGATCCTCAGACCATCACAGACCTTCGAGGGATTTATCAGGAAAAGTATGCGGGCATCCTGTCTGTCACCACATCCAAGCCCTTCTTTATGGAAATCAATCCCCTGCATGCCACAAAGGGCGAGGCACTGCACGATTGCAGTGAACTTATGCACTTTGACCTGAAGCGTACATGGGCCTTCGGTGACAGTTTCAACGATCTGAGCATGCTCCTTGCCGCCGGACGCTCCTTTGCCGTAAAAAACGCACAGGAGAGCGTACTGCATGCGACCACGGACATCTGTCCCTCCAATGAGGAGGACGGTGTCGCATGCGTGCTTGAGCAGCTTCTGTTGTCCTGAGCGCTTCTGTCTTTTTCTTTCACTGCATTTCTCTTTCACTGCATACAAATTGGAAAAGCGAGGTAGACCTGTGATTCTATCTTCCGATTTTATCAGGGAACTGGATCTGATGGAGCTCTCCCCCTCCTCCAAGATGGAGTGGGATATCCGTTCTGCCGATGTGAACCGTCCCGGCATGCAGTTCTGCGGCTTCTACGCCTACTTTGCCTATGAGCGGCCCCAGGTGATCGGGAAGGTGGAAATGACCTATCTTGAGACCATGGAACCGGATAAGCGAAGCATCATGCTGGAGGAATATTTCTCCTACGACATTCCCTGCGTCATCTGCTGCCGCGCCATGCACCCGCCCCAGGACCTCATTGACATTGCAAGAAGCCGCGGCATTGGAGTGTATCTGTCGGAGATCACCACCACCAAGTTTTCCTTCAATGCCATCTCTTACCTGACAAGAAAACTGGCACCGCGCGTGACCAAGCACGGAGTTCTCGTGGATGTCTACGGTGTGGGTGTCCTCATCACCGGGGAGAGCGGCGTCGGCAAAAGCGAGACAGCCCTGGAGCTGGTCAAGCGCGGCCACCAGCTGGTGGCAGATGATGTCGTGGACATCTGCCGTGTATCGGACAGTGAGCTGACCGGTGAGTGCCCACAGATGATCCGGCACTTCATGGAAATCCGTGGACTGGGCATCATCGATATCCGTGCCATGTACGGCGTCAGCGCCGTGGCGGTCTCCAAGACCATTGACATGGTGATCCATCTGGAACCCTGGAATGAGGAAAAGCAGTATGACCGGCTGGGTCTGGATGATGAATATATCTCCATTCTCGGTGTCCGCGTCCCGCAGATGGTCACCCCGGTGCGGCCGGGCAGAAACCTGGCCATCATCGTGGAGGTGGCCGCCCGAAATCTGTCCCTCAAGCGGCTCGGGTATTCTGCGGCACATGAACTGGACCGCCGCCTGAACGAGATGTACGATCATCCATCCATCTCTCCAAGAAACTGAGCGCCTTATCTGAAGGGTATTCTGAATCTGTGTGCAGATTCTTTTGCTTGTATATTTCCACTTTGGGATCTATTTTTTGCGAAAAGGAGCGACAAAAACATGTATCGGATTGGTCTGGACATCGGTGGTACCGGTATTCAGATGGGTATCGTGAATGAAAAGGGGCAGATTCTTGCCCGCTCAGGCATCGAGACGCGTCTGGATATCCCCTTTTCCGAGCAGGTAGCCCTCATGGCCGACTGCTGCAAGAACATGATAAAGGAAGGCGGTTATTCCCTCCTGGATATCGTGTCCATCGGCGCGGGCGTACCTGGCATAGGGAACCAGAAAACGGGTGAAGTGGTCTTCTGCACCAATCTCGGCTGGCACCATGTGCCCTTCCGGGAAGAATTCAGGAAGCATATCGACAAGCCCGTGTTTGTGGACAACGATGCCACCGTGGCAGGCCTTGCTGAGAGCGTAGCGGGTGTCAGTGCAGGCACCGCCTCCTCCGTGTTCATCACCCTCGGCACCGGCATCGGTTCCGGCATCGTAATCGGCGGCCGTGTCTGGAGCGGTTTTCACGGCACGGGCAGCGAGCTCGGTCACATGATCCTGGAAACGGACGGCATTCTGTGTACCTGCGGCAACCACGGGTGCGTCGAGCGTTACTGCTCCGCCACCGCCATCATCCGCATGGCCAGAGACCTTCTGCAGCGGCACCCGGAGAGCATGATCCTGGATATGTGCGGCGGCGATCCCTCCAAGATCAATGCCCGCATGGTCATCGATGCCTCCCGCGAGGGGGATCCCGTGGGCGAAAAAGTCTTCCGCCGCTTCATCCGTTACCTCTCCCAGACCATCGCCAACGTCATGAACTTCCTGGATCCCGAGGTTGTCGTCCTGGGCGGCGGCGTCTCCAGGGCCGGTTCCTATCTTCTGGATGCCGTCCGCACGACCGTGCCGGATTACATCCTCTACAAGGACCTGCCCATGTCCCGCATTGAACTTGCAAAGCTTGGACCCGACGCAGGCATCATCGGTGCAGCCATGCTGTCCTGATATTCTGTCACAAAATGCGAAGCAGTGCTTCGCATTTTTCTTTTTGCCCATGAAGGGAAATGCAAGAGCGTGTCGAAACAGCTATATGCAGTATGCTATCCCCTTTTCCTGGACAATATGAGGAACAGTATGGAAAGCAACATGAGGAGGTCCGAGCGTGATTCGAGAGATGCTGGAGGAAAGGGAACGCGCAACCCTGTCTCCCTTTGCAAGTCATGCCAGTGAGACCCGCGGGCGCGAAAAGCCGATCGCGAAGGATGACCTGCGCACGGAGTTTCAGCGGGACCGTGACCGGATCATCCACTGCAAAGCCTTCCGGCGCCTGGAGGGAAAGACGCAGGTGTTCATATCCCCTGAGGGTGACCACTACAGGACCCGTCTGACCCATACGCTGGAGGTTGCCCAGGTGGCAAGAACACTGGCCAGATCCCTCAGACTCAACGAGGACCTGACGGAGGCCATCGCACTGGGACACGATCTCGGGCACACCCCCTTTGGGCACATCGGCGAAAGTACCCTGAACCACCTGATGCTGGAGGGCTTCCGGCACAATGAACAGTCCCGCCGGGTGGTGGAGCACCTGGAGCGCAACGGGGACGGGCTCAATCTCACCTGGGAGGTCCGGGACGGCATTGCCAATCACTCGGGGCCAGTGCTGCCGGCGACCCTGGAGGGAGAATGTGTGCGGCGTGCCGACAGGATTGCCTATCTCAACCACGACCTGGACGACGCCCTGCGCGGCGGGATCCTGAAGGAATTTGAGCTTCCCTCCGACTGCCTGAGAATCCTGGGGAAAACACACGGTGAGCGGATTGATACCATGGTCCGTGACATCATCGTGCAATCCGAGGGCCAGGCGCACCTTCAGATGAGCCCAGTCATTCAAAGCGCCATGGACGCACTGCGTGAGTTCCTCTTTGAAAAGGTCTATCGGGACACCTGGCGCGAGCAGCAGGAGCGCAGATGCGATCACATTCTGACCGATATGTTCCACTACTATTCCGACCATCCCGCTGATCTTCCGGAGGAGTATATGGTTATATGCTACCGGGAAGGCATTGCAAGGGGTGTGTGCGATTTTCTCTCCGGCATGACCGACAGGTATGCCATCAACACGTTCAGGCGCCTGTTTGTGCCAAGCGGTTTTTCGGACCAGCAGTGATAGGAGCCTTTAGCATATGGGGCCTTTCATGTTCCGTCTCCTCAAAATTAGGCACTTCTATTTTGGCAGTTGAATCGCTCGTGTTCAGGCAGGAATATGGCCCAGGCACGCAGAATCAATGAACAAGCACGGCAAGCCCTGTGCCTGTCGTGCACTTGCAGCATCAGGAGATGCGCACCACGGCTTCCTGATCATGCACATTTTCAGGAGGTGGCAGTGTCATGGCCGGACGGTTTCCAGAAGCCTGGATTGATGAACTTCGGTCCCGTGCCGAGATTGTCCGTGTCGTTCAGTCCTACATGCCCCTGAAGAAAAACGGCAAGAAGTTCTGGGGACTGTGTCCTTTTCATGGAGAGAAGACAGCCTCCTTCTCCGTGGACCAGGAAGCACAGCTGTTTTACTGTTTCGGGTGCAAAAAAGGCGGCAGTGTCATCCAGTTCGTGATGGAGATGGAGAGGCTTTCCTTTTCGGATGCGTGCAAGCTGCTGGCGGAGCGGGAACACATGCAGGTGCCTGAGATTCAGGAAGACCCCATGTGGAAAGAGCGGCAGACTCAGCGCCAGCGCCTGATGAATGCCAATAAGGAAGCTGCCAGGTTCTATCATCAGATGCTCTACTCGCCGGAGGGAGCTGCCTCACTGAGCTATTTTCGCTCGCGCGGGCTGGATGACTCCACCATCCGGCGATTTGGTCTGGGCGCCTCCCCCGGTTCCTGGGATGCGCTTCTTCGGCATCTTCTGTCCCTTGGGTATACCGAGCAGGAGATGGAGATGGCCGGCCTTATCCGCTACTCCGAGGCTGTTGCGCCCTCTGAAGGGAATCCTGGCCGCCCAAGGCGTGCCTATGATGCCTTCCGCATGCGCGCCATGTTCCCCATCATCGACCAGTACGGCAACGTGCTGGGCTTTGGGGGCAGAGTGCTGGGCGAGGGCAACCCGAAGTATCTGAACACCTCCGACACCCCCATCTACAACAAGCGTCTTGGCGTCTATGCCGCCAATCTCCTCCGCAAGGAGCGGAACCTGGACCGGATCATTCTGGTAGAGGGCTACATGGATGTCATTGCCCTTTGCCAGTTTGGCGTCAGGGGCGTGGTGGCCACCCTCGGCACCTCCCTCACCCCTGAGCAGGGACAGCTTCTCAAGCGCTTTGCGCCGAAGGTCTACCTGAGCTATGACGGGGACAGCGCGGGCCAGCATGCCATACTCCGCGGGCTTGAAATTCTCGGAAAGGCCGGGCTTGATGTTCGGGTGCTGGATTTCCCCGGCGGCATGGATCCGGATGAGTTCATCCGCAGGGAAGGCCCTGAGGCCTTTGGCCGACTTCCCGTTCTGACACCTGCCACCTACCGTCTCAGGAGGCTTAAGGAAAACTACGACCTGTCCACACAGGACGGCCGCACGGACTATGTGAAGGAAAGTGCCCGGATTATAGCACCCCTTGATCCTGTGGAGATTGAGAACCATGTCAAGGAGCTGGTGCTTCAGACCGGGTTTTCAAGGGAAGCACTCCTGGCCCAGATCCAGCAGGAGAGAAGTGTCCTCCCAGCCCGCACACCAGGCTATATCCAGCCACCCCCCGCCTTCATTCAGCCCGCTGTTGCCCAGTCGCCTGCACAGTCTGAAAGCAGGACCTCTGTGGACCCAAAGACCGCTCTGGAACTCACACGCATTCAGGAGGTCGTGGTGTCCACTCTTGCCTCAGGAAGGTTTGACAATCTTTCCCTGATGCCGCCCGAGGAGTTCACAGACCCGCTCATGCGCACGCTCTACGAGGGGCTCATCCAGGGCAGGACGCCTGCCTCGCTCATGGATTCCCTTGACAGTGAGCAGGACCGTGCAAGAGCCGGTTCGGTGCTCTTCTCTGCGCCGGCCGCTGACACAAATGTGCACCTTCGGATGGTGCAGGAATGCCTGAACCGCTGGCACATGCACCGGGTGCAGCAGGAGATGGAGGAGGTCCGTGCTTCCTTCCCTTCCCTCTCCCCGGACGAGCGGAATGCAGCCATGCTGCACTGGAAATCGCTGAGTGAGGAATACATGCGCCTGAAGAAGGTCACGCGTCCCATTGAATGAATCTCATTGCCCACAGAAATCTCAAGAATTGAGGAATACACGATGTAACCGGTTCTTTTGGAGACCAGGAAGGAGACCCTAGACGATGAGTATTGAAGAAAGAGAGCAGAAACTGAACGAACTGTATGAGGAACTGAAAACCAAGAGCTCTGTATCGTCAGGTTTCCTGGTGGATCGTCTGATGGAGATGGAACTGGAAAGTGAACAGCTGGATCAGGTCATGGACAGCTTGAGAAATCTGGGCATCCAGATCACAGACTCTGCGCTGGACGATCCTGATTTCATGCAGATGCGGCGTGAAGATTACTCGGATGTGCCCGGCACAGACCCGGGAAAAGGCATTGCGGGGGATGCCGCCCGCACGCTTCGTCCCCTTGATATCACCGTGCCAAGCGGCGTCTCTCTGGATGATCCGGTCCGCCTCTATTTAAAGGAGATCGGTCAGATCCCGCTACTGACCGCCCAGGAGGAGACAGACCTGGCCATCATGCTGCAGCATGGATCTCCGGAGGAACAGGAGTGGGCCCGCAAACACCTGAGCGAAAGCAACCTTCGTCTCGTGGTCTCCATTGCCAAGCGATATATGGGGCGCGGCATGCAGTTCCTGGACCTGATCCAGGAGGGCAATCTTGGACTGATGCGTGCCGTGGAAAAATTCGATTACACAAAGCAGTTCAAGTTTTCCACCTATGCCACATGGTGGATCCGTCAGGCCATCACCCGGGCCATCGCGGATCAGGCAAGGACCATCCGCATCCCCGTGCACATGGTGGAAACCATCAACAAAATTTCCCGCACTTCACGCCAGCTGCAGCAGGAGCTCGGCCGGGATCCCTCCAGCGAGGAGATTGCCAGAGCCATGGGCATCTCCGAAAAGAAGCTCCAGGATATCATGAAAATGGCCCAGGATCCTGTCAGCCTTGAGACGCCCGTGGGCGAGGAGGATGACAGCCATCTGGGTGATTTCATCGCAGACGATGATACGCCGGCCCCCCTGGACGTGGCCTCCCAGCACCTGATGAAGGAGCAGCTGGATGCCATTCTGGACACCCTTTCCCCACGGGAAAAGCGCGTACTGGAACTTCGCTTCGGACTCAATGACGGCCGCGCCAGAACCCTAGAAGAGGTTGGCAAGGAATTCAAGGTCACGCGGGAGAGGATCCGCCAGATTGAGGCCAAGGCCCTTCGAAAGCTGCATGGCGCACCAAACTATCGGCACCTGAAGGACTATCTGGACTGAGAACGCCATGGATAGGAGTGACTGCCTATGGAACAGGAACAGAAAGCGCAGAACACTTTGGAAGAGTATGCATCCTACGATGAGGAAGAGATCTTGGCGTCCCTGGATATGATGGATTTTCCTTCCGATGACGGCCCACATCCGGATATACCACAGGCACAACTGCTCAGACAGAGAGCCGAGGAACTGTTGGACAACTACTGTTTCACGAATCGAGAAGCAAAAGCGCTTACCCTTCTTCTGGGACTTCGCGGAGAGCGCAGAAGACCTCTTGAGGAAGTATCACAGGAATGCCGCCTGACTTCATCTCATATCCATCGAATTTCTTCAAGGCTTATGCACGAATTACACATCCATCCGAGACACGGACTGCACATTAAAGATTTAGAATCAACAGATCCCCCCGCTGGTGAGTGACAAGCGGATATAGATATGTCACAGGTTTCCGTATTCTAGATGAGGAGAGATCGTCTTTGAATTTCACGCCCGAAGAACGCAATGCCAGAATGGATGAAATCGTGGAGCTCGGCAAAAGCAGAGGTTCCATGACCATGCCTGAAATCCGGGACCTGATGGGAGACATGGACCCTGATCCTGAGACGCTGTATGATGTGGTGGAACGGCTGGAAGCAGCAAGAGTCCACGTCGATGTACATGACCAGATTCAGGATCCCCTGACCATCCAGAACGTTGCCCTTGAAGCGGAAGACCCCACACCGGAAGCCCTGTTGAAGGAGGAAGCCGAGCAGGCACAGCAGCCTGTGCAGCAGCCCATCGTCACCGAGGAGGTCAATCTCTCCGATCCCATCCGCATGTATCTCAAGGAGATCGGCAAGATTCCGCTTCTGACGGCAGATGAGGAGATTGCACTTGCCAAGCGGATCGAGGCGGGTGATACGACCGCCAAGGATGAACTGATCAATGCAAACCTCCGCCTGGTGGTATCCATTGCCGGGCATTACAATAACCGCGGCATGCAGTATCTTGATCTGATCCAGGAGGGAAATCTGGGTCTGATCAAGGCGGCCGACAAGTTTGATTACACCAAGGGTTTCAAGTTTTCCACCTACGCCACCTGGTGGATCCGCCAGAGCATTACCCGCGCCCTGGCAGACCAGGCAAGAACCATCCGTATCCCTGTGCACATGGTGGAGACCATCAACCGCATGATCCGCACAAGCCGTCAGCTGATGCAGGAGCTGGGACGCGAACCCACCAACGCAGAGCTCGCCAAGGAGATGAACCTGCCCGAGAGCAGGATCGAGGAGATCATCAAGATCGCGCAGGATCCTGTGAGTCTGGAGACGCCCATCGGCGAGGAAGAAGACAGCCACCTGGGAGATTTCATTCCCGATGAGACCGCGCCGGCGCCCGCCGATGCCGCCTTCTATTCGCTGCAGAAAGAGCAGCTCATGGAAGTTCTGGACACCCTGACCGAGCGCGAGAAAAAGGTGATCATGCTCCGCTACGGTCTGGACGGCGGAAAGAGCTATACCCTGGAGGAGGTGGGAGAAATCTTCCACGTAACAAGGGAGCGTATCCGCCAGATTGAGGCCAAGGCACTGCGGAAACTGCGTGCCAACCGTCAAATCAAAAACATGAGGGAATGATCATATGATCGATCAACGCATTCGTATGGCTGCGGATCTCTACGATCCCTGCAGCCTCGGCGCAGACATCGGATGTGATCACGGCCTGCTGCCCTGCCACCTACTGCGGCAGGGCATTTGTGATCGTATGATCTGCGCGGATCTTTCCGAAAAGGCCCTGCAGCACGCAAGGAGCAACATTCATATGCGGGATCTGGACAGCCGTGCCATCTTTGTCTGCGCAGACGGTTTTGATGCCCTGCGTGCCGTGCCGGATGCTCCGGGCTGTGTGAGCCTCATGGGCGTCGGAGGGCGCGTCGCAAGGAACATCCTGCTAAAGGGTGCAGATCTTCTTCGCGGTGCCACCCTGATTCTGAGCGTCCACAGGGATGTTCCGCTTGGCAGACAGGCGCTTCAGGAGATCGGCTATCAGATCTGTGAGGAGCGGCTGTGCCTTGAAAACGGGCGGTTCTACATCCTCTGGAAGGCACGCCCCGGCAGCATGCAGCTGACCCAGGAGGAAATGCTATTGGGTACGAAGCTCTTTGACGAAGATGACGCCGTGCTTCTTCCCTATCTCAGGCGCCGCATATCCATTCTGGAAAAGCAGTGCGCTGCCTCGCCGGAAAACGATGCCGATACCGCCCGCTTCGAGCTTCAGTGCCTGCGCAGCCGTCTGGGCGCACTTCTTTCCAGGTAATACCTTCATACCAAACAGATGGAGATGAACACCATGAAAGTATCGGATCTGTATGCGATCCTCGACAGCATGGCGCCCTTTGGCACCCAGGAGAGCTTTGACAATTCGGGTCTGCTCACGGGGTCCATGCACCAGGAGGTGCAGGGCATCCTCGCAGCCCTCGATGTCACAGACGATGTCCTTGATGAGGCGGAAAGGAAGAAGGCCAATGTGATCCTCACCCATCATCCTCTGATGTTCTCACCGAGGAAGGCCGTGACGGAGGATGACTTTGAGGGCCGGCTCCTGTGCCGCCTGGTCCGCAGGAAGATCGCCCTGATCGCCTGTCACACAAACCTCGATCAGGCTCCGGGCGGCATCAACGATACGCTTGCCTCCATCTGCGGTCTGAGGAACATTCGCGGCGAAGCCTTTGTGCGCACAGGAGACCTGCCCGTGCCGCTCACCCTGTCCCAGCTGATCGGGCTTCTGGAAACCAGTCTGCGCACAAAGCTCCGTGTGATGGCATCCTCCCCCTCCGACCCTATGGTTCGAAGGGTAGCCGTTTCATCCGGCGCCGGTTCCTCCATGTGGGAGGAGGCCCGCGATGCAGGAGCTCAGGTCTTTCTCTCCGGGGAAATCAAGCACCATCACGCCCTTGCCATGGCCGGCTGCGGCATGATTGCCCTGGAGGCGGGGCATTTTGCCACAGAAAACCCCGGGATCCTTGCCTTTGCCGACACCCTCAGGAGGACTTTACAAAGCAGGGCCGATTCATTAGAATGGAAAGGTGACGTCATGAAATCGGAGGTTCAAGCGTATTCGCTGTACACCGACCTGTGACAGGCAGGCCCTTTGGGCCAGTACTGTTCCAAAGGAGGATATGCATCGATGGAAAAGATGGAAAAACTGTGGGAATATATGCTGGAGGACATGAAAGCCGACCGGATTGATCAGGAAATCCGACGGTCTTCTCTGCGCCAGAAGCTGGAGTACAACAGGGACTTCATCATGGAACGTCAGAAAACGTACCAGGAGATGGAAGAGCATGTGGCGGTGAGTATTGACCGCAAGGATGCCATCCGTGATGCACTGGCACGGGCGCTGGATCAGCTGCAGGCACTGCAGCGCCGGGCAGACGAACTGTCCCAGGATGACCTTGAGGGTTGCCGGGCACTTCGGGAAGAAGTGGAAAAGTGCCGGAAGAATATCATTTCATATGAGACGGAAATGCGCCGGATCGAAAAGGAAGGCACCGATTTTGATATCAAGTCCCGCACCATCCGCCAGGAAACGGCGGCTGCCAAGCAGGAATTTGACCGTCTCAAGATCACCTACAACCAGGAGACCAAAGACAAGAAGGTCGCTCTGGCGGAGCAGCGCGCCAAGGCGGATGCCCTGCTGGTCGGGGTCGACAGGGATCTTCTGGAAGTCTACAACGGCGTCAAGCGCCAGATCACACCGCCCATGGCAAGGCTCATCGGCGGGCAGTGCTCCGGCTGCAACACCTCCCAGCCCTCCGCTGCCCTGCGCAGAATCGAGGCCGGCAATGAGCTGGTGGAATGTGAGACCTGCGGGCGAATTCTGATCAAGTAATATCATCAAAGGCGAAAACCGTTGAACGGTTTTCGCCTTTGATTTTTATGTCAGGATCTTTCCCTCAGTGTTTCCATGAAGGCTTCTCTGTTTTCCCTGGCTTTGGTGGTCGGTCTCCCGAGATCTGCGCGGGATGACACCTGACAGTGTACCGCAATGAGGGTCAGTTTTCTTCTGTCCCGTGCCAACTGCAGTGTCTCTCTGAGCTCCTCCTCGCCCCATACCTCACACCCGGACTGATACCCGCATGCCGTCGCCACCTTCACAAAATCGGTATATGCCCCTGCCGTCGGCATGCCCCCCACCGTCTCGTGGGCGCCATTGACGATCACCACATGCGTGAGATTCTCCGGCCGGACAGACCCGATCAGGCTCATCGCGCCCAGCTGCATGAGGGCGGCCCCGTCCCCGTCGATGACATAGAAGTGCTGATCCGGCCTCTGTGTGGCCAGGCCCAGTGCGATGGAGGACGCATGTCCCATGGATCCCACCGTCAGGAAGTCCGATCCGTGTCCCTCGCCCATTCTTGCGCGGTATTCAAACAGTTCCCTGCTTGCCTTGCCGGTGGTGGACACGATAAACCCGTCCCCGGCCGACTCGGCGATCACTTCCACCGCCCGCTCCCGCGAGAGCGCCCCGGCCGTCTGATAGGAGACGGAACCGCCGAATGCGAGGGCGCCTTTCCGGATGACAAAGCAGCAGCTTTTTCCTTCACTGAACCTTTCGCGGAACGTCTCCATGACATCCCGGATCTCCTTTTCTTCCGTATCCGGTCCGATCACGTGCGTGAGAATGTCCATATCCTCCATGAGACGCAGCGTCACTTTTCCCTGGTATACATGCTGGGGCTCATCGTGGACACCCGGTTCTCCGCGCCATCCCACGATAAACAGCACAGGAATGCCGTAGACGTCCGGGTGAAGAAGAGACGCCATGGGGTTGATCATGTTGCCCTGCCCGCTGTTTTGCATGTAGACCACCGGCACCTTCCCGGTGGCAAGGTAATACCCCGCCGCAAGGGCGGTGCAGTTTCCCTCATTGACACCAATGAGATGATGTTTCGGATCAATCCCATAGGCCTGCATAAGGCAGTCGCACAGCGCGCGCAGCTGAGAATCCGGCACCCCGGTATAGAAGTCTGATCCAATGATCTCCATGAGGGTCTGTACCTGCATTTTCCCTTCTCCCCTTTCCCGGATGAAACCTCTGCAGCAAATCGTTTGTTATCTATGGATGGCCTTTCCCTGCAGTACTTCAAGCCTTAGATGGGATTATACAGGGGAACCGGCGCAAAGAAAAGCCGTGCACGCTCCGGTGCCATCCAGCCCCTCTGCTGCGTCCCCTTGTTTTTTCCCTGTTTTCTCTTCCGCTTTCCGTGCCCCGTCTTCTCTGATCCGCTGATGAATTCTTTGACACCCGTGCCCATTGTGCTATACTCACTTGTGCTGTGCGGCCATCTTTTCCGGCCGCCTGCAGACTGATCATGTACGCTTTTCTGGAGGGATCGAAATGGAGCGAATCGGCGAAATCATCAGTGCCCGCGGCAATCGTCTTGTCGTGCAGTTCTGCCGCGGGGATGAGTGTGGCTCCTGTCACGCCTGCGAGGGCGGTCAGAAAACCACGGAGGTGACCGTATTCGGTCAAGGTGCCGTGGGCGATTATGCTGCCATTCAGATGCCCACCTCCACGGTGGTCAAGGCATCTCTTCTGGCCTATATCGTTCCCCTTTGCGCCTTCTTCCTCGGCATGCTGCTGGGTCAGCTGATCCTGCCCGCAAACCCCAATCTCGGGGCTGCCGTCGGAGGTATCCTCTTTCTTGCGGTAGCATGGGGGATCATCACCCTTGGGGAGCGGAAGCGCCGCAATGATCCCAGATGGCACCCTGTGCTGATCCGCGTGATCCCCCGGGACCTGCGGGATCACCCCAAGAAAGACTGAGGACGATTCCCTGTCTTATGGAATGCCCGGCCTTTCTGATCTTATCTGTTCAAAGGAGCTAATTCATGCAACTCAATGCAAAGCGCTTTTTTGCCACGTGTCTTGCCATGGTTCTTGCGCTTTCCCTTCTCATGCCTTCTTTTTCCCTTGCAGCAACTCCGAAGCCCATCAGCACGATTCCCTACGATGAGCTGCCTCCGAATGTGGACGGCCAGTACCACTATCTTCTTCTGTGTGTGGACAAGTGGGTCAATGACTCCAAGAAGATCGGAAACACCGATGGCATCGTGATGGTCACCCTCGACACACGTGCACACCGGATCATGCTGACCTCCTTCATCCGTGACGCTCTGGTCAAAAAGCCGGACGGAAAAACAGGCAGGATCAATTACATTGCCCAGAACTTTTCGCCGGAAGATCTGTGCAGGACGATATCCTCGCACATCGGCGTCAAGCTCGAAAAGTATATTCTTTTCAACTTCAGCCAGATTCAGGACATCATCGACTATCTCGGCGGCGTCGACATCACCATCACAGATGCCGAGGCTTCCTATCTGACACGGTACGCCATCAACAAAAACGCCACCAAGCCTGTGATCCGCGGTGCCGGCACATACCACTTCAACGGCCATGCAGCCGTGATCTATATGCGCATCCGGAAAGCCGGCGGTGGCGGCGATTTCATGCGCACGCAGCGCGTGAGGACAGTGCTGTCGACCCTGGCAGACCAGTGCCGTGAAATCACCTATGAGGATGCCAAAGCGCTGGTTTCCTCCGTCATGGAGCATACGACACTGACCAACATGAATCTTGACATGATGCTCACCGCGATGGACCAGGCCTTCCAGCTGAAGGAGTGCACCATTGAGGAGCTGCGTATCCCCCCGGACGGCGCCGTCCACCCCATCACCTTTGCGGGCATGGCTGCCCAGGAGCTGGACTGGGTCAAGTGCCGCGAGGCCATGGCAGACTATCTGGAAAACAGTTTTCTCGTGCTGGATGAGGAGCAGGAGGAAGCCCTTCAGTCGCAGGATGACTGGGGACTCTCGCTGGATGGCGGTTTCGATGAGTAAACCCTCATACACAGTTCAAAGGATGACAGGAGAATTGATGATATGAAGTGTCCTTCCTGTGGACAGTGGAACCGCGCATCCCAGCCGATCTGCATCCGATGCGGCTGTTCTCTCACTCAGCTTCAGGAGGAGGAACCCTCCTGGAAAAACACCCTCAGGGATGGCCAGAAGAGTGCACAGTACTACCGCATGGACGAATTTGGCGAAACGGACGCCAAACCGGACCAGCGGGATGAGATGGCCGTGGAGATGCAGGAGCTGAAGCTTCGCAAGGAGGACGGCACAAGACAGCAGCGGCGCCTTCGCGCGCAGAGCAT
>JAFUBA010000100.1 GCA_017460395.1 Clostridia bacterium | reverse complement strand
CCTCGCAGCCGCTTTCTTGTGCAGAGCGATGTGGAGTCGCTCATGGATATCATTGAATCCTCCGACATTGCTGCCTTTTCCACCGACATTGGCATGCGCACATCCACGCCTTCCGGCCCGCGCGTGTATATTCCCTTCTCCGATGCGTGCGCGGTGCAGTCCTATTTCTGCTACTGCAGGGCAGTGGATGAGCAGAAATACAGGCCATGGCTCCAGATGCTGGGACATCTTGCAGGTGCAGTTCCCTCATCTCTGCATGACAGCGGCACCGCAAACCTGTAAATCCCGTCATTTCCAGAACACCAGGTCGTAAAAACTCAAAAACAGAGGGACAGGCTGTCCTGTCCCTCCGTGCGCCTTCTCCGTGTATCAATAGATGCTTCCCAGCGTTTTCAGCAGTTTTTCCTCGATTTTGAGCATCACCCAGGTGAAATACAGGCTGTCATCCGTGTCCATGTCGCTCTCATCCAGTTTGTCCAGTTTCTCCATGGCCTCCGCATACCGAAGCGTCATCTCCGTGTAGCGGAGCACGTCCGTCAGGGAGCCCGCAGAGGACATAAAGGCGACATACTCGTCAAAGAACGCCTCATAGGCATCCATGGCAGCCTTGAAATCCTCGTGCACCTTGAGCGTTCTGCCACTGTCCAGCACCACCTTCACCCTTTTACCCGTGAAAGTGATCTCCGGGAGATCCCCCTCTGTCTCCTGCTCCTCGCCCAGGATCCCGGACAGGATCCCGAACAGGGACCCGAAGCCCTCTGCCGGGGCCGGTACGGCCGCGATCAGCAGCGCCATCACCAGAAACATGCTTATGACTTTGCGCATCATTTTGTATCCCTCCGTGTTGTCTTTCTGCCTCCCGCACCTGCCTTTGACACAGGAAGGCGATGCAGGGAGCATACCACTCGTCCTGTTGCTTCTGGGTTTGCTGGTGCATGTGTATCGCGCGCGGTGTTCCTCATCGAATTCTAAGGTGTTTCCGTCATGATTTCTCCCCCTCTGCGTGCTATACTCCCTCTGTGCCCGGGTGCGTCCCGGTGATTTTTGACGGAAAGGTCTCTTCCCATGCAGAAAAAGCATGTGCATCTTCCACATATCCATCGCAAGCACGAGGACCGTCCCTTTCAGGAAACGCCCATGAGCGGCCTGAGCGAGGAGGACGTCCAGAAACGCATCCGCTCGGGCCTCACCAACGAGTCTCCGAAGGATGGCGGAAAAAGTCCTCTGCGGATCCTCGCCTCCAATCTCTTCACGCTCTTTAACGCCCTCAATATTGCCCTGGCCGTCTGCCTTGCCCTTGTCGGTTCCTGGAGGAACATGCTGTTTCTCGGTGTGGTCGTCTCCAATACGCTCATCGGTACGGTCCAGGAACTGCGGGCACGAAGGACCATCCAGAAGCTCCGCCTCTCCACCATCTCCCCCCTGTCCGTCCTGAGATCTGGGAAGGTGCAGTCCATCTCCCCGGAAATGCTCGTGGAGGGTGATCTGGTCATCCTGCGGCGAGGGGACCAGGTACCGGCGGACGCCCTTGTCCGGGAGGGTATGTGCACGGCGGACGAGTCGCTTCTGACCGGCGAGAGCGATCCCATCGAGAAAAAGCCCGGCGACGAAATGCTCTCCGGCTCCTATCTGTGCGAAGGCTCCGTGACCGTGCAACTGGTCCGGGTCGGCCGTAACAGCTATCTGTCCCGCCTCACGCAGGAGGCGCGGAAGATTCACCAGCCAAAATCCGAGCTCATGAGCGATCTGAGGCGCCTGGTGCGGATCCTGACACTGATCCTCCTGCCCACCGGTATTCTGCTGTTTTTAAAGCAGGTGCTCTACAGGCATGTCCCCCTGGAGCGTGCCGTTCCCCAGGCCGTCGCCTCCATGATCGGCATGATCCCGGAGGGCCTGATCCTCCTCACCAGCATCGCTCTGATGGTCGGTGTCATCCGCCTTGGGAAAAAAGGGGTCCTCGTGCAGGAGCTCTTTGGCATTGAGACGCTGAGCCGCACGGACATGATCTGCCTGGACAAGACCGGCACCCTCACCACCGGGAAAATGCATCTGGAGGAAATGATCCCGCTCGGCATCCCCATGGAAGCATTCACTGAAAAAGCTGCCCTTCTGCTCTCCGCCTTCCCGGAGGATCTGAGCCCCACCATGCAGGCGCTCCGCTCTGCCCTGCCTGAAGTCTCGGGGACATCCCCCGTCCGCTCGCTGCCCTTTTCCTCTTCACGCAAGCTCTCCGCCGCCTCCTTTTCAGACGGCACCATGTTTTTCGGTGCTCCCTCCTTCGTCCTGAAGGAGGAGCAGCTCCAGGAGATCCGGGAGATCACGGAGCAAAAGACCGCCCTCGGACTTCGCGTTCTGGTACTCGCTCATTCGAAGGACATTTTGCCGGAAAGCACATCGGATCCGCTCCCACAGATCCACCGCGTGCTTGGCATCATCTGCATCCGGGACGAGCTGAGGCAGAGCGCCCCGGAGACCCTTCGCTATTTCAGACGGGAGGGTGTGGATCTTCGCATCATTTCGGGGGACGATCCGGTGTCGGTGGGAAGAATCGCAGCCCTGGCCGGTCTCCCGGATGCAGACAGGGTCGTGGATGCATCCCGCCTGGACACACAAAAGCAGCTTCTTGAGGCATCCCGCACGGCCGTGGTCTTTGGCCGCACCAGCCCCGAGCAGAAGCGCACGCTGGTGGGCCTTCTTCAGGAGGAGGGCCACCAGGTGTGCATGACCGGCGATGGCGTGAACGACATTCCCGCACTCAAGGTTGCCGACTGCTCCATCTGCATTCAGAGCGCCTCGGATGCAGCCAGCCACGTCGCCCAGCTGACGCTCACACAGGGGGACTTCAGTGTGCTCCCGGACGTGGTGTCAGAGGGCCGGCGCGTGGTCAACAACATCACTCGCGCCGCCTCCCTCTTCCTGGTGAAGACGCTGTATTCCCTCTTTCTGAGCCTTCTTCTTCTGGTTCTTCCCCTGTCCTACCCCTTCCAGCCAATTCAGCTCACCCTGATTTCCACCTTCACCGTGGGACTTCCCTCGTTCTTTCTGGCCCTTGAGCCAAACCACGAGCGCATCAGGGGACGTTTTCTGAGAAAGATCCTGTCCTCCGCGCTGCCCGGCGCCGCGGCTGTCACCCTTGCCTGCCTCGTATGCATGTTCCTGGAGCGCACGGGATGGTCGCATGCGCTGTGTGCCACCTGCGCGACCCTGTGTACCGGCGGGCTCTGCCTTGTCAATCTCATCTGGTCCTGTCTCCCGCTGAACCGCTTCCGTGCCATGGTCTGTGCCGGCATGGCCGCCTGCTTTATTCTTGCCTGCATTTTTCTCAGGCCCCTCTTCTTCCTCGAGCCCCTGACCTTCATGCAGCTCCTCTTTGTCTTTTCCCTGATTGCGCTGGGTGTGCTGGTCATGTTTGTGATCCGCCGTCTGCCCCTGATGCGGGACGAGAAGGATGCTGCGTAAAAAAACATCACCCATGTGCGGCACGGCTCTCCGTGCCGCTTCTTTTTGCGCATGGCTTTTTCCGCCTCAAACTGCTATCATGTGCTTCGCCGCATGATCCCGAAGGGGCGGCGCAGGATCTGAAAAAGGAGCCGATCACAATATGGAAAACATCAGCAGTACATCCTATCGCATTGAGCACGATTCCATGGGCGAGGTCCGCGTGCCCTCGGACCGCTACTGGGGTGCCCAGACCCAGCGCAGCCACGAGAACTTTCCCATCGGCATCGGTCTGGAGACCATGCCGGAGGAAATCATTCATGCTTTCGGAATCCTGAAAAAGGCGGCCGCTGAGGCGAATCACGCGCTGAGGCCGGACAGGATGACAGATGAAAAGCTCGCATATATTTCAAAGTCCGCGGACGAGGTCATCTCCGGTGCCCTCCATGACCACTTTCCCCTCGTCGTCTGGCAGACCGGGAGCGGCACGCAGAGCAACATGAACGTCAACGAGGTCATGGCGAACCGCGCCAACGAGCTTGCCGGAAAGCAGCTCTGCCACCCGAACGATGACATCAACATGAGCCAGTCCTCCAACGACACCTTTCCCACCGCCCTGCACATTTCCGCCTGTCTGTCCCTTGAGGACCGCCTCGTGCCCGCAGCGGAATCCCTGATTCGCACGTTCCTTCGCATCGAATCGGAGACGGGAGACGCCATCAAGAGCGGACGCACGCACCTGCAGGACGCAGTGCCGATCTCCTTTGCGCAGGAGGTCAGCGGCTGGCGTGCCTCCCTGGAGCGGGACCTTGAGATGATCCGCCTCGCCCTCTCGCCCCTGCGCGGCCTGGCCCTTGGCGGAACGGCGGTCGGCACGGGGCTGAATGCGCCGGATGGCTTTGCAGAAAAGGTGGCAGAGGAAGTGTCCCGAATCACGGGGAAGGCCTTTCACACAGAACAAAACAAGTTCCACGCCCTCACATCCAAGGACGAGCTGGTCTTTGCCCACGGTGCCGTCAAGGCGCTCGCCTGCGACATGATGAAGATCGCCAACGATGTCCGATGGCTTGCCTCCGGGCCCCGATGCGGCCTCGGGGAGATTCAGATTCCCGAGAACGAGCCGGGGTCGTCCATCATGCCGGGAAAGGTCAACCCCACCCAGTGTGAGCAGGTCACCATGGTGGCCGTCCAGGTGATGGGCAACGACGCCGCCGTCTCCTTTGCCGCCTCCCAGGGGAATTTCGAGCTGAACGTGTTCATGCCCGTGATCGCCTACAACTTCCTGCAGTCTGTGCGCCTTTTGAGCGAGTCCATCGAATCCTTCCGCCAAAACTGCGCAGAGGGCATCCGGGTCAACCGCGAAAAGATGCGGGAAAACCTGGACCGCTCTCTGATGCTGGTCACCGCGCTGAACCCCTATATCGGGTATGAGAACGCCGCGGCCACGGCCAAAAAGGCGTTCCGGGAGAACATCTCCCTGAAGGAGGCCTGCGTCTCCCTGGGCTTTCTGACATCCGAGCGGTTTGACGAGGTCTTCCATCCGGAGAAGATGATCTGAGCGTGCTTTTTGTCTTTTTGTCTTTTCTGTGCATTCCGATTGACACCCGTGTTTTCAGGGCCTACGATGTTTCTGTGGCGCTTTTGTTCGCCAAAGTGTGAGAGAACGAGGGGGGTACCCACATGTCCGATACAACCATGCGCGAGGTCGTCGTCCCGCTTCAGGACCGCACCTATTCTGTCCTGATCAGGGAAGGCCTGATCCACCAGGCCGGCATTCTCATCCGGGAAAGGCTCTGCACCTCAGGGCGCCTCCCCCGCATCGCCGTCGTCACGGATGACGTGGTGGCGCCTCTGTATCTGGACACGGTTCTTGCCTCCCTCCGGGATGCCGGCTTTTCCGCCGCCTCCCTGATCCTCCCTCACGGAGAGGGGACCAAAAGCCTCCCCTTCCTTCAGGACGTCTGGTCCTTTCTGTCGGGCGAGCACATCACGCGCACCGATCTCATTCTGGCCCTCGGCGGCGGGGTCATCGGCGATCTGACTGGGTTTGCCGCAGCCTCATGGCTGCGGGGCGTACGCTTTGTGCAGCTGCCGACCTCGCTGCTGGCCCAGATCGACTCTTCGGTGGGCGGCAAGGTGGCCATCGATCTGAAGGAGGGCAAGAACCTGGTGGGTGCCTTCCACCAGCCCTCTCTCGTGCTGTGCGACACCTCCGTCCTCTCCACCCTCACCGACCACTTCTGGCGGGACGGCCTTGGCGAGATGGTCAAGTACGGATGTATCGGGGAGCCTGAACTCTTCGAATCGCTCGAGGCACTGGCCGGAGGCGGACGCGAAAGGCTCATGGAGGGCATGACGGAGCTTGTCACCACCTGTGTCCGACACAAGGCGCGGGTGGTGGAGCAGGATGAGCACGACACAGGCCTTCGCGTGACGCTGAACTTCGGCCACACCCTCGCCCACGCCGTGGAGACCTGCCAGCACTACCAGGGCCTGAGCCACGGGATGGCCGTGGCCGCAGGGATGGCAGAGATCACGAGACTCTCAGAAAGCTGCCATCAGACAGAGAAGGGCACATATGCAAGGCTCTGCCGTCTTCTGGAGGCTCTGCGTCTTCCCTCCTCGCTCCCGGAGATTCCCAAAGAAGATCTTCTTCGTGCCATGGGCATGGACAAAAAGCATGACGGCAGCGCACTGAAGATTGTGCTTCTGAGACGCATCGGCACATGCTTTGTGTTCCCTGCCTCCACGGACTATTTTTCCGGGATTCAGACCGCCTGATGTCTTTCATTTTTGTTCTCCTCTATTGTCCTCCCACCGTGATGCGGGAGGACATTTTTGCCTTCAGGAGCGCGCCATGCCTGCCTCTTTCCACCTCCATTTCTTGACACACACTGCCGCCTGAACTAACATTCGGATGGTGGATTATGCCCCTGGCGGCATCATTTTCACCCGATTTTCCTGAACGCGAGGGAGTGCAGCATGCAAAGAGATGCACAGATGACGGAAGCCATGGGCCCGACGGATGGACTGGAGGAGATCCAGGGCATCGTCAATGACACCATCTTCCGCAACGAGGACAACGGGTATTCTGTGCTCTCCCTGCATACCGGGCGCCGGGACATCACCGTCGTCGGATCGCTCCCGGAGCTGGCCACAGGCGAGCAGCTCCTCCTCCGTGGAGTATGGATCGAGCATGCAAAATACGGCCGGCAGTTCCAGTGCCAGTCCTGCGAAATCCAGCTTCCCACCACCCTTCTTGGTATCGAGCGTTTCCTCGCATCCGGCCTGATTGCAGGCGTCGGCCCGGCCATCGCCAAGCGCATCGTGAACCGCTTCAAGGAGGACACCTTCCGGGTCCTGATGGAGGAGCCGGAAAAGCTGCGCGATATCCCGGGGCTCGGGAAGAAGAGATGGAAGATCATCGCGGAGAGCTTTCAGGAGCATCAGAACCTGCGCCAGGGCATGGTCTTTCTCCAGTCCCACGGCGTGCCCCCGGCCCTGTCCACGAAGATCGTGCAGGAGCTGGGCGAAAACACGGAAAGGATCGTCCGGGAAAATCCCTACGTGCTCATCGAGCGCGTGGAGGGCGTGGGCTTTGAGACGGCCGACCGGATCGCCATGGCCCTGCACTTTCCAAAGGACAGCCCCTTCCGCATCCAGGCTGCCATCTCCTACGTCCTGACCGATGCCTCCGCAGGGCAGGGGCACTGTTATCTGCCGGAGGAGGAGCTGCTGCATCAGGCGGAAGCATTCCTCGGCATTCACCCCTCGCTCCTGAGGCGCGAGCTGGACGGCCTGGTGCTCTCAGAGAAGCTGGTACGGGAAACCCCGAAAGAGGGCCCTGTGCGCATCTGGCTCCCCCGGTTTTTTCATGCAGAGGATGAGGTGGCCCGCCGCCTCTCGGAGCTGGTGCGTGCCGTCCCAAGGGGCAACCGGGAGGAAGGCATGCAGCGGATCCTCGCTTTCCAGCGCGAGCACGGCATCTCCTTTTCCCAAAAGCAGAAGGAGGCCATTCTTCAGGCCCTGGAGTGGGGTGTCCTGGTAATCACGGGCGGACCCGGCACGGGGAAAACCACCATCATTAGATGTATCATTACGCTTCTTTCCAGAGAGGGCGCCGTGCGTCTGTGTGCCCCGACCGGGCGTGCCGCAAAGCGCATGGAGGAATCCACCGACAGGGAGGCCAAGACGATCCACCGCCTCCTTGAGTATTCCGGCGAGGAGGGGCAGTTCACCATGGGGACGGACCGTCCCCTTCACTGCTCGTGTGTGATCTGCGATGAGACCTCCATGGTGGACATCCTGCTCATGCGCGCCCTGCTCCGGGCCATCGAGCCCGGCACCCGTCTGATCCTGGTGGGGGACGCGGATCAGCTGCCGTCGGTCGGCGCCGGAAATGTGCTGGGCGATATCCTGCAGAGTCAGGCCATCCCCTCCGTCCGTCTGACGGATATCTTCCGCCAGTCCCAGGAGAGCCGCATCGTGGTGAACGCCCACCGCATCAACCACGGTGAGATGCCGCTGCTCAACGAAAAGAACACCGACTTTTTCTTTGACCGGCGGGACACCTCCCAGAGTGCGTCCCAGACCGTGGTGGAGCTCTACCGAACGCGGCTCCCCGCCTTCAAAAAGATCAGCCTGAAGGACATCCCGCGCACCATTCAGGTCCTCACGCCCACCAAAAAAGGCGAGTGCGGGGTGTACCAGCTGAATCTCCTTCTTCAGGAGGCCTACAATCCCGCCTCCCCCACACTCCCCTCCCTCTCCTTCAAGGACATGGACTTTCGCCTGGGCGACAAGGTCATGCAGACGAAAAACAACTATGACCTGGAGTGGACGCGGCAGGGCGGCGATGGCGAAATGGAGGAGGGCAGCGGCGTATTCAACGGTGACCTCGGCATCGTCGCAGACGTGGACACGGAAAACGCAAAGCTGTCCGTTCTCTTTGACGATGACCGCCTGGCCGTCTATGATCACCTTTTGCTGGATGACCTGGACCTTGCCTACTGCATGAGCGTGCACAAGAGCCAGGGCAGCGAGTTCCCCATCGTGATCATGCCCGTGGTGCCGGGCCCCAGCATGCTCCTGACCCGGAACCTTTTCTACACGGCCCTCACGCGTGCCAAGGACATGGTGGTGCTGGTGGGCCAGGAGAGGGTGATCCATCAGATGGTGGAGAACAACCAGATCCTGCACCGCTACACGGCCCTCTCCGAGTGCCTGCAGCGCATGAATACGCTTTACTGAGCCGCGATCAGCGCACCTTTCACATTCCCGCTTCAAGCGCGTCAGGAGGTTTTCTGTGTTCCGCTCATTTACCTGTGCCATGGTGACCCTTCTCCTCGCCCTCTTTCTCCTTCCTGCCCTGGCCGATGAGGCCTTTGACATCACGGGCGAGTGCAGCTTTTTTCGGGCCGGGAACCGCCAGAAAACCACGGCGGCCAAAATGACGGACCAGAACTATAACACCTATGCCGAGTTTGCTGCCCGCCAGTCCTTTGAGATCGACGCAGGCGGCTTTGACATCGGTGCGCTGTATCTGTCCTTCTACGATCGTCCCGTGCCCCTTTACGTGGAAGGGCTGGTGGACGGCGTGTGGGTGAAGAGCGAGGAGGGCGGCCAGTTCCTCCAGGAATATCTGACGCTGCCGGAGGGCTCCACCCGTGCCCGGGTGACTTCCCTTTCCAGGTCGCGTCTGTGGATCGCAGAGATCCGTGTCTTTACACCGGGCGATCGCCCGAAAGACTGCGCCCAGTGGCACATCGGCGGCAAGGCCGACCTGATGCTCGTCTCCTGCCACCCGGACGATGAGCTTCTGTGGTTCGGGGGACTCCTCCCGACCTATGCCGGCGAGCGGAAACTGGAGGTGCAAAACGTCATTGCCGTGCCCTCCACGCCCATCCGAAAGCAGGAACTGCTCAACGCTCTGTGGCACTGCGGTGTCACCCGCTACCCCTTCTACATGGACCTGAGCGACACCCGTGCCGACACAATGTCCAACCAGTACTGGCGGTGGGGCTATCTTGTGGTGCCGCGCCTGATCGCAGAAGCGGTGCGGCGCTACCAGCCGGACGTGGTGGTCACCCATGCCACCGACGGCGAGTACGGCCATCCCGGCCACAGGGTGGTGGCAGATGCCGTGCTCCAGGCCGTTCCCGAGGCCGCCGCGGAGGACAAGTGGACGGAGAGCGCTGAGCGCTACGGCACCTGGCAGGTGCAGAAGCTCTATCTCCACAAATGGCCCGAAAACCAGATCCACCTGGACTGGCATGTCCCGCTCAAAGCCTTTGGCGGCAAAGACAGCTTTGATGTCGCGAAGGAAGCCTTCCGCTTCCACAAGAGCCAGATCTCCGGCGGCTGGATGATGGAGGAGGGCGGCGAGCAGGACAACGCATTCTTCGGCCTGGTCTTCTCCATGGTGGGAGAGGACGAGCGCGGCGATGACTTCATGGAAAACATCCTCCCGGATTCCTATCTGGTGACAGAGGACGCGGAGGAAGGGTACGATGAGGAGACCGATGAGCTGGAGGCACCAAAGGTGAACCTCCCCGTCCGGCAGGTCCCGCAAAACCCCTGATGGACGCTTTGCAGTTTCACATTGGCAGTTTCGCATTAGAAAGAAGGCTTTCCTTGCGGCACATGTTTTCCTCCGAGCGCATCCGTCTTCGCGCCTTTGAGCCCGGGGACCTCCCCGAGCAGCACGCCATGGTCAATGACGAGGAGACCGCCCTTGCCATGACGCGGGGCATGCCCTACCCCTCCTCCATGGAGGATGAGCGGCAGTGGCTCTCCCAGCAGTCTTCCTACACCCACGGGGAATACCAGTTTGCCATCGAGTCCCGTCTGACCGGCGACCTCATCGGACGCTGCGGGGTGACGAGGCTTGACTGGAAAAACCGCGTAGGCGAGATGGCCATCATGGTGGGAAAAGCCTATCAGGGGCAGGGGCTTGGCACAGAGGCCATGCAGCTGTTGTGCAGTTTCTGCTTCCGTCAGCTGAACCTGCACCGCCTGAAGATGTCCGTGCTGAAAACCAACGCAGCAGCGATCCGCTGCTACGAAAAGTGCGGTTTTCAGGAAGAAGGCATTCTCCGGGAGGAGGTCTTCAGAAACGGCCGCTACGTGGACGTTGTGCTCATGGGCAGGCTCTGCCGGGAAGAAGACCTCCTGGATACATGACTGATTTTACTTCTGAATTGGATGCTGCCTGACCGCAGATCCGAGTGAAAGGAATAGATATATGATGACATCTCAGGGCCAGCACAAGGTGATCGTCACCAAGTTTGGCGGCAGTTCTCTTGCAGATGCGGGACAGTTCCGGCGCGTCAGGGACATTCTTCTTCAGGACCCGGCTCGTCTCTATGTGGTGCCCTCCGCCCCCGGCAGACGCTTTTCGGGAGATGACAAGGTCACAGACCTTCTCTACCGCTGCCATGCGCTGCAGAGCCAGGGGCAGGACTTCTCCGAGCCTTTTGAAAAGCTTTCGGACCGCTACCGCGAGATCCGGGACGAGCTGGGACTTTCAGTCGATCTCGAAGGCGAGCTCAGTCACATCCGCGACAAGATTTCCCGCGGTGCCGACGCCCATTACTGCGCCAGCCGCGGCGAGTACCTCAACGGCCTGCTGCTTGCAGACTTCCTGGGCTGGCGCTTCATGGACGCTGCCAAGGTGGTCTTCTTTAAGGAAGACGGCGTGTTTGACTCGGAGAAGACCAATGTCGTCATGATGGCCCTGCTCGCCGACGGCATCAATACCGTGGTGCCGGGCTTCTACGGCGTCATGCCGGACGGTCTCGTCCACACCTTCTCCCGCGGCGGAAGCGACATCACGGGTGCCATCGTCTCCCGGGCCGTGCGCGCGGATGCATACGAGAACTGGACCGACGTGAGCGGCTTTCTCATGGCGGATCCCCGCATCGTCGAAAACCCCCGGGAAATCTCCCGCATCACCTACGCCGAGCTGCGCGAGCTCAGCTACATGGGTGCCACCGTTCTCCATGAGGACGCCATGTTCCCCGTGCACAAGGTCGGGATCCCGACCATCATCCGCAACACCCTGAAGCCGGATCATCCCGGCACCCTCATCTCCCTGAGCCTGCCGGTGGAGCCAATGGCCCCCACCGTCACGGGCATCGCGGGCCACAGAGGCTTCTCTGTCGTGGCCGTGGAAAAGGCGATGATGAACGCCGAGATCGGCTTTGGCCGCAAGGTCCTGCAGATCTTTGAGGAGAGCGGCATTTCCTTTGAGCATATGCCCTCGGGCATCGATTCCCTGAGCGTGGTGGTCAGCGGCGACGCCCTTGCCCCGCACCGGGAGGAGATCGTCCGGCGCATCGCAGAGGAGGTGCAGCCGGACACGCTCACCATCCATGACCATATGTCCATCATCGCCACCGTCGGCCGCGGCATGGTCAGCAACTGCGGCACCGCAGCGCGCCTTTTCAGCGCCATGAGCCGTGCCGGCATCAACGTGCGCATGATCGACCAGGGCAGCAGCGAGCTGAGCATCATTGTGGGCGTGGATGACTGTGACTTTGAGAAAACCATCCAGGCCATCTATCAGGAGTTTGTGGGCTGAGCCGTGCCCTTTTGTCAGGGCCACGCATGATGGCAGCCGCACATGAGGAAACAGTATGAGTCAGTATGATCCATGGGCCAGCCAGCAGGGCACCTGGGGCACACAGGGGAGTGGGACACAGCAGGGCATGTGGCCCCAGGCCCCCCAGAGTGCTCCCGCGCCATCCGGCTTTCAGCCGCCCTACCAGGGCACGGGCGTTCAGGGCACGCAGCCTCCCTTCCAGGACCCTTCTGCCCAGCCCGCCGCGCAGCCTGCCCCGGAGGCGTCCGCAGTACCCTACACTTCCCAGGAGGGCGGTTTCTCACAGCCCATCTTTACGCCCCCGCCCGAGCAGCCAAAGCCCCGGCGGCACCTGTCCCCATCTCAGTGGGTCATCGTATTCTTTTTCCTTGCGCTCTTTGGCGTATACATCTACCTGAACTATTCGCCGCAGAGGGCTCTGTATGGAAAGATTCAGATCGGCAGTCTCGGCACCAATTACACGGGCGATGCCCTGATTGTGCGAAACGAGGTGCCCTTTGATGCAGACGGCGTCACCTCCATAGAATATATCGCGGAGGAGGGCAAGAGCATCGCCCGCAACATCACCATCTGCAACGTGTACTCCTCCGGCTTTTCCACCAGGGAAACCGCCGCGCTCCAGGAATACCGTGACCAGATCCGCGATTATGAGCTGGGTCTTGTCACGAGCGAGACCACCTACGATGCCCAGCTGGACCGGGTGAACACGGATGTGCTGACAAGGGCGAGGGAAGTGCGTGAAATCATCGCCGGCACCCGCGGATCCCTTCCCAACCAGGAAAAGCTCCTGGGCGCCGCCGTCACCGCCAGGCAGCAGTATCTGCACCAGAAGTATGCCGGCGACCAGCGGCTCACACGCCTGCTCGACGACGAGCAGGCCCAGAAGCAGAGGATCGACTCCTGGACCAAGCAGTACGTATCAAACCGGGAGTGCATCGTATCCTTCTACTCAGACGGCTTTGAGTACGGCCTCACCGCGCAGAACTACGATACCTTTTCCCCGGCTGAAGTCCGGCGGATGATCCAGGGCAACAAGCCGGAAAACTCCAGTCCCGGCAAGTCCAAGACCACCATCTACCGCACGGTCTTTGACGGACAGTTTGTGGTGCTGATGCTGGTGGACCAGGCCACCATGAACCCGGTGGAGGGGCAGAAGCTGGAGCTGCAGCTGGAACGGCTTGAAAACACCAAGGTGGAGGCCGTGGTGGACTCCTTCACCCGCTCCGGCAATGAACTGCTTCTGCGCCTGAAGGTGGAAAGCAGTGTCCTGCCGGTCCTCTACATGCGCTCGTGCAAAGCGCGCCTGGGCGATTATGTCTCCACCTTCATGGTGCCCACCAGGGCCATCTACCACCAGGACAACATGGATGGCGTGGTAGTACAGGACGGCTCCAACTCCCTGTTCATTCCTGTGAAAATTGAGCGCACTGAGGGGAATCAGACCTACATCACCCCCCTCACCGATGGCCTGCTCTTTGAGAATCAGACCATTCGCCTGTTTTGATCCTGACATCAATTCCAGTCATGAAAGCGTGAAACTATGCTGACGCTCCCAGAATCCGCCTCCCTTGAGACGAGGGTCTCCCTGGTCCGGGAGGCTCTGAATACCGCCTCCGAGGGACGCTATCCCGCCCCCCGCCTCATTGCCGTCACGAAAACGCACGCGCCGGAAGTCTTTCTCCCCCTCGCCGATATGGGTGTGGATACCATCGGGGAAAACCGGGTCCAGGAGATCCGGGAGAAGCTGCCTGTCCTCGCAGACCGCTTCCAGGTCCACATGATTGGCCGGTTGCAAACCAACAAGGTCAAATATATAATGGAGGGAGTCTCTATGATCCAGTCCCTGGACCGCATGGAGCTGGCTCTGGAGATCGACCGCCAGGCACAGAAGCACCAGGTGACCATGCCGGTGCTGGTGGAGATTTCCCCCGCAGGCGAAAAACAGAAGTGCGGACTCCCCCCGGAGGAGCTTGAACAGTTTCTGAGAAATGTGGCGCCGCTCCAGGGACTCAGGGTGCAGGGTCTGATGGCCGTCATGCCCCTGGATGCCGATGAGGAAACGCTCGCACGCCTGTTTCAGAACATGCGCACGCTCTTTGAGCGGACGCGGGAGAAAATGATCCCCGGCATTGAGATGAAGGAACTCTCCATGGGCATGTCCCATGATTTCCTTCTGGCCGCCAGATACGGTGCCACCATGGTCCGCATCGGCAGCCTGCTCTTTGGCAAAAGGAACTATCCGGCGCCTTCCTGAGCTATCGGAAAAGCGCCATGCGCTTTTCTGTCCTGCGTCTGTTTTTTTCCGGCGTGCCGGACACCATATATCTCCTTTTTGGAAGGACGACCTGTTATGGCTTTCATTGATAAACTGTCTGACCTGGTCAAAAACTTCGGGCAGGGGCCGTTTCGCCCGCAGGGTGAGGACGAGCTGACGCCCAACATGGCAAACGGCGGCCACTCGGGCTATCACCCGGTGTATGCCAAAGTGCAGAAAAAGCGGCCCTCCCTTTTCCGGAAAAACGAGCCGCAGAATGTGCAGACACCCCAGAGCACTCCGCAGTCTGCTCCCCAGTCTCAGCCGCAGTCAGTACCCCTGTCCGGGCCCGGACCGGCCCAGACGCCTCCCCAGTCCCAGATGCAGCCCCAGTGGACCGGCTATGTCGGCGGTGGCATGACGGGAGCGCCGTTTGCCCCCGGCATGAATCCTGCCATGCAGACAGGCACTCCGCCCTACACTGCTCCTCAGACATCCACGCCGCCACAGCAGTCCTCTGCACCCGGCGGCTGGTCCATGCCGCTCCAGCCCCAGTCGCAGCCCTCGGTGCCCAACAATATCAGCTACATGCCGGGGCAGATCGTGCAGCCGGACGGCACCGCCTACCGGCACGTGGAGCGGCTGACGCAGCCCATGTCCATCCAGTCCTGCTACCGGCTCATCGAGTTCATGCGAAACGGCGAGTCCATCATCGTCAACACAGAGCTGCTCCCCAGCCCTGAGGACGTCACACGCTCGCTCGATCTTCTCTACGGTGCAGCCTTCTCCATGGGCTACACCTTCACCCGCATCTCCTCCCGCTCCATCTACCTCATCACGCCCGATGCCGTCAAGGTCATCCCCTATGAGTCGCTGCGGCAGTTCAACGAACAGAATGACCAGCAGATGTGGCCGGGCGCCCAGCAGGACAGGGACCGCCGGAGCGAGGAAGCCAGACGGCGGGAGAATGCTGCCTGGCAGCACTCCCAGATGCGCTATCAGGAGACCGTCTGATAAGCCTCGGACGATGATTTCCGCCTGATGAAAGGACGTTAGCATCATGCGTGCCCTTTTTGGTCTGATCGATACCCTGCTCAATCTGTTCAGCATTCTTCTTTGGGTCCATGTGATCCTCTCCTGGGTCCGCCCTGCGCAGAACCAGTGGATCAACCTGCTCAACAGCATCGTCGAGCCCGTGCTCGCACCGATCCGAAGGTTTCTGCAGCGCTATCTCCCCTCCCAGCTTCAGGTTTTTGACTTTTCGCCCATCGCCTGCTGGCTTCTGATCTCCCTGGTGCGCAATCTCTTCTCTCCGCTGAGGTACCTATGACGGACCAGGCAGATGAGATTCTACTGCACCAGGAAGCCATTCGCGCCGCCAGGTCCGGCCGGTGTGTCGCAGGACGCTTTCTTCCCGCATCCCTCATCCCCCTTGCCAGAAAAATGGCCCGGGATGCGGATGTGTCGGTGGCGTTTGACGGCGGCTTTGAGGATGCCGAGCGTCTCCAGCCCTGCTTTTATCCTTTGGGCGAATCTCCTTCCTTTGACATGCGGTTTCTTGAGATCACCTGGCACCGCCTGTCCGGGCAGGTGGAGCACCGTGCCCTGCTTGGCAGCCTGATGGCCCTGCAGATTGACAGAAGCTACTTCGGCGATCTGGTCATGAGCGGCGAGTGCGCCTATCTGTGTGCGCTCCCCCTCGTTGCAGACCGGCTGCCCCTGGAATGGACGGAGGCAGGTCGGGTCCCGATCCGCGTCCGGGTCCTGTCCTCGCCGCCCGTTTTTTCCCGTCAGGCGGGCGAGCAGCTCCACGTGACGCTGGCATCGCCCAGGCTGGATGCGGTGCTCTCGGACGGTCTGCGCATCTCCCGCGCCCGCGCCTGCGATCTGATCCGTGCAGGCCAGGTGTCACTCAATCACATCCCGGAGGAGCGTGTGGACCGCAACGTCTGCGAGGGCGATCTCCTCAGTATCCGCGGCCATGGACGCATCCGTCTTCTGTCCCTCGGGGAGCCCAACCGAAAGGGCCGCCTTCCGGCCGAGCTGGAACTGTTTCTCTCGGGGAAACGCTGAAAAACATGATTCCATTGCAGTTATTTTCTAGATCATTCTACCTTCAATCCCACGGGATGTGCACCGCACATCCCAAACCACCTGTGAAACATTGAAAGGAGCTACACAAAATGGCAGAGCAGATCACCGTTGAACTCATTGAAAGCAAGCAGTTCCATCAGGTTGCCAAGGGCTACGATCAGGAAGAGGTCGATACGTTCCTGGATCAGATCTGTGATGAGATGGACCGCAGGGATGCGGAGTTCAAATCCTTACAGAATCAGCTGCGGGAAGCCCAGATGGCCGCAAGCCGCGCCGCCACAGAGGCCGCTCCTGCCCCTCAGGGATCCTCTGCGCCCACCTCCCATGATGTGTCTACCTTCGAGGAGATCCTGGTCATGGCCCATCAGGTCAAGGACCAGACGATCCGCGATGCCCAGGCCAAGGCTGAGAACATCCTGGCCGAGGCCAGAGAGAAGGCCGAGGAACAGCTGGGCAACCTCAGCAGTGAGCGGGACAGTCTGAACCGCCAGGTGGAAGCCCTCAAGCAGATCGTCAAGGACTATAAAGAAAAGTTTGTCTCCCTCCTCCAGGCTCAGCAGGATGCCCTGGACAAGGCATCTGATCTCTGATATACACGCGGGCCTGGCCCGCGTTTTGTTTTCTGTATTTTGTTTTTGCAATTCTATCGGTACCCAGCATGAAGAAAAGTGAATCAGGCACCCTGCGCCTGTCCGTGCGCACCCTCGTGGAGTTCACGCTGCACGGTGAGGACCTTGTAGCCCCCTTCTCCCTTCGCGCACTGCGGGACGGCACCGAGGGGCATAAGGCGCGCCAGCGCCAGCTGCCCCAGCCCTGGCAGGCCGAGGTGCCGCTGCATATGGACCTTGCGGGGCCGGAGGGAATGCCCATCCGGCTCTCCGGGCGGATGGATGCCTTTCTGGACGGCGATGTTCCCCTCATTGAGGAGATCAAGCTGTGGTCCGGGGAGAATCTGCCATCAAGCCCCCTTCCTGCCCACACGGCCCAGGCCCTCTGCTATGCAAGGATGCTGATGGAGGAGCGATCAGACCTTGCGCGCTGCACCTGCCAGGTGACCTATGTGAGCGCCAGAGGCGATGTGCTGGCCACCTTTCCAGAGGACACGGACAGGGAGACGGTGCTCTGCCGCTTCGAAGTGCTCCTCGCCCCCTACCTTGAATTTCTCGATCGCACCTCGGTCCATCTTCGAAGGCGGGACGCGGACCTGCATGCACTCCCCTTCCCCTATCCCGCCTGGCGGCAGGGGCAGCGGGAGATGTCCGGGCAGGTGTACTACGCCATCCGCACAGGAAAGCGGCTCTTTGTGTCCATGCCCACCGGCACCGGCAAGTCTCTCGCGGTCCTCTTTCCCTCTCTGAAGGCCCTGGGTGAGGGGCTCACGACAAAGGTCCTGTATGTCACCGAGCGGACCACCGGGCAGCAGAGCGCCATGGACACCTTCTCGCTCTGGGACGAAGCGGTGCCCGCCATATGGTCCATGACGCTCACGGCCAAGGACCGCCTCTGCCCCTTTCCGGAGGCCGCCTGCTCACCCCTGGAGTGTCCCCGGGCAAGGGGACACGGGCTTCGGGACAATGATGCCCTCATGGAGGCCGTCTCCCTGGATGCCTGGCCGCCGGACCTGATCTGGCGCCTGTCAGAAAAGCACAGCCTCTGTCCCTTTGAATTCGCCCTTCGTCTATCCTCCGTCGCCGACGTCCTGGTCCTGGATGTCAATTATCTCCTGGATCCGGGCGTCCGGATCCGGCAGCTCACGGAATCCGGGTCTGTCACCATGCTCTTTGACGAGGCACACCACCTTCTGCCCCGAATCCGCGACATGCTCTCGGGGTGGGTGGACCGGGCGGATCTCAGACAGCTTGTGCAGGCCATGCGGGGACTGAAGCGTGGTCATCCGCTGAGAAAGTGCGCAAGAAAGGCCATCTCGCTTCTGAAAGATCTGGGGAGTGAGGGAAACGTCTCACGGGAAGCACTCTCGCCCCTTGCCCAGGCCCTGCAGGAGCTCATGGACGAGCTCCTCATGAGCTACGGCGAGATCGACTGGCCGGAGAAAGGCGAGTTTCTCTCGAATCTTGCGGCCTTTCTTCGCGCCTGGGGCCTGGATCCCGACAGGACCTCCGCCTTTTTTGATGAGCACCATGTGCTCCGCCTCATGTGCATGGACGCGTCCTCACACTTCCGGGAAAACACAGCTCATGCAGCCGGCGTCGTCTGCTTTTCCGCCACCTTCTCGCCCCTGCAGAGCATGAAGCAGCTCCTTGGCGGCGAGGAGGAGGATGCCTGCCTGTCCATCCCCTCCCCCTTTCCGCGGGAGCACCTGTACTGCCACATCCTCCCTGTTCCCATGCGCTACGGGCAAAGGGAGCAGTCCGTTCCCCTTCTGACCGGCGCCATACAGACCATGATGAACATGCACCCGGGACGGTACATCGCATTCTTTCCAAGCTTTGCCTATATGCTTTTGGTGGCCTCGTCCCTGGAGGATGCCGGCATTCCTTTTCAGATGCAGACGCGCGGCATGGGGCTCGGTGAGCGCGATGCCTTTCTCTCCGCCTACAGAAAACCGCTGCTGCTCTCAGAGTCTCTGCTCTCCCTGTGCGTGCTGGGCGGCATCTTCTCCGAGGGCATTGATCTGCCCGGGCGCTGCCTCGACGGCGTCCTGATCGCAGGCCTTGGCCTGCCCATGGTCTCCCCCGCCCTCGATGAGCTTCAGAGATGGTACGAGTCTCAGGGCATGTCCGGCTTCTATCTCGCCGCCCAGGTCCCGGGCCTTCAGAAGGTCGCACAGGCCGGCGGACGCGTGATCCGCACCTGCGAGGACCGCGGCGTCGTCATTCTCTGTGACAGCCGCTTTTCCATGGAGCCCTATCGCTCGCTCCTGCCGGAGCACTGGCAGGTACAGACGGGAGACCTTGAAGCAGGCCTGAAGGAATTCTGGGATGCCATTCCATCCCCGGACGATTCTCACACGTGATGCTGCACCCAGAGAAACGGCGCGCCGGCATGCGCCTTCCGGGTACACAGAAAGGATCCCCTAGATGATGACTGGTTTTATTCCCGGTGTGGACATCCCCGTCTCCAGGATCTTCCTCGGCACGGGCAGTCTCCCGGAAAACACAGACGAATGGCTGAGCAGCATGCTCGAGATGGGCGTGAACGCCATCGATACCGCACGGGTCTACCAGGGCTCTGAGGAAGCCATCGGGCGATGGCTGAAGCACACAGGGGCCCGCGAGAAGGTCGTGATCCTCTCCAAGTGCTGCCATCCCTTCGGCCCTATCCGGCGCGTGAATGCACGGGCCATGCGGGAGGACCTTCACAGGACGCTGGAGGCTCTCGGTACGGGCCACGTAGATCTGTATCTTCTCCACCGGGACGATGTGCACACGGGCGTCGGGGAAATCATGGAGACCTTCCAGGAGATGAAAGAAAGAGGCCAGGTCCGCGCCTTCGGTGTGTCCAACTGGACGCACCGGCGCATTGCGGAGGCGCAGGCCTATGCCGGCGCCCATCTCCTGACGCCCCTTTCCGCCTCCAGCCCCAACTTCTCCCTGGCCGAGCAGATCCGGGACCCCTGGGGCGGCGGATGTGTGACGCTGACAGGCAAAAGCGAAGAAGAGGCGCGCAAATGGTACCGATCTTCGCAGCTCCCCGTCATCGCCTATTCCGCCCTCGGCCGGGGCCTCCTGTCGGGAAAGATGAAGAGCTCTGACAGGGATCGCGCCTCCGACTTTCTGGACCGCTTCGCCATGCGTGCCTACGACTGCCCGGACAACTTCGAGCGCCTGAGGCGCTGCGAGGAGGTGGCCGAAGCCCACCACATGACGGTGCCGCAGATTGCGACCGCCTATCTCTTCCATCAGGGCTTCAACATGTTTGCCGTTGTCAGCACCTTCCGGGTGCAGCGCATGGAGGAAAACCTGCAGGCGCTGGGGTGCACCCTGACACAGGAGGAGTGCCGGTACATGGATCTTTCATCTGACACCCTCTGATGCCTGTTGCACCTTGAAAAGTGCTGCCCGGATCCGTATAATCGTATCTGCAGACGCATTCTGTATGCATGACCCTCGCAGAAGGAGGAAAAACCTATGATCCGTTATGAAATCCGTCTCAGCCTCGCCGAGAACGTCAAGACCTTTGTCAATATTATGTCGCGCTATCACTTCGATATTGATCTGAGAGCCGGCAGGCACGTGGTGGATGCCAAATCCATCCTGGGCATTTTCAGCCTTGACCTTTCCAGGCCCATCATGCTGGAGATTGCCGATGAACAGCGTGCAACACCCGAGGAGCTGCAGAAAATGCTGGAGGAAATCCGTCCGTTCCTGGTGAACGAGACACCCGGGGAATAATGCTTTGATATCCTGCCTCCCTGCACCGCACGCACGGGAGGCTTTTTCATGAAGGAGGCTCCTGATGAGGAAGCCCGTGATCTCGGAAGCCGAAACCCGTTCCATGCTGCTCTTGAGCCTGAGAGATCTTGGCTGTGTGACAGAAGGCCAGCTCCTGGATTTTGTCACCGACTGCGGCTTCATGAATTATTTCTCCCTTCAGTTTGCCCTGACGGACCTGGAGGAATCCGGCCTTCTCCGCCGAAGGCTTCACCCTCTGGGAAGCCTTGTGGAGCTTGTACCGGGGGTGCAGCTTCCCGAACTGGAGATAAAGCCCGACAGGGAACAGCTCATAAAGGATAAGATCCTCCGGAACCTGCGGCGCTACCAGAAGGAACTGCAGTCGCCGGCCCTGGCCATCCGTCAGCCCGACGGCTCATGGTGCCTTCGCATGATGCTCATGGAGGGCGACAGCACCCTGGTGGACCTGATGCTGGAGAGCGAGGAGTACTTCCCAAACCTTCAGGAGGCCTGGGAAAAGGCTGCCACGACCATCTATTCCGTGATCACCTCCACCCTCTCCGACAGCTTTGAGCGCGTGCCGCCCAGAGTCCCACTGCCTGAGGGCACCGCCATGAAGCAGGGCAGGGGCACCGAGTGGACGCTGTACCTCGCCTCCGATCAGGAAGGACCCGCCATGACACTCATCACCTCCCTCCCGGACAGGGAACTGTGCAGACACTGGGCGCGGCGCTGGCCCGCCTGCCGCGCGGAGATGTACAGAGCCGTCCTGGCGCTGCTCAGGACCTCTGCCGGCGCCCCGGAGCACGCATGAAGCGCCTTCTGAATATTTTCCGAACAATCCTCAAAAAATTTTCTTTTTTCATTCGCTATTTTGCAGAATCTGTGCTATAATCGGCAGGCTGTCTGCCCCAGGGGCAGTTCAGGCCCCTATGACCAGCACCTAAAGGAGCGATTTGTTTGGAAAAATACCGCCGCAACGAGCGGATGAGCGTGACGCTGAAGCTGCTCTCGGACGAACCCAACAGGCTGTTCACCCTGTCGCATTTCTGTGAGCTGTTCGGCACCGCCAAGTCCTCCATGTCCGAGGACCTGGATATTCTCAGAAAACTGGTCTCATCCTTTGATCTCGGCGAGATCGAGACCATCACCGGCGCATCGGGAGGCATCATCTACCGCCCCCGCATCTCGATGACAGAGAGCCTCTCCTACATTGAAAAGCTCTCCCGCTCACTCTCCGGCACCTCCCGGGTGCTTCCGGGCGGGTTTCTGTATACCTCGGACATCCTGGCCGACCCCATTGCCACCCAGAAGATGGGCCGGATCCTCGCAAGCGCCTACTATGACACCTTCCCGGACTTCGTGCTCACCATGGAGACCAAGGGCATTCCCGTGGCCCTGACCACCGCCCATGCCCTGGGCGTGCCGCTGGTGATTGCCAGGCACACCTCCAAGGCCTATGAGGGATCGGCGGTGAACATCAACTATGTCTCCGGTTCCTCCGGCTCCATCCAGACCATGTCCCTGGCCCGCAGGGCCGTGCAGGCGGGACAGCAGTGCCTGATTGTGGACGACTTCCTCAAGGGCGGCGGCACCGCCAAGGGCATGGTGGACCTGATGAAGGAGTTTGACGTGAAGGTTGTGGGCAGCGCCTTTGTCATTGAGACCGAGGTGCCTGCCCAGAAGCGGGTCACCAATGTCCGCTCCCTGATGACCCTGGCCATCGATGACAACATCGAGGGCGAGGAGGGAGATCTGGGCTATGCCGTGGTGCGGCCCTCCAAGTGGCTCAAGGAAGCCGGGCTGTGACACGAAAGCTCTTCCTGGAAGGAGATACTCCGTGGAGGAAAAAGAAATCTATGTGATCGCAGGGCTCGGAAACCCCGGGCCCGCCTACGAGAGGACACGCCACAACTGCGGCTTCGAGGTTCTGGACCGTCTCTCCCGGACGCTTGATCTGCCCATCCGAAAGAGCCTGTGCAAGGCGCTTGTGGGCGAAGGCCGAATGGGGGATGCACGGCTCATTCTCGTCAAGCCCCAGACCTTCATGAACCTGTCCGGCGAATCGCTCAGCGAGATTGTCCGGTGGTATCATGTTCCTCTTGATCACCTTCTTGTCATCTACGATGACATCGACCTTGCACCGGGCCGGCTGCGCATGCGAAAGAGCGGCAGCGCCGGTACACACAACGGCATGCGCTCCATCGTCGCCTGTCTCGGTGACCAGTCCTTCCCCCGCCTGAGGGTGGGCGTGGGGAGCCGTCCTGAGGCATGGGAGCTGGCAGACTGGGTCCTGTCAAAGCCCTCCACAAAGGAGGAGCAGGACGTGATGGACCTCGCCTTTGCCCTGGCTGCCGATGGTGCTGTCACCTGGGTGCGGGAAGGCCTTGAAAAGGCCATGCAGCTGTGCAATGCTTCCCATGCATCCTGAATCTTGGATCTGGGGCCCGTTTTCTCCTGGGCCCGAAAGGAAAATGGTATGTCTCTTTATTCACAGTCTGTTTCAAAGCGTCTCATTGCCCTTCTGCTCGCCCTTCTCATGCTCCTGTCCATGCTCCCCGCGGCCCTCGCTGAGGAGGATGATGACGAACAGGATATCGGCAGTGTATCCCAGGAGCTGGTCGATGAGATGAACGATCTTGACCGGATCGAGGACGATGAGCCCGTGTATGTGGTGGGCGAAGTGTATCACGAGAAAAACGTGGAGGACTTTGACCGCCAGTCCCCGGCCATCTATACCGCAAAGACCATCAAGACCTGCATTCTCTATTCCGCCAGGGACATCAACAGCCCCAAGGTCTTTGCCAAGGATTCCTCCCGCTCCATTGAGATTCTCTCCGTGGGCATCGTGTGGTGCGTAGGCCGCGTGGAAGGCAACCTGGGCTATATCAAGCGCGATAAGCTCACCAGCATTGAGCGGGTAGACAAGGTCAATACGCCACCCTACGGTGTCCTCAAGTCCACCTATATCGCCACCACCAAGGCGCCTGCGCACGTGCGCAAGTCCATGAGCGATCAGGATCAGGACTTTGTCGTTCTGGACAAGGGCAGCAAGGTCAGCATCTGGAAGATCATGGACGGATGGGCCATTGTCATCTACATGCGTAACTACGGCTATATTTCTCTCACAGAGCTCACCGATCTCATTCCCGTCTCCCCCACCGACACCCCGCTTCGCAGCGATACACCCATCGCGGCCTACACGTCGTTCTACAAGATGGTGCAGACGGATGCCAACATCGGGCGCATTCACAATATTGCCAATGCAGCCTCCAGGCTCTGCCGGATCTATCAGCCGGGGGAGGCCTTCAATTACAACACACAGGTCGGTCCCTTCCGTGTCAGTAACGGCTACGAGAAGGCCCCGGTGCTGGTCAACGGCACCACGGTGCTGGGCACCGGCGGCGGCGTATGTCAGGTGTCCTCGACGCTGTATAACGCGCTCCTTCAGCTGCCCGGCGTCACCATCCTGCAGCGCAGACCCCACGGCCCCAGCGGCGCCTCCTATCTTCCCCACGGTGTGGATGCCGCCTCCGGCGGTACCAATCTGAACCTGCGCTTCCGCAACGACTATTCCTTCCCCATCCGTGTGGAAGCTCAGTCCATGGGCGACGGCGCCCTGTACATGGCCATCTACCGGGCGGACATGGAATAAACTGCTCCCATGACGAAAGGAGGGGCCATGGCCTCCTCATTACTTCACGCATTTGATCCCGCGATCTTGGAAAAGCTGTGCAGCTTTTCCGGGACGGCGGCTCTCACCGGCCTTCCGGAAGGAATGGCCGCTTTTGTTGCCTCATTTATTGCAGAAAAGAGCGAAAAAAAGGTCCTTCTGGTCTGCCAGAACGACCTGCTCGCCACAAGAAGCGCCGAGGACGCCCGGTCCCTCATGGGCACCGATGCGCTCCAGCTGCCTGCCGCAGAACTGGACCTGGTCCGCGGGAGCACCAGCCACGAGAATGCATGGCGCCGCCTGGAAAGCCTCCAGGCGCTCGCCCTCCACGCCCCGCATCTTCTTGTCACCAGCATGGATGCCCTGGTGCAGCCGATGGGCGACCCCGGACTTTTCCGCGAAAGCTTTACGGTGCTGCACCCGGGGGACCGTCTGAACCTGCAGTCTGTCTCCGAGCGTCTCGTGCATTTTGGTTACCAGCGCACCTACCTTGTCGAGGGCAAGGGACAGTTTGCCCTCCGCGGCTCCATCCTGGACGTTTACCCGCCGGACAGCGCCCACGCCATCCGCATTGAGCTGTTCGACGACGAGATCGACACTCTGCGCACCTTCGATCCCATCAGCCAGCGGTCCGAGGATCACCTGGAAGAGTTCACCCTGGGCCCGGCGTGCGAAATCCTCCTGAAGGAGGAGGACGCGAGAAGGAGTGCCGAAAAGATGCGGGCCCTCCTCAGGGAAACTGAGCCTGAGGACACAGAAGCCCCGCCCGGCGTCTTCGATGAGCTCCCGCCCATCCCGGACGATGACGAAGAGCTGGCCGAATACTTTGAGGATGCCATCTCGCCGCGGCTGCAGGAGCAGGAGAAAACGCAGACGCAGAAGGCGGTCATCTCCCACGGCCGGGACGCGCTCATCCGGGATGCCGAGTCCCTTGAAAACGGACTGCCCTTCAAGCGGATGATGGCCTGGCTGCCCGTCCTCACGGACACGCCCGCCTCCCTTTTTGACTGGTATCAGCCCGAGATCACCCTCTACATGGACCCGGCCGGCCTCCGTCGCCGCTGCGATGAGCGTCAGAAAGGCTTTCTCACCGATCTGACCGCCGCCATGGAGCGCGGGGAGGCCGTGCAGGCGCAGGAAAAACTGCTGTTTTCCTGGGAGACGCTGGCGGCACTTGATCCCGCCACCACCAAGGTGACCGTCACGGACCTGACGCGCGGCACCGGGAACCTGAAACCCACCGAGGTCATTCACCTGACCGCGGACCCGCTCGCCGGCTACGCCTCCCACTTCAAGCAGGTGGCGGCCGACTGCGAGATGTGGCTGAAAAAAGGATACACTGTCGCTCTGCTCTCCGGCGGTACCGCCCGAGGAAAGCGCCTGCAGAGCACGCTCCTGGAGATGGGCATTGATGCCGCCTTCCAGGAAGACACGGAACTGGACGCATCACACACGCTCCTCAAAAAAGGCACTGTCACCATCCTTCCCCAGTCCCTCTCCCACGGCTTTGTCTGGCCGGAGGCTGCCCTGGCCCTGGTGGCGGATGCGGACATCTGGGGCAGCGGCTTCCAGCACACCCACTCCAGGAAGCACAGCGGGGAAAAGATCGCCTCCTTCACCGACCTGAACGTGGGCGACTATGTGGTGCACGAGGACCACGGCGTCGGCATCTATCTTGGCACCAAGCAGATGGAGACCGACGGGGCCAAGCACGAATATATTCAGATTCAGTATCTTGGAAACGACAAGCTCTATGTCCCCATCGAACAGCTGGCAAGGGTCCAGCGCTACATCGGCAATCCCTCCCAGCTCCCCAAGCTCAACTCCATCGGCGGCCGCGAATGGTCCAAACAGAAGGGCAAGGTGCGTGACAGCATCCGCAAGATGGCCTTCGATCTGGCCGCGCTCTACGCCAAGCGCGAGCAGCAGACCGGCTTTGCCTTCTCCCAGGACACCACATGGCAGCGGGAGTTTGAGGATCAGTTTCCCTTCGAACTGACGCCCGACCAGAAGCGTTCGGTCGAGGAGATCACCCGGGACATGGAATCCCACCGGAACATGGACCGTCTTCTGTGCGGGGATGTGGGCTACGGAAAGACCGAGGTCAGCCTGCGGGCCGCCTTCAAGGCGGTCATGGATTCCAAGCAGGTGGCCCTCCTTGCCCCCACCACGATTCTGGCCCAGCAGCATTTCCGCACCATTCAGAAGCGCTTTGCAGGGTTTCCGGTGAACGTGGATGTGCTCTCGCGCTTTCGAACACCGAAGCAGCAGAAGGACATTCTCCAGCGCCTGAGTGAAGGCAAGATCGACATTCTGGTCGGCACCCACAAGATCCTCGGCAAGGATGTGCGCTTCAAAAACCTCGGCCTTCTGATCGTGGACGAAGAGCAGCGCTTCGGCGTGCAGCACAAGGAAGTCATCAAGAACATGAAAAACCAGATTGATGTGCTGACCCTGAGCGCCACGCCCATTCCCCGAACCCTGCACATGTCCATGGTGGGCATCCGCGACATGTCCGTCCTGGAGTCCCCGCCCGAGGACCGCATGCCCGTGCAGACACATGTCATCGAATACTCCGACGCCCTCATCCGGGACGCCATCCTGAGGGAAGTGAGCCGCGGCGGTCAGGTGTATTTCCTTTATAACCGCGTGCAGTCCATCGGGAAATTCTACGATCACCTCCACGCCCTGGTGCCGGAGGTGCGCGTCGGGCTTGCCCACGGACAGATGAAGGAGCACGGCCTGGAGGACGTGATGATGGACTTCTATGCCGGAAGCTATGACGTGCTGCTATGTACCACCATCATCGAGAGCGGTCTGGACGTCCCCACCGCCAATACCCTCATCGTCTATGATGCCGAGCGGTTCGGTCTCAGCCAGCTCTATCAGCTGCGCGGCCGTGTCGGCCGATCGAACGTGCAGGCCTACGCCTACTTCACCGTCCGCGAGGACCGCATGCTCTCCGAAACCGCCCAGCAGCGCCTGCACGCCATCCGGGAGTTCACAGAGTTCGGCTCCGGCTTCCGCATCGCCATGCGCGACCTGGAGATCCGCGGTGCCGGCAATATTCTGGGGCCCGAGCAGCATGGGCACCTGGCGGCCATCGGGTATGAGATGTACTGCAAGCTCATCGAGGAGGCCATGTACGAGGTACAGGGCAAGGCGGTGGCACCGGACCTGGAAACCCGGGTGGATCTGAAGGTGGACGCCTATATCCCCGCCTCCTATATTGCAGATGAGCACCAGCGCATGGAAATGTACAAGAAAATCGCCGCCTTCACCTCCGATGCCGAGCGGGAGGATCTGGTGGACGAGCTCATCGACCGCTTCGGCGAGATGCCGCCGGTGCTCACATCGCTGCTCGATGTCAGCCAGATGCGCGGCATGTGCAATCACCTGGGCATCTCCCATGTGGTCCAGATGGACAACGGTCTTTCCTTCCGCTTTGAGGCTGCCTACGTCAAGGATGTCGGCGCCCTGATCCGCGGCGCGCAGAATGCCGACGGGCGCTTCGTCTTTGTGAATCGGAAAAACGGCACCTATCTCACCTTTAACGCTCCTGGTTTTCGGGGGCAGAAGCTTCTGGAGGAGGGCCTGCGGGCCGTCCGCAAGCTGCTTGCATCCTACGAATCACTCCTCCCGGCGGCCGAAAAGCCGGCTTCATGAGTATTGTCCCCGGGCCTTCATGGTCCGGGGGTTTTGGCATATTTCGCGGTTTATCCCTGCTTCTTTCAGGTTTTCTTCAGCCGATGCTCACATCGCACCTGTATCCTGTGTCTGTCAGAAAGAGCCAGAGACGATGCTCCGGTTCTCTCTGAACGCCGGCAGGAACATGATCTGTATCCGGATGCCGATCACCTCACTGCCGCAGCAAGCTCATCAACACCCAAACCATGGGAATGACAGTGTACAGGAGGAAACCATGAAACACGTATCAGTTCAGCCTTCGCGTCCGCGCACGCTCGCCCTGGCGCTCGCGCTCTCCTTGACCCTCTCCATGTTCTCCGTGGGTATCGCGGAAAACAGCGACGCTGTGTCCGGTGCCACCGTCACGCGGCAGGAAGAAAGGATGGAATCACCGGACAACAGAGGAACCCGGCAACAGCCACCCGGGAATTCTTCGCAGCAAGGTCTGCCCCGCACCAGGCAGCAGATGACGCCCCAGGCTATGCAGGATCAGCAGCCCGATTCGAATACGCCCGCGGATGCGCAGCCAGACATCGGACAGAAAAACCGGAAAATCGGGGACCCTCAGACCGACGTAGCGGACGGACAGACGGACCAGTCCCAGGATCAGCAGCCCGATTCGAAGAAACCTGCGGATGCGCAGCAAGGCAGCGGACAGAAGGCCCGGAAAAACAGGATCCCTCAGACCGGTATCCCGGACATACCCGGCGAACAGAATGATGATACAACAGCTGAGGATGCCCAGAGCGAACAGAACGACCCCTTCACTGCCCCGGATGCCCATGACGGGCAGGCCGGTCAGTCGACCACCCCGGACACCATAAGCGGCCTGCAGGACAAGCCGGCTCCCTCGGGCAGTCAGGCGCCTGGCTTCCGCCAGAGAGCCCCTCGGAGCCGTCCTGGCCGATTCGGCGGAAAGCATGCCCTGCCCGCTCAGGCAGTGTCACCGGATGCACAGAATGGTCCGCAGAACCAGGCCGCTCCCGAGACCCCGGCCCAGGAAGAAGCCGCAGGACAGGATGTATGACGCTATATGGTCTCCTCGGGCCTGAGCCGTGTCCTTCCCAAAAGCCTGGAGACATGTCTTTTCTATGCAGTTTTTTCTTTGATGTATTCATAACTTCTGCTCTGTAATTTGCAACTTGCAAAAAAGCCTTTGCTGACTGAAAAGAATCGGTCAGTAAAGGCTTTTTGTTTGACAGTCCACCCCCGGCGGGCTATCATGCCCTTACTTTTTGGTGTAAGCCCGCATCTTATGTGCTTCGCGCATTTCAGAAAAAGGGGAGGTGATGGCATGGTGTTCAGTGAGCTGCTCAAGCGGTATGACCGGGTGCGTTTTTTCCTCCGCAATATCTATCTCTACGGGTTCCGGCGGCGGGAAGAATTTGACGAACTCAACGCCCGGACCTATGACAATGAGCGCCGCCGACTGGAATGCTGGATCGGTGACCTTCTGCAGTGCCGCCGCACCCCCAGCGGGCGGATCTATCACCTGACGCTGGACAGCCGGCAGTACCCCATCAATCCCCTCTATCGAACCTTCCGCACCAAGAGCTTCACCGACCTGGACCTGACGCTGCATTTTTATCTGCTCGCACTCCTCTCAGAGTCCGGCGGCATGACCGTCCGTGCCTGCCTCGATGCCATCTATGACCGCTTCTTTTCTGAAATCGCAGCCGCCGAGCTGATGAATCTCGATCAGTCCACCGTGCAGCGGAAGCTGCGCGAGTACCGCGCTCTCGGCCTTGTACAGGTCCGGAAGGAAGGCAATCAGCAGATCTTTTCCCTCTCCCCCACCGCACAGGATCTTTGCCTTGATGAGACCCCGTGGCAGTACTGCCTTCAGTTTTTCTCTGAGGCCATGCCCCTTGGCGTGATCGGATCCTTTCTCCTCCATCATCTGAATGTGCAGGAATCTCTTGCGCCTTCCCTTTTTTCCTTCCGTCACCGCTTTTACCTTGAAGCCCTGGACGGCGAGGTGACACTCGAACTTCTTCGCGCAGCCGGGGATGGCACCATCGTCAGCATGACGGTGGACCATCAGGAACTGGAGCTTGTCCCCATGTCCCTTGCCTTCAGCACGCAGACCGGGCGTCAGTACGTCATCGTCTATGACCCGACACTGAGGGACTTCGTCTCCTATCGCCTGGACAGGATTGTAAAGGCTGAGTCCACAGACACTGTCCTTCAGCTGGCGCCGCTTCTTGAGCAGTACCGGGAGATGCATAAGTACATGTGGGGTGTCTCCCTGCCCTTTGACCGGAAACTGGAGCATGTGCGCATGGAGATTGAGGTGGCAGAGGGCGAGGAATACATCATCCACCGTCTGATCCGGGAAAAGCGCTGCGGCAAGGTGGAACAGGTCGCCCCGCATGTCTGGCGCTACACGGCAAGCGTGTGGGACGCCCTGGAAATGCTGCCCTGGATCCGCACATTCATCGGGCGCATCGTGCATTTTTCCTCCTCCAATCTCCTTTTGGAAGAGCGGCTCCGGGAAACCCTGGTGCAGATGTACAGAATGTATGGGCTCGCCCTGGATGATCAGTAGCCGAAGCGGAGGTGAGTGAAAGCACATGCTGTACCATGAAATATACGGTGTCTATTACGAGTGTGTTCAAAAGATACTGAATCTTGCATCCAAGGGCCTTCTGACGCAGAAAAGCATGCTTCAGACCGTTCGGGAGGCAGGGTTTCTCCACTCCGATCAGGTCATCCCGGAAAAGCTGCAGGACGGCTCCTGGCCGCTTCTTCGGGACGATCTGTCCACCCCGCTTCCGCCTGTGCCCGAGATGCCCCTCACGCTTCTTGAAAAGCAGTGGCTGAAAACGTTGTGTTCAGATCCCCGCTTCCGCCTCTTTCGCCTCGAGGAGCCAGAGCTCCTGACGGGTGTCTCCCCCCTCTTTGATCCCTCCCTCGTATGGTACTATGACCAGTATGCTGACGGCGATCCTTACACAGACGAAGACTATATCAATCACTTTCAGGATATTCTCTTGTCCCTGAGAACGAAAACCATGCTGGAGATCACCTTCCATGATGCCCGCGGCATCCATCAGACCTGGGAGGTGTATCCCATACATCTCGAATACTCCCTGCAGGATGACAAGTTCCGCCTGGATGTCGTGTATCAGCACCAGCACAGAACGCTGAACCTTGCACGAATCACGTCCGTTCAGACGCTTTCCCGCACCTTTGATCCGAAGCTTGTACTCCTCCACTGCCTGCAGAGCGAAAAATGCGAGGCCACGCTGCGCATCCGCGACGAGCGGGGCACCCTCTCCCGCGTGCTCACCACCTTCTCGTGGCTCGAAAAAGAAACAGACCCTGCAGGCGAGGAGGGCGTGTACCTCCTGCGCCTCAGGTATGATCAGCACGATGAGAGCGAGCTCCTCATCCGCATCCTGTCCTTTGGCCAGCACGTGCAGGTCCTCTCCCCCTCACGCCTCGTGGACCTGATCCGCCAGCGGCTCCTTCGCCAGCAGGAGCGTCTGCTCCGCCCGTATTACGCTCAGGACGAATGAGCGACTTTATGTCAAGGCAAAAAACATGCGCACGGTTTCTGCCCTGCGCATGTTTTTTGCCCTGATTTTTCCTTTCCTGCCTGCTATGCTTTCACCGTACCGCACAGCCGGCCTGATCACCCGGTGCAACAAGGTACCTTCTGCTTCCTACACTGAGCTTATTCTTTTCGCCATTTCCGGAGGTGCCATATGCAGCGTCTGACTCAACCCAAGAACATTCTCGACATGCCCTCCCTGAAAATCATGGACGGTCACATGGGCCAGAACTATTTCTGGATCCTCCCCGTCCGCTGCCCCAACTATTCCTCCTTCCTCAGCATGGAGGTGGAGGAATGTCACAGGGAGGAGATCTCCGTGGAGGATACCTTCGTGGAGCACTGCCTCAAGGATTTCTTTCTCAGGCACTTTGATTCCTCGCTCCCCTACAACCGAAGGCGTCAGGAAACCCTGGATGGGCCTGACCCTGAGCACCCGGTCTTCGAATGGTATCTCGTGCATAATTTCTACACACCAGACTCCATCCTTTCTATGGTGCGGGAGATCCGCTGGTATGCAGGCTGTCTCGGGAAAGCCCGCAGAATCCGGGATATCCCCTCCGCCGTTCAGCCCGAGATCCGCTGCTTTGCTCAGGCCCTGCCGGATCTGTGGAACGCCCGGCAGAGCGAGTTTGTCCGCTTCTATCTGGACTTTGCAGACCGCCTGGAGAACATGCTCCGACAGAGCACCGACTGGCCGCTCATCGGAATCATGGGGCCGTAAGCTCCGGGCGGAAGGACTCAAAGATGAAAAGCTCATATCTGTCCCGCTTTTCATTCACTTCCTCCTGGCTTCTGGCCGTCCATCCCACCCGGTGTGCGCCAAGTTTCCCCACAAGGAAAAGCGATACAGCATCATCCGACACCGTCTCAAAGGCCACAAAATCCGGGCGAGACAGGGCATTCTGGATGAGGGTGCCAAGGAGATAATTGCCAGCAGTTTTCCTGTGCCCGCCCCCGCCCTTCAGGCTGAAGGCCAGCTGGCCCCGGATGACATCGGGAGCATGCCATCTGAAAAACCACACCGCCCTTGGGTCAAAGCTCTCCACGCAGTATGGTCCGCTGTACGCCATGAGCCGGTCTGCCGTCCTCCGGCAGAGTGCCCGGATGCCGGGGCAGCTTTTGATCTCCACAATCAGTGGAACGCGCCCGTGCACCACCTCCAGCACTTCATCCAGGGAAGGAATGCGCTCCTGTCCGCCTTGCAGTCTCAGGGACTGAAGCTCCGCCCAGGTCCTGTCCCGGATATGTCCCGGTACACCGCACATTCGGTCTGTGGTGTCATCATGGAACACCACGAGTATGCCGTCCCGGGTCATCTGTACGTCCAGCTCGATCCCGTATCCTGCCTCCGCGGCAGCCTGGAAGGCCGGGAGACTGTTTTCAGGGCTCATTTCATCCCAGAGCCCTCTGTGGGCGTACATGTACCCCGCAAGCCCTGCAAGCGGTCTTCTCGGCCACCTGGGGTGAATGAGGAAAAGGTACAGGCAGGCGACCACACCTGCTGTCACGAGAAGAGTCCGTATCACACTCATGATGATGTCCAGCGTCTTTCTTTGCACTCTGATTTGGCGCATGCGTCTGCGAGCAGACTTTCAACTGACAGAAAACGCACCATGCTCTGCGCACCATAAAAAGTGAGCAGCATGAATGCTGCTCACTTTGCTTATCTCTTCTTACTTTTTCTTGGAGGGATCATACTTGAGCTCGCTGGTGCAATGCGGGCAGCGGGTCGCTTCGATGGCAATCTCGCTGAAGCAGTACGGGCACTTCTTGGTGGTGGGTGCTGCGGGCTTTTCTTCCTTGTTCTTGGTGGCCAGCTTCTTCGCGCTGTTCATCGCCTTGATGATGAGGAACAGCACAAACGCGGTGAGGATGAAGTTCACCAGCACACCCAGGAGCGATACGGCTGCGCCGGCAAAACCGGCTCCGCCACCCTCCAGCTTGGGCATGGCATCCAGGATCGGCTGAATGACCAGATCGATGACTGCAGTGACCACATTGCCAAAGGCAGCACCGATGATCACGCCAACAGCCATGTCAACGACATTGCCGCGCATGGCAAAATCCTTAAATTCCGTCAGAAAACCTTTAATTTTCCCCATGGTGGTAACCTCCTTGCATCAATTGGTTATGGGGAATATAGCATTTTCCCCGTATTCCCGCAAGAGCAAATACAAACAAAAGACCAAAATACGATCAGGTTTTCCCTGCCCCATCCGGCATACACAGGGGATTTGACGTTTCAGGGCGCGTCAAACGCGAGATTCATGTGTTCTGACAGGGCGTCTGCCCAACTGCAGATGATATGTCTGCTGAAGCTGATTGGCTGTGGCCGGTGCTTGCAATGCTGAAAGAAAATCGTTAAGATACATCGCATGGAAGGCCTCCCGGCCTTCATGATCTCAGGTGAGAGCACCGGCTTTCTCCTGTTTGTTTTGTTTTTTCAGCATCGGACTGGCAGCTCCGATGTGGTTTTTGTATTTTTCTCTGGCCGCTTTTTCCCGAACTTCTTCACATGGGGTGATTCTATGTCTTGTGTCAAAACCGTCCTGTCAGATTGGATTTTCTCCCCATCCCCGGACCGCGCTCAGCTGTCTGAAGGACAGCATGTCAGGGTCCCCCACACGTGGAATGTGCAGGATGAGACCCAGTCGCTCCAGGGAGCGTGCTGGTATCGCTACACCCTTGAGCTCAAGCAGGGTACACTGCCGGAGGACGCCAGGCTGTTCCTCCACTTTGGTGCAGCCTTCCTTCACGCCATGGTGTACGTCAATGACACCCTGGTGATGGATCACCCCTCCAGCGGATATACACCCTTCCGCGCAGAGATCACGGAAGCAGTGCACATCGGCACCAACGTGATTGACGTCAGTGTCGACAACAGCTTCTCCGAGGACGCCCTTCCCTGCCTGAAATCCTACGACTGGCCAAATGATGGCGGTCTCATCCGCCCCGTCACGCTGGAGATCACCTCCGCCTGCCGTCTTCTTGACCTGCAGGCGGTCGCAGAGCCTGTGCTCCCCTCCGGTGTACTCAATACTTTTTTTGACCCGGACCATGCCCTTTGCCAGCTCTCCTTCTCCGTGCGTGTGAACACGCCCAGGAGGGATTCCATGAAGGGCCACGAGCTGTGCTGGTTTTTGCGGGACGGCGATGCCCAGGCCCCGGACCGAGTAGCCGCCCTGCCCGTTGTGGCCTCAGGCAGTGTGAGCGCATCCACACTGGATTCGGCGATGTGCCTGCATGCCTATGACACGATCCAGAATCTGCAGCTTTGGCATTTTGACCGGCCGAAACTGTATACCCTGGACCTGCAGCTGCGAAATCCAAAGGGCGAGACCGTCGACCAGATCTGCTCCGCCATCGGCTTCCGCACGCTGCGCAGGATTGGCACCAGGCTGTATCTCAACGGAGAACCCGTCCGTCTCCCCGGCATGGAATGGATGCCCGGTTCGTCCCCGGACAGCGG
>JAFUBA010000099.1 GCA_017460395.1 Clostridia bacterium | reverse complement strand
TACCCGTCGTTTCTTTTCGTTTTTTTGAGCCATTCTCACCCGTGCTGATACGTGCCCCCGCCGTCCATTTTCAACGTGCTTCCGTGCTGATCCCTGCCCTAGTCGTGCACTTTCATGGAACTTTCGTGATGCTTCGTGCCCCGATCGTTCAATTTCATTGAGTTTCCGTGCTGATTCGTGCTCCGGACGTTCGCTTCCGTCACGCCTTCGTGCAGATTCGTGTCCCTTTCGTTCACGTTCGTCGCGCCTTCGTGATGTTTCGTGCCCCGATCGTTCAATTTCATTGAGTTTCCGTGCTGATTCGTGCTCCGGACGTTCGCTTCTGTCACGCCTTCGTGCAAATTCTTGTCCCTTCCGTTCGCGTTCGTCGCGCCTTCGTGATGCTTCGTCCCCCGGTCGTTCAATTGCGTTGAGTTCCCGTGCTGATTCGTGCTCCGGGCGTTCGCTTCCGTCACGCCTTCGTGCAGATTCGTGTCCCTTTCGTTCGCGTTCGTCGCGCTTTCGTATATGGTTCGTTCTTGTTCGTTCAATTTCGTTGAGCTTTCGCGCCCCTGTCGCCCATCTTCGTCGCGTTTCCGTTCTGATTCACTCCCGCCCCTTCTCTGGTAGTCTTTCTTTGTCTCCACCTGTCATGGTCCGCGTCTGCACGTTACCATTTCCAGATACGAAAAGCGGCCTGCAAGCGTTCTCTGTTACGCTTGCAGACCGTGTTCTGCCTGTATGACCGGCATTCAGACACCTGGACTGGCTCCCCCCAACGACTTAGGCACAGGCAACTTGCTCCATTCGTCCGCCAGTGCCTTCCAGTCCTGAATCATTTCGCCGTTCTTCATCCACCCGCTGTTCGTGTATGTGTTCATGAACAGTTGCAAAGGGAACTGATAACCGCATGCCTGCATATACTCCATCACTTCCTCCTGCGATGGAATCACAGGACGATACTGCGCGATATTCTGTTCCCATGATGCCGATGCCATCTCGCTCATCTTTCTCTGGTCATCACTTTCCTCCCCTGGATATCGGACATCCCTCTGAGATTCCTGGACATATGTTTTCTCCAAATCCAGTGCCATCCCCTGGTATGCATATGGTCCATCGTCCCATGGCAGCGTAGGAACGCTTGCGGGTGGGATCGGCTGCACAGCCGCCCTTTCCTGTAGATACCCTGCCTGTAAGCTTCCCGCGTCTGGTGGCATGCAGCCCGATCCCTGCGCAGACTGCATGCCCATCCCGCCTGAGAACTGCATTGTGCCAGGACCGGCGGGCTGTGGCGCTGCACACCCGGCCTGTAAGCTTCCCGAGCCAGGTGGCATGCAGCCCGATCCCTGCGCAGGCTGCATGACCATCCCGCCTGAGAACTGCATCGTGCCAGGACCGGCGGGCTGTGGCGCTGCACGCCCTGCCGTCTTTTTCTTCTTCGTCTTGCCCTGCCGATTCTTGCTGTTTGTCAGGGAACGCCTGTGTGCATTTTCCAGATTATCTCTGAAGTGCATCCAGACCAGATTCAGATAATTCGTGTCCGAAAAATCATCCGTCACCTCACCACGCTCCATGTATTCATAAATGCAGGTGATCAGTCTTCCGCGGTCTTCCATGCTAAAGTCCCCTATGCTCAGGTAATCCCTGGTGTTCGGATAGAACTTGACGTACTGCATGAACAATTCCTTCTGTTCGCTCATCACAATCCTCCTCTGTGCTGCCTCTGTGATGAATCCTTTTGGCGCTGCAGGCTGGTTTCAATCGCCTGAAGGGCCCCCTTCATGACATGGCAGACATTCCTGCCGTCATCTGACGCCTTGCCATATCCCGCCTGCGGTTGAAATCCAGGCTATCTTTGAAGTGCAGCCAGACAAGGCTCAGGCAATCCGAGTCCGAAAAATCATCCGTCACCTCACCATGCTCGATGTATTCGTAAATGCAGGTGATCAGTCTTCTGCGTTCTTCCTTGCTCAGGCAATCCCTGATTTTCAGATAGAACCTGAAGCACTTCATGAGCAATTCCTTTTGTTCGCGCATCGCGATCCTCCTCTGTGCTGCCTCTGTGTTGAATCCTTTGGGCGCTGCAGGCTGCTTTACATCGCCCAAAGGGCCTTGCTTCATGACATGGCAGGGTATTCCTGCCGTCATCTGACGCCTTGCCATATCCCGCCTGCGGTTGAAATCCAGGATATTTTTGAAGTGCAGCCAGGCCATACCCAGACAATCCGAGTCCGAAAAATCATCCGTCACCTCACCATGCTCCATGTATTCATAAATGCAGGTGATCAGTCTTCTGCGCTCTTCCATGCTCAGGAAATCCCTGAATTTCGGATAGAGCCTGAAGCACTTCATGGGCAATTCCTTTTGCTTCCTCATCGCGATCCTCCTCTGAGCTGCCTCTGTGTTGAATCCTTTGGGCGCTGCAGGCAGCTTTACATCACCTAAAGGACCTTGCGTCATGACATGACAGGTATTCCTGCCGCCATCTGACGCCTTGCCATATCCCGCCTGTGGTTGAAATCCAGGTTATCTTTGAAGTGCAGCCAGGCCGTGCACTGCCGCTTATCCCGAATGAGCCCCTCCGGCACCTCCCCGGTCACCATATACTCGATGATGCAGGTGAACACGATGCCACGGTCTTCCATGGTCATGCTCTCTGCGCACAGATAGCTCTTTGTGTTTGCGTAGAGCTTATAGCTATCCAGGTACAATCCTTGCTGTTCGTACATCTTCATCCTCCTGTATGATGTCCCTCCCGGGATGCAAAGTGCCTGCATCCCAGGAGTCAGTAGCAGAAAAAAAACGTTATGCTGCGGGTCTCCGTGCCTTATGCCCTGGGCCGGTCTGTGGCGCCACTCGCGGCATGTCTGCGTGTGCAGAGCCATCAGGCAAGATCCATTCTTCAGTGCATCCAGGCCTTCTCCTGTCCCGCCCGTCTCCTCCTGATGGATCCCGGTGACCTTCTGGCCCGCACCCTCTCACAGATCCGGAAGACGGTGACCGCCACGCCAGCCGCCTCCCCGCTCCATGAATCCGATCAGCCGTGTCAGGGCTTCCTCGCGCTTTCGATAGAGCGTTGACCTGCCGATGCCCAGACGGGCGGAGGTGGCTTCCTGCTTTTCTCCCTCCACGTACCTTGAATACAGCATGTCCCGCTCCTCCTCGCTCAGATCCTGCCATGCGGGGACGAAGTGCAGCACGTGCTGCCGGACCTGTGACTGCAGGTCCATCAGGCGTGTGCGCTCATCGATCAGATGCACCAGGTGTTCTTCCCCCGCACCCTCCCTGTGTCCACGGGGTATGCCTGAAAGATTCGGCGAGGAGACACTTGCCATGTCCTCCTCAAGCGCCCGGATTTCCTCCGGAAGATGCTCCTGAAGGTACGCCATGTGCCGCATGCTTCGAATCGCATGGATCGCCTCCGCGCGCCACCTTCCGCTGCCCCTCTCTTCACCGCTGATTCCCCGTTTCTCCTCCATGAAAAGTGTCGTTCTGCCTCCCTTTCTTTATCCCTCAGGCATCTCATGCCATTCTCCGCCGGCAAAGGTCAGGGGCCTCCCCTGTCTCCTCTGCGACACGGCGTCTGATCCTGCGCATGATGATTTCCGGATCCTGCCCCATCACCCGTTTGCTGAGATCACCCCTGAGAAAGTCCTCCACCTCATCCAGCTCCGGGTTCCGGCATCCGCCGAACACCGCCGCCTGCCTTCGAAGCGCCCTTGCATAGTCCTCATACGCCTGATGGACAATGGCCTCGCACAGCGCATACACCCTTTCCTCCGGCACTTCTTCTGCCACCCGCTGCATTTCAGGCACCTCCTTTTCTGTCTCTTCCCCTCGCATTTCGCCCTCCCCGCAAAACCGGATATCGTCGCCGAACAGGCGTTCGTCCGGCGGTCAATTTTCTGTCAGAGAAAATTCTCATATGGACGGATGTTACGGTCTTGTCTTCGACTGTCATTGTCCGTTTCGGCGCATTATCTCTTTCAGACATCTGCATGGTACAACCGCAGATACCATATGTCAAGTATCTTGGAGAAAATTTTATAAATATTTTTTTATTTCGATATCTGCAATGTATAACCTGTTTTATATCCTTATAATACTCTTGTGTCTGTATTCCATCAGTAGCTTTTAGGATATAATTTTATGTTTTATTGATTGTTTGTAGAACTCTGGCGGTTGTGCGGATCTGCAGCCTGTTTCTCTTACAGTTTGTTCTGAACAGATAATTCTGTGCAAAATCGATCCTGGTTTTTCAGGTGCAGGGTCCGTCACCTTCTGTTCCTGGCGGTGGGTGACACCGTTTCCCCAATCTGATACACTCTCTCCTGCCATGCCGGGCAGCACGCCTTACATGCGTCATTTTTCGCGCATTGGAGAGATCGTCCATGAAAACCGCACTTCCAAGAAAATCCATTCCGGCGCTTCCTGAAAAGCTCCATCAGAGGACATACAGCGCAGATGAGGTCCGCGGGAAGATTTCCCGCTTCGGTCACCTTTTATCCAGGGTCACCACGGTCACCCGCGCTCTTCTGCTTTTCGGCCTGATCTTTCAGCTCCTCATGCTGCTCCTGATCACCGTAAGTCCGGATCGATTTCCCTTCCTGTGGGACTACATCACCGAGAACGCCTTCTTCCGTTTTCTCCAGAAGGTGGCCATCAGCACCATGAGCAGGGAGCAGCAGCTGATCATCGGTGAGACGGTCATCATTCTGTCCCACATTGTCCTGCTCATCTTTGTCCAGGGCCTCCACCGCCTGACATCCACGCTGGCTTCCAGCGGACATCCCTTCGATGTGAAGGCCGCACGGGCCATCCGGCACCGTGCCTTCCTGATCCTCTTTCTGAGCTTCTACAATTTCCCAATGGCCGTCCTGCTGTTTCTCTTTACGCTGCTTTTTACCTACATCATGGAGTACGGCGCCTATATTCAGCAGCAGGCAGATGAGACCAACCGGATTCAGGAGGAGGTCATCGTCAACTTTGCCGAGATCTCGGAGAACAAGTCCGGTCAGACAGGCCAGCATATCCGCCGCGTGTCCGAGTACACAAAGGTGATCGCCGAGGAGATGGGCCTGAGCCCGCAGGAAATAGAAGACTTGCGCCTCGCCGCCACCATGCACGACATCGGCAAGCTCCTTGTGCCCACCGAGATTCTGGAAAAGCCCGGAAAGCTCACAGATGAAGAATACAGGATCATCCAGCAGCACACCACCTGGGGCGGACAGCTCCTTGAAAACGTGGAAGGCAGGGAGATGCACCTGTCCAGAGCCATCGCCCTTGAGCACCACGAGCGTTATGACGGCAGGGGCTATCCCGCGCGCAAGAAAGGCGGGGAGATTTCCCTCCCCGGCCGGATCGTCGCCGTCGCAGACGTCTACGATGCCCTCACCAGCCGCAGGAGCTATAAGGACAGCTGGCCGGAGGAGAATGCCTTCCGCGAGATCCTGAACGGCCGCGGCACACAGTTTGACCCTCAGGTCGTGGATGCCTTCCAGAAGGCCCATGACCGGATTCTGGAGGTGCGTGAGACCTTCCGCGACGACTGACCTGCATCTACATGCAGGTGCTCTTTGGCATATTTCCCACATTCCCTGGTGGTTTTGATGCAAATCCAAGCATGTAATTCCGCGTTTCGATCTGTTCTCCAGGAAAAGCAATCATTTGCTTGTTTTCTTGCAAAAGTTGCCATATACTCCTCTTCAGGAGGTGGAGCAGATGGCGCAGGAGAGATTCTGGGATTACAACCGCCAGATGCCCGAAGGCCGGGACTTTGAGGCGTATCATTTCGTGGGCACCAAACCTCATCCCGTCGTCTACCACAGCCATCCCTACTTTGAAGTGTTCTTTTTTCTCTCGGGCCACACCCGCATCGTGGTGGACACGCTGGACTTTGAGCCGGCCAGAGGCGATGTGCTGATCTATCCCCCCGGCGTCATGCACAGGAACATCCATCTGGATGCAGAGGTTCCCTACGAGCGCTTCTATCTGTATGCGACAAGGGCCTATCTGACCTCTGTCTCCACCGTCGACTATGACATTCCGGGCACCCTGGACCGGATGACGCAGAACGAGCACTACCGCTTCCACATTGGTCAGGAGGACCTGGACCCGCTGATTCCCGAGATCGATGCGATCATCGAGGATTCCAACCACCTGAAGCCCCAGGACAAGATCATCAACTGCTACCGTTTCTGCACCTTCCTCATCCGCTCCCTCGGCATGATGACCTCCCTGGAGGTTGTCCCCCAGAGCGACTTTTCCAGGGGCATGAGCAGGCTCATCTCCTACATCAATCTTCACTTTTCAGAATCTCTCTCCCTGGACGATCTGGCGGACGAGTTCCACATGAGCAAATACCATCTTCTGCGGGAATTCAAAAACTACACCGGGATTTCCGTCCATCAGTACCTGATGATCCGCCGCATCCTGGTCTCCCAGGAGATGATCCGCCACGGTGCAAAGCCAAAGGACGCATGCATCCTGTGCGGATTCACAGACTACTCCAGCTACTACCGGGCCTTCAGGAGCCGCACCGGCATGTCCCCGGAGCAGTACCGGCAGAGCATCCTTGCATAACACAAAAAACCATCAGGAGGAAACCAGAATGCTTCTCACGACACCGCCCATGGGCTGGAACAGCTGGAACACCTTTGGCCCCCATATCTCCGATCCCCTCATCCGGGAGATGGCCGTGACCATGAAGGACAGGGGCTATCTTGCTGCCGGGTACAACTACATCGTGATCGACGACTGCTGGAGCCTCAGGGAGCGGGGCAGGGACGGCCGCCTCGTCCCGGATCCCGAAAAGTTCCCGGACGGGATGAAGGCCGTCGCCGACTTTGTGCACAGCCTGGGCTTTCAATTCGGCATGTATTCCTGCGCCGGCGTGCAGACCTGCGCAGGCTATCCCGCCTCCTACGACCACGAGTTTCTGGATGCGCAGACCTTTGCGGAGTGGGGCGTGGACTACCTGAAGTACGACTTCTGCAACTTCCCCGCAAACGCAGACGGTCAGAACCGTTACGCCACCATGTCCATGGCACTGAAATCCACCGGGCGGGACATTCTCTTTGCCGCCTGCAACTGGGGCACGGACAAGCCGTGGAAATGGATGAAGTCCCTCGGTGTGCACATGTACCGCTCCACCGGGGATATCCAGGACAACTTCCGGTCCTTCTCCGAGATCGCCAGGTCCCAGCTCGACAATTTCTGCATGAGCGGTCCCAACTGCTTCAACGACATCGACATGCTGACCGTCGGCATGTACGGCAAGGGAAACGTGGCCCTCGGGGACACCTGCGGGGACACCGAGTACCAGACCCAGTTTGCCCTGTGGTGCATGCTGGGTGCGCCGCTGATGCTGGGTGCCGATCTCAGAAGCATGTCCGAAGCCTCTGAGCAGCTGGTTCTGAGCCCCGGTCTTCTTCGCATAAACCAGGATCCTGAGGGCCGGGTACCGCAGGTCGTATACCGCGGACGCATGATCTACAACGGCCCCGATGCGCCGGGCGGCTGGGAGGAGTTCCCGGACACCGGCCTCACCCTCTTCAAGCACATGAGTGACCACGAGTTTGCGGTGGGCCTGTTCAACTTTGCTCCGAAGCCCGGTCAGGTGCCCTTCATCTTCGCGGACGCAGGCTTGCCCGCCACCAGCGGCTATGCCCTGCACTTTTCAGACGCCATCACCGTCGAGGACCTCGGCATCCGGCGCGACTATCTGAACCTCATGGTTCCCTCCCACGGGTCCAGGGTGCTCAGGTGCCGCATCGAAAAGGCCTGACAGAAAAAGATCAGCATCCACATCTCTGTGGACGCTGATCTTTTCTGTGTGCGCCGCCCTGCCGCCCCTTGCTTCCTACGCCTGGAACCGGAGGCCGCTGGAGATCCCCAGGGTGTGGGATGTGTCATTGAACAGCTCGATCCTCGGGTGCACATACGCCCCTTTTCTCACCGGGAGCTCCAGGATGATGAGCGATGTGAACTCGTAGGGCATCACGGTGCACACGTACGGAAAGGGCAGGGACAGGAGGTGCGAGAGCGCACAGGCGCCGGATCCCCCGTGGCAGAAGATCGCGATGGTCTTCTGCCTATCCGTATCGCAGAGATATCTCGTGCCCTCCCTCCGGTATCCCTGTCCCGCCAGGAAGTCATCCATCCTTCCGGAGATCATATCGAGGTACTCCACGGCCTGATTTCCTCTGAAGGCCGGGTGCTTCCGCCAGTCATCCTGAAAAAAGTCAAAGTCGTCCCTTGCGATCATGAGGTCGCCCTCCGTCCAGGGATGCCCCGACTCTGGCGTACAAGTCCCGCCCCAGGAGATCTCGTGCATGAAGTCGAGGATTCTGACGGGAAGCTGGAGCCTTCCTGCCGTGCACGCCGCCGTCTCCCTCGCGCGCCCCATGGGCGAAGCGTAGATCTCCGAGATCCCCTCCCGCATGAGCCGCTCGCCCGCGGCCTCCGCCTGCAGTCGCCCCGTCCCTGTCAGACAGTCTCTCTCGTAGTCCGGTTCCCCGTGCCGCACAAAGATGATCCGCATTCCCTGATCCCACGCTTTCCATTCTGACTTTGTAAAAGCTGATTCTGCCACTGGCATCATAGATCAGCCGCCTCAGGAAAGCAATGCCGTTTTGGGGCCTGAAGGCATTCCCGCCATGCCGCCCCCCTGGTTTATATTCGTTGTTTCAGGCTTTATCAGCTTTTATCTGCAGGATCTATAATGTCAAATCTCATTGACCGCATGGTTTCTGCCTGTTACAATTCATTCTGTTTTTGGTGTTTCACCCCACCTGAGAGGAGGCGGCCCTGTGACGCACAAGGCAAAGTGGGCATGGCTCATCCTGATCCTGCCAGGAACCCTGTTTATCACCGTTTTCATGCTGATCCCCCTCTTTTCCATCTTGGCCGGCACGTTTTTTGAGGCGGAGCGGTTTTCCTTTTCCAATTACGTGACGCTCTTTCAGTCCACCTACTTTCAGCAGGTGTTCTCAAGGTCCGTTCGCCTCTCCCTTCTGTCGACGCTTCTGTGTGCCCTCCTGGGCTTCCCAGCCGCCTATTACATCTCCCGCTACTCCCGCCACAAGGGCCTCATGATGGCCCTTGCGGTGTTTCCCCTGTTCACCTCCCCCGTCATCCGCTCCTTCAGCTGGATGGTGATTTTGGGGCGAAAGGGCATCGTGAACCAGTTCCTGGTCTCCTCCGGCCTCTTCGCCCGCCCCCAGTCCCTCCTCTACAATGAGTTCTCCATGACGGTGGGCTTTGTGCAGCTGTTCCTTCCCCAGATGATCCTCTCGCTCCTTGGCGTCATGGATTCGATCCCCAAAGACCTGACCGAGGCCGCCGGGAGTCTCGGTGCCTCCCGGCTCGTGGCCTTTCTTCGCATCGTCTTCCCCCTGTCGGTGTCGGGGCTTGTGACCGGCGCCGTGCTGGTCTTTACCGGCTGCATGACCGCCTACACCACCCCACAGCTTCTCGGCGCCACCGACACCCAGGTCCTCTCCACCATGGTCTATCAGTATGCCATGAGCCTGAGAGACTGGGTCCAGGCCAGCGCCGTGGCCATGGTCATGATCGTGGTCACCATGGTGGTCTCCGGCATCTTCAACCGCCTCAGCCGCAGAATCAACCCCCTCGCCGCCTGACGACACGAAAGGAGCAGCGCAGATGGCACTTCTCGAACTCCAAGGCATCACCGCAGGGTACGACAAGAACATGATCCTTCGGGACTTTCACCTGAGCGTCAGCCGCGGCGATTTCGTGAGCCTCCTCGGCTCCTCCGGCTGCGGCAAGACCACCACCCTCCGCCTGATCGCCGGCTTCAATGCCCCGGTTTCAGGGTCCATCCTCTTTGACGGGCGGGACATCACGAACGTCCCCCTCCACAGGCGGAACTTCGGCTTTGTCTTCCAGAGCTATGCCCTCTTCCCCCACATGACGGTCTTTGACAATGTGGCCTTCGGCCTCAAGATGCGCAAGACCGACCGGCGGGAAACGGAAAAGCGTGTCATGGAGATGCTGGAGCTGGTGGACCTGAAGGGCTTTGAGCGCCGCTATCCCAGGGAAATGTCCGGCGGTCAGCGCCAGCGCGTGGCCCTTGCCCGTGCCATGGTCATCCGTCCCGAGCTCATGCTCTTTGACGAGCCGCTCTCCAACCTTGATGCCAAGCTGCGCGTCAAGATGCGTGTGGAGATCCGCCGCATCCAGCAGGAGCTGGGCTTCACCGCCATCTACGTGACCCACGATCAGGAGGAGTGCTTTGCCATCTCCGACCAGGTGGCCATCATGAACGGGGGCGTCATCGAGCAGATGGACACGCCCGCCCACATCTACACCCGGCCCCGGACAGAGTTCATCGCGCGGTTCGTGGGCTTTGAAAACTTCCTGAATCTGCAGCGCCGCGGCGGCGTGCTCCTCCTTGAAAACGGGCAGCCCCTGAGCGTCCCGGAGGCTCCGGGCACGGGCGACACCTTCAAGGCCTGCATCCGCCCGGAGGACATTCAGATTGCCCCCGAGGGCGAAAGCCTTGAAAATCCGCTGCAGGGCGAGGTCATGGTCACCACCTTCCTCGGGCGGAATGTCCAGTACAATGTCTCCACGCCCCTTGGCGAAATCGTGTGCAGCAGCGCACAGGAACACGTTTATTCCATCGGCAGCAGGGTAACCCTGGGGCTGAGTGGCAATAAAATCATTCTCATTGAGGCACGGCCCAATTCATAAGGCCTGTGCCCTGCACCAAACGACCAAATTGCAAAAGGAGGACCCTTCCCGTGAAAAAGCTTACCGCGCTTTTCCTGTCCCTCGTGATGGTTCTGTCCCTGTGCTCCCTCGCCTCCGCCGAGGACAAGCCCTATGCCGGACAGACCCTCACCATCTCCACCTTCGCCTTCAATGCAGAGCTTCTGCAGAAGAACATCTATGATCCCTTCATGGAGCTCACCGGCTGCACCATCGTGGCGGACGGCGCTGCCAATGCCGTGCGCGTGTCCAAGATCGCAGAGGCCGCCGAGGGCGAGTATGACGTGGTCATCATCGGCGACATGTTCGTCAAGCAGCTGATGGCCGAGGGCAAGATCGACACCCTCGATGCCGATAAGCTCACCAACCTCTCCGCCATCTACGAGAACGCCCGCACCCCCATGGGCGAAGGCTACGGCCCGGCCTACACCTTCAACCGTCTGGGCATCGTGTACGATCCCGCCACCTGCCCTGTGGAGATCAAGAGCTTTGCGGACCTGTGGAACCCGGAGCTGGCCGACTACATCTCCATCCCGGCCATCACCAACACCTCCGGCCCCCTGTTCTACGCGGGCGTAGCGGCTGCCTTCGGTCTGGAGCCCGGCAAGGATGACGATGCCATCTTTGAAAAGCTGCTGGAGCTGAAAGCCAACGTGAAGTCCACCTATACCTCCGCCAACAACACCATCACCATGCTCAACCAGGGCGAGGTGTGTGCGGCCGTGCTGCTGGACTACTCCTACACCACCGCCAAGAGCGCCAACCCCGACTACGTATGGGTGAACCCCGCGGAAGGCATGTGGGGCGGCTACAACATGCTCAACATCGTGACCGGTTCCAAGAACAAGGAACTGGCCGAGGCCTTCATCGACTACTATCTCAGCTATGACGTGCAGTATGCAGAGGCCATCGACGGCGTGGACAGCCCCGTGCGCACCGACATCACCCTGGACGAGGAGCATGCGCAGAACTTCACCTACGGCGAGATGGTATCTCAGCTGATCCTCCCCGACTGGGATTTTGTCACCGAGAAGCTCCCTGAGTGGACCGCCCGCTGGAACGAAACCTTCGGCGTGCAGTAATCTTTTTTATGTATCCCCGCGGGAAGACCCGCGGGGATACAGGCGTACAAACACAGGTTCTCAGGAATACAGATGATAGGAGGCCCTCGCCATGAAGCGACACCGTCCCATTGTGCTAGGTCTGATCACCTTTCAGGTGTATGTGTTTCTCATCGGGCCCCTGGTCATCATCATGGCTGCATCCTTTGGCGAGCAGAGCGCCCTGGTCTTTCCGGGTCAGGGCTTTACATTCACGTGGTATCTGAAGGTCTTTGAGATGTCCTCTTTCATCCGCTCGGCCGTTCTGTCACTTGAGATCGCCTTCGGCGCCACCTTCCT
>JAFUBA010000098.1 GCA_017460395.1 Clostridia bacterium | reverse complement strand
GAATATGACCTTACTTCCAAAACGGTACCCGTCATACCACTGACAGATTTCATCATAGCGGTCCTCTGCACCATAGTACCTGGCCATGGTGCGGACCTCCTCTGCAGTAAAGCCAAAATAGTCATTGTATTTTTCGTCCAGAACGGAATGGATCCTCAGATTGTTCAGATCGCTGAAGATGCTCTCTCCAGCCACACACAGAATTCCTGTCATGAAGCCAAAGGACAGATGACGGTTGTCCTTCAATCCCCCGGAAAACAGATTGCGCATGAACAGGATCACTTTGTCATAAAAGCCCTGTGCATGTCCCTGCTGAATCGGCGTATCGTATTCGTCAATGATCATCACCGGCGCCACCTGATAGTGTGCATGCAGCATCCTGGTCAGCGTTTCAAATGCGCCGGCAAGCTCCGTGACCGATGCCGTGTGCTCCACAATCCGCTGGAAATACGCCTTGTCAGATGCATCGCATCTGTCGGATGTCAGCAACACGCGATGGCGCGCATACTCGACCCCGATAATATCTGCGAACTTCTCGAGGGTTTCCTCCCATGTCTCGTATTTGACATCCTTGAACGTCACATATATCACAGGATATTTCCCCTGATGCGCCTGATATGTCTTTCCGGCACGCCAGATCGCCTTGTCCTTGAAATAGACGGAGGTATCCTCGTCCGAAAGTTCAAAGAACGTCCTGAGCATATCCATATTCAGTGTTTTCCCGAAGCGGCGGGGGCGTGTGAAGAGGGATACTTTAGGACGCTCATCCAGAAAATCTCGGATCAGCAGTGTCTTGTCCACATAATAGTACTCTGTGCATGCTTCGCGGTAATCCGAGATACCGACCGGCATCTGCAGCCGCTTTCTGGGCGAAGCTGTCCTGTACGCTCCGGTGCGGATTCGGCCATCTGGCGGACGCTCCGCATTCGCAGGGACATACCAGTGCCTCCCTTGTTTCACTGCCCCGGGGATCTTTCCATCTCTGCACAGACCAGTGATCCGGCGCTCTGTCACGCCCCATCTCAGAGCCGCATCTTTTGTAAGGATCATATCAGCCATGAGTTGTACTTCCTTTCCCTCTCAGGCTGTCACCATCGTAATCTTTCTCAAAGAACCTGTCAAATTTGATGGAAATATGCCATGCGTTCGATGTTTTTTCCTCCCTTGTTCCATGATTCCCCATTTCACCCTGGACTGTAACCCGCTGTGCAGATAAGCACATACTCGGCATGAAGCATTTCGAATCTGCAGCGCGATTGGAGATAGAAGAAATCGGAAGTGATCCTTATCGAAATCAGAGCCTTCTGAGAGAAGCTCCGAGTCCAGGTGCTGTCTCGAACATTTTGTCATGCAGCATGCTTTCAGGCAGGAGATAGGCAGCTTTGCCGTAGAATAATGAAACATGAATCTATTCTGCGTACAGCGCATCTGAAAGGATGGTGGTCCCATGCTGACCTCCGACGTTCTCCTTGGCATCCTGATCCCCCTTCTCGGCACGAGCCTTGGCGCCGCGATGGTGTTTATCCTCCGGAAGAGCATCTCCGCGACACTTCAGAAGGTGCTGACCGGTTTTGCAGCAGGCGTCATGGTGGCGGCCTCCTTCTGGAGCCTCCTGCAGCCGGCCCTCGAGAGCAGCGAGTATATGGGCAGACTGTCCTTTGTGCCGGCCGCCGCCGGCTTCCTCATCGGCATCTTCTTTCTGCTCCTCCTCGACGTCGTG
>JAFUBA010000014.1 GCA_017460395.1 Clostridia bacterium | reverse complement strand
TTCCTTCCCAAGGATGCTGCCGCCGACGTCGACATTGATCATGACTTTGGTCTTCGGGACTTCATCCTGATGGCGGAGCGTGTATGCCTTGGAACCCTGAAGCCCTGTTTCCTCAGACCCGAAGAGCACGCATTTTACGGTCCTGCGGGGCTGTGCCTCCCGAAGGTGCTCCACGAGAGAGATGATCTCCACGGCGCCTGCGCCGTTATCCCAGGAGCCCTTGGAGAACGGGACGGAGTCATAGTGTGCTCCGGCCACGATAATTTCATCCTGAAGGTCGGTGCCGGGGATCGTGACCACAAGGTTCTGTGAGGACACGGTCTCCTCCTGGAGCTGCAGTTCAAAGTGAATGGAGGACGGATGCAGGCGCAGAAGCTTCACGGCATCTGTCATGCGGATGGTAAAACCGGGTATGGGGCCGAGCGGTTTGAGGCTGTCCCGGAACCGCCCGGTCTCAAGGTCACTGTTTTCCAGTGTGTCGCGGATGGTGCCACTGGTGGCGATGGTGGCCACGGCGCCCGCCTTGAGGACTCTTCGATATTCCTCGGGTCCCAGGCGGTCGTGGAACAGAACAATCTTGCCCCTTGCCTGACTGAGGGTCACATCGTCGAGGGATTTCAGATACAGAAGCGGGGCCTGAACGCCGCCCTCTGCGGTACCGGCGCTGTCAATGATACCGGTGACGGGAAAGACGGTCTCACCCTCGTCTGTCAGGGCGGACAGCCGCGCAAGGCGCGGTACCTGCCTCTGATAGGTGAACGACTCCTCCTCCACCTGAAAGCCGGCCTGCACAAGTTCTCCTTTCAGGAAAGCGGCAGCAGCCCGCTCCTCCTCTGTCCCGCTTGGCCTTGTAAAGCTCAGGTTCTCAAGACGCTGATAGATGGACATGAAATCCCTCCCTTGCAAAAGAATCAGGTGTAGGCCTGGTGCAGATCAATCGGGTTGATGGACGCATCGGCCCTCAGAGGACTGTTCTCGGGCAGCGAGGGATCCCTGTCCTTCTCGCCCGGCAGATTCCAGTGGCTGAAGGAGATTTCGCTCTGGTAGTCCTCGGCGGTCTCACTTTCGGGGTGGCGCAGGAATTTCTCGTCCGGGGTCTGGCTCAGAAGGCGGCGGGCACCGTCTGTGGCATACAGAGCCTTGTAATCAATCTGCCAGGCCAGGCGGCTGTTGAAATCGCGGAAGAGACGTGCATCCTCGCCCTCGGGCTTCCTGGGGAAGAAGGTGGTCTTCTGGAAGGCAGGGATCTCATAGAGATCGCGCACATAGCCCCACAGATTCGGATAGTCCACGATCCTGTGCTTGGTGGGGCCGATGTTCCTGTAGTAGCCCGTGTCCCATCTCACCAGCGTCACATACAGGCGGATGTCAGAGTCCGTCACATAGTCGCCGAACAGGAAGCGGTTTTTGGAGAGGCGCTCCTCGAGCTTGTCGAGGGATTCATAGAAGTCGGCATATGCCTCATTGTATGCCTCAATGGAGGAGCAGAAGGCCATCCGATAGTGGCCGTTGTTCACATGGGGGAACAGCCAGTCGTTGAACTCGTCGATCTCCTCGCGGAACTTCTTGGGATACAGGTCAGGCGCGTCCGGGCTCTGGAAGGCACGGAACTGCACCTCGATATAGTTGGTCAGGCGGTGATAGTCGTTGTTCACTGCCTTTTTCTCCTTGATATCCACAAAGGTCGGCGTGGTGGCCCGTCCCCTGTAGTCGGGGTTTGCGTTGGCGTAGAATTCCGACAGGAAATATGCGCCCGTGGCGGCATCCTGGTGGTT
>JAFUBA010000097.1 GCA_017460395.1 Clostridia bacterium | reverse complement strand
CGGCTCATCGACACATCGCCCGGGAGCGGGCTCGTCTTCCGGCCCCTGGCGCCAAGGCTCGAGACGGATCTGTACCTCATCTGGAAGCGATACCAGACCTTCTCGCCCATCGCGGAGCGGTTCCTCTCGCAGCTCCGTGCATCCTTCGCAGGCCCGGATGCCATCTGAAGCGCTCCATCCATGTGAAGAAAGCAGGCCCTGCGGACATTTTGCCCGCAGGGCCCTTTTTCAGCCTTTCCGGATCAGACATTCCTTCCTCCGGAACACAAGGCCATATCGGAGGACGCTTCCCGCCGTCTGGTCGTCCTTTAGGACGTCCCGGGTCTCCCGAAGTGCCTTCATTGCTGTATCTTCCATCTTCTCCTCCTCGTCCGGAGCCACCGTCCTGAACGACAGGATGACGGCAGGGTCCGGGGAAGATGCAGGAAGCATCACCACATCGCAGCGGCAGCATCCGGTCTCCGGGCCGATCCGGACCTCATAGGTTCCATCGAGATCGACCATGAGACGCAGCACCGCCGCCAGGAAGAACCTTTCGGTCTCGGAACCGTCCATGCCCGCATCGAAGCCGCTGTATGCAGTTTCCAGGACTCTGTGCAGATACCGGTTCATGTCCAGCTCGCTGCCGCGGAGCATGGCGCGTTCCATGTGTTCAAAGGAGCTGTCCTCATCAAACCATGCTTTGACCATGCGCCGGATGGCCACGCTCACCTCGAAACTGGTCAGCGCCAGCTCATATGTGCCGGGCTTTTCAGGCGCCTTGCCGGCCAGCTTCAGATACCCGGTAAACAGGAGCAGGCTCCAGAGCGCCTGCTCGTCGAAGGAAATCCGGCCTGGCGTGACCAGCGCATCTATGGTCACCCCGATGGTCCCGCCCCCAAGCAGCACCCCGAGCTGCCGCTTGATCCCGGCAGACGATCTCTGCAAAAGTCCGCTGATGAGCCCGCTGCCTCCGGTGTCCGTCCAGTACGTCTCAGGTTTCCCCTGTTTCAGGAACATCGTCACATCCCATGGATTCAGGATAGGCTTCATGTGTCCGAAGGTGTAGCCATCATACCACGCGAAGACCGTCTGAAGCGCTTCCTCGGGATACCCCTGCTCCGAAAGGGCCGATGCCACCTCCGCCCCGGTGAAGCCGAAGGACGCGGCATACCTTGACGACGTGACGGTCACGGCCTCCACGTGGTTCACGCTGCCCACGAGGGCCTCCTGCACCATGATGCCCGTGAGAACGGCCCGCTCAAGGGACGGGTTCACCTCCAGTGTGCTCCAAAACAGCTGCCTCATGAAATCCGCCATCTCATCCCCGAAGCCCCGCGCATACGCCTCCTGTACGGGTGTGTCGTACTCGTCAAGGAGCAGCAGTACCTTCTTTCCATAGTACCGCTCGATCCAGCCGCAGAGCCGCTCGATGGCCCCGGCTGCGGTCTGCGGCCCCATGTCGCCGCGGACACTATAGAAGCAGCTGCGGTCCCGTGAAGAGAACATGCTGTCCTGCAGCATCCACTCGTACTCAAGATACAGATCCTCCAGGATCATGCTGACATGCTCCATGGCCTCCGGAAAGCTTGTCGGCTTCACGTCTGCAAAGGAGAGAAAAACGACCGGGAAGGTGCCCTGGAGCTTTCGCATCTCCTCGCATCCCCACACTTTCAGGTCCTCGAACAGGTCTTTTCGGCCGGCGTATCTGAGGGAAAAGAAGCAGTTCAGCATGGACATGTTCAGCGTCTTTCCAAAGCGCCTGGGACGGGTGATCAGGGTGACCCTGTCCCCCTGCTGCCACCATTCCCGGATCAGGGATGTCTTGTCTGCATAGAACCAATGGTTCACCCGTATGCACTCAAAGTCCTCTGTACCGATCGCAATCCGCCGCTTCATGTCTGCCTTATACATCCGCCATGCTCCCCCGCAAGACCATGTCAAAGGCCAGCTTCGCCATGGTTTCCGGGGATTCCTGACAGTCCCGGTTGACCCAGGCGCGGATGAGGCCTGCACAGCCGAACACGATGAAGCTGTAGTGGTAGTCAAACTCCGCCTCATCCTTCTCCTGCCTGTGCTCATGCCAGGCCATCAGGCACTTTTCCCGCAGCACCTCATTCAGCCTGTGCAGAAAGTTCATGTCCCCGTGGGGGCTCAGAAGCACCCGGCACATCTCCCGGTTGTCACCGATGAAGCGGAAAAGATCCACCAGGATCATCTTTGCCTCAGTCATCACATCATTGTTTCCGTGCACCGAGATGATCTCATCCAGCGCGCCAAACAGGCCGTCCTCCACCTTCTCCAGCATGTCAAACATGTCCCTGTAGTACAGATAGAAGGTGCCCCGGTTCATGTCGGCAAGGTCGGTCAGCTCCTTGACGGTGATCTCATTGATCTGCTTTTCCTGCAACAGCTGCGTGAGTGCCTGCGTCAGAAGCTTCTTCGTCCGCCGGACCCTCCGGTCTTCTTTTTTGTCCTGGACCTGCTGCACCCCGTGCGCATCTCCATGAATAGCCATCCCGCATCCCTCTTTCTCTTTCCTGACGCAGTCCGGATTACTCAACAATTTTGCCTTTATCTGTTCAGTAATGCCGGCCTTGCGCGTTCGCTGTCGATTAACAAACGGTCGATAATCAATCTGTTTATTGAAACTGATCACATTAGCGATTATAATTCGCACCGTTGCGATTGTCAACACAGTGTCTTTTATCAGAAAGAATGTTGGGAGGTAACGGATGTGAAAGGATTCGTCAGACGTCTTGTGAAGCACAGAATCCTGGTCATCATTGTGTGTCTCATCCTGCTTGTGCCCTCGGTGCTGGGCATGGTGCAAACCAAAACCAAGTATGATCTTCTGTATTATCTGCCCCAGGACCTTGAAACGGTGAAAGGGCAGGAAATCCTTCTGGAGGATTTCGGCAAGGGTGCCTTCTCCCTTCTGGTCACGGAGGGCATGACGCTCGAGGAGCAGACCGATATGGAAAATGCCCTGAAGGACATTCCCCACGTGGACAGCGTGATCGGCTTTGCATCCATCACCAGGGGCATGTTCCCGCTTGAGATCATCCCTGACAGCTACCGCGAGATGTTCCAGCGGGGCGACTGCATGCTCTCCGCCGTCTTCTTCGATGAGGGTTCCTCCTCCGAGGAGACGATGGAGGCCATTCACGAAGTCCGCAGGACTGCCGGAGAAAAGTGCTTCGTCAGCGGCCTTTCCGCCGTGGTCACAGACACCAAGCAGCTGGTGGAGGACCAGGAAGCCATCTACGTGGGCATCGCCGTGGCCCTTTGCGCCATCGTGCTGATGATCACCATGGACTCCTTCCTGCTGCCCATCATCTTCCTTCTGTGCATCGGCGTGTCCATCCTCTGGAACCTTGGAAGCAACTACTTCCTGGGAGAAATCAGCTACATCACAAAGGCCGTGGCTGCCGTTTTGCAGCTGGGCGTGACGCTCGACTACTCCATCTTCCTCTGGCACAGCTACAAGGAGCAGAAGGAACACATCCAGGACAAGGATGAAGCCATGGCCAATGCCATTCACCTGACCTTCACCTCCATCCTGGGTTCCAGCCTGACCACCGTGGCGGGCTTTGTGTCCATCTGCTTCATGAGCTTCACCCTGGGCCGCGACCTGGGCATCGTCATGAGCAAGGGCGTCGTGATGGGCGTCCTCGGCACCGTGGTGCTTCTGCCCTGCGTGATCCGCCTCATGGACAGGCCCATTGAGAAGACGAGCCACAGGCCCCTGCTCCCGAACGTGGGCGGCATCGGGCGGTTTGTGACCCGGCACTACAAGGCACTGTGCATCGTCCTCGCCCTCATGATCTTCCCCTCCTTCTACGGCTACCAGAACGTAGACGTCTACTATGACATGAGCAGGGTGATGCCGCCCGAGCTCAAGTCCGTCATCGCCAACAAGAAGCTGGAGGAGACCTTCGACATGGCCACCACCCACCTGCTTCTGGTGGACAGCGATGTGAGCCAGAAGGACGTGCGGGACATGACGGATGAGATGCAGAAGGTGGACGGCGTCAGGAGCGTGATCGGCATCGACAGTCTCCTTGGCGCCGGCATTCCCGAGAGCATCGTGCCACCTGAGGCTCTGCGCATGGTCAAGGGGGAACGGTATCAGCTGATGCTGGTCAACTCCGCCTATATCATCTCCTCGGATGAGGTCAACGCGCAGATCGACAGCCTCAATGAGATCCTCAAAAAGTACGATGACGGCGGCATGCTCATCGGCGAGGCGCCCTGCACCAAGGACCTGATCGCCTGCACCGACCATGACTTCACCGTCGTGAGCCTCATCTCGATCATCGCCATTTTCGTGATCATTCTCCTTGTGCAGAAGTCCATCTCCCTGCCGGTGCTGCTGGTGGCCATCATCGAGCTGGCCATCGCCGCAAACCTGTGCATCCCCTACTTCACCGGCACGCAGCTGCCCTTCGTGGGCCCGATCCTGATCTCCACCATCCAGCTGGGTGCCACCGTGGACTATGCCATCCTCATGACCACGCGCTACAAACAGAACAGACTCAGCGGCATGGACAGGACAGACGCCGTTCAGCATGCCGTATCCTCCGCGGCCCAGAGCGTCCTGGTCAGCGGCCTCGGCTTCTTCGCTGCCACCTACGGCGTGGGTCTTTACTCCAACGTGGACATCATTTCCTCCATGTGCCGCCTGATCGCCCGCGGCGCCCTTCTGAGCGTCGCCGTGGTGCTCCTCCTTCTGCCCGCGATGCTGCTGCTTCTGGACGGGCTCATCGTAAGGACCACCTTCGACATGAAGGCTGTACGGTCATGACAGGCACCATAGAAAAAATCCTGACCATTCCGGAAAACAGATCTGAAAGGGAGAATCGACGATGAAAAAGATTGTTGCGCTGCTTCTCATTGCCGCCATGCTGCTCATGTGCATGCCCGGCCTGGCAGAGAATACCAAGCACGAAAGAGTCTTCGTGGTGTCCACATCCGATGGATCCGTCCAAAGCATCACCGACAGTGTCCGTCTGGAGAACACAGACGGTCTGAAGGAGCTGAAGGACAGCACGATGCTGGAGAATATTCAGAATGTCGGCGGAAAAGAAACGTTCACCCTGTCCGGCGAGACCCTGACCTTTGAGGCCGGTGGGAACGACATCACCTACCAGGGCACCTCCACGAAGGCACCCGCGGTGCTGCCGCACGTGTCCCTCACCTTGGACGGGAGGGACGTCACCTTCCAGGAGCTCAAAACCCTCACCGGCGATGCCGTCCTCACCGTCACCTATGAGACCGCCTCCGAGATCCCGACCCTGGCCGTGAGCGTGCTGCCGCTGCCCGGGGAGGGCATCAGCGATGTCCGCGTGGAAAACGCCCTGATCCTCAGCGAGATGGGCCGCCAGGTGCTGGTGGGCTACGGCCTGCCGGGCGTGGATGCGTCCCTGAAGCTGCCCTCCTCCTTCACCGCCACCTTCCACGCGGAGAAGGCCGACCTTGACTGGCTCATGACCTTTGCCACCTCCGATCCCATCGACGCCGTCCTGCGCGAGGCAGACGGGCGGATCGACATGGATTTGCATGCAGAGCTTGACGATGTGACGTCACTCCTTACCGCCATGGAGCGCGGCGGGGAGCTCCCCGAGGTGCAGGGCAGGACCAGAGAGATCGCCTCCAAAGTCAACGAACTCAACAATGGCCTTTCGCAGCTCAATGACGGTGCCCAGGCCCTCGCGGACGGCACGGCCCAGCTTTCAAGCGGCGCCGAGGCCCTGAAGGACGGCACCTCCCAGCTCAGGACCGGTGCCACGCAGCTCAGCCTCGGCACCGTGGTCCTCGCAAACGGCATCTCCAGCGCCAAGGACGGCGCCGTCGCCCTGGACACGGGCCTTGCCACCCTCACAGAAAACAGCGACCAGCTGGTTGCGGGCGCCCAGACGATCTTTGATGCCATCCTCCAGACCGCCAACCAGCAGCTGGCCGCAGCCGGCCTGGATGCCGCCGGCATCGAGGTCCCGGAGCTCGCCGCAGAAAACTATGCCGATATCCTCGATGAGATCATCGATGAGCTCGATCCGGACAGCCTGAAGGCTGCCGCCATGGCCCAGGTCGAGGCCGCCGTGCGCGAAAAGGTGCAGGCGAGTGCCGAGCAGGTGCGCACAGCCGTCGAGGCAGCCGTTCAGGGCAAGGTGCTGGAAGCCGTGCTGAAAGCTGCCGGCCAGGACATGACCGCAGAGGAGTACACGAAGGCCCTGGAAAACGGCATGGTGCCCGAGGAACAGGCCGCCCTCGTGAGCGGCGCCCTTCAGCAGCAGATGGCCTCCGAGGAGATCCGGGGGCAGATCGAGGAACAGGTGCAGCTGCAGCTGGAGCAGCTGGTGAAGGACAACACCCAGGCCTATCTTGCCTCCGACGAGACCATCCCCCAGAAGCTCGAGGCGGCAGCCCAGGCAAGGGAGAGCCTTGCGGCCCTGAAGGAGCAGCTGGAGCAGATCAGCACGTTCGTGGCCGGCGTTCAGGCCTACACGGGCGGCGTTTCCCAGGCCGCCGACGGTGCCACCCAGCTCCACAGGGGGCTCCAGCAGCTGGTGGCGGGTGCCACGACCCTGAAGGACGGCGTCTCCACCCTGTCCTCCGGCGCCGCCGAGCTGGACGACGGTGCACAGGCGCTCTGTGACGGCGCTGTCCAGCTGAAGGACGGCGCGGAAACGCTCCGACAGGACGGCACGCAGCAGCTGAAGGACACGCTGCTTCAGGCCCAGAAGGACATCGCCGGGCAGCTTCTCCCCTATGTGACCGATGATCTGCCCGAGGTGCTTCGCATCTATGAGGAGACCCGCGACAGTGCAAAGCTGAGCGGCTACGACCTGCGCCCCGAGGGCATGAAGGCCGTGACCGTGTACATCATCCGCACGGATCTGAAGTAAGAAACGGGCATACCAGAAGCCGGGGGTCAGCCCTGCATGGGCACCCCCGGTGCTTCTGTATCCATCCTTCCTGTATGCAACCGATCGTGTAGGAGGTCACCCGCCATGAAACGCGACGACACCCGGCAGGCCCTTGCAGATGCCCTCATGCAGCTTCTGCAGAAAAAGAGGATCACCAGGATCACCATCGCCGAGCTGACCGAAATGTGCGGCATCAGCCGGATGACCTTCTACTACCACTTCAGGGACATCTACGATCTGGCTGAGTGGGCGCTGCAGGAGAGCCTGCGCGGCGCGATCCGCGGCAACTGCACCTACGATACCTGGCACAAGGGCTTTCTCAGCTTTCTCGAGGCCCTGCAGGCGCAGAAAAGTCTGGTACTCAACACCTACTTCTCCGTGGACCAGCTGCTCGCAAGGCAGAGCATGCACCGGGATGTGATGGCGCTCCTGCTGCCCGTGATCGAGGAGCAGGCGGAAGGAATCCCCATCTCCCCCGAGGGGAAGGAGCAGGTGGCCGGCTTCTACGCCCATGCCCTGATGGGCGTGGTGACGGACTGGGTCCAGGGCCACATGGTTTCCTCACCGCAGGAGGTGGTGCAGACGACGTCCACCATCCTGCGGGGCGACTTCCGCAACTCCCTTGAGAACATGAGCCGGCTTGAACACCACGGTGCATCGGCGCCCGGTGAAAGCGATGAAAGCCTGTCGGTCTTCCAGGCACAGACATGAGCCCGCGGCAGGGGGCATCCCCTCCGCGGGCTCATGTCATATGCTCAGGCCCAGGTGAAGTTTTCCTTCCCGGCCCCCAGCTCAAAATGGCACTTCACGATCCCAAGGTCCACCTTCAGCTGCGTCCCGATGAGGCCGGCTTTTGCCCGGACCGTCTGTCCGTCCCGGTCGAAGCGGAACTTCTGCTGGTTGACCGCGGTGGGCGCAAGAAGGGCTGCCTCGATGCCGCGCCGGAACCAGTCAGGCGCATCCGGGGCGATGTTGCTCACATCCGTGTCCTTCTTCCCCCTGTGCGCCGTTCCCTGATTTTTCCCATAGCCCAGCGAGATGATGATGACCTCCTTTTCGTCCGGCCCCACCTCTGCCTTACTCTTTCCGTGTGTCAGGGCGACCCAGCAGGTATTGAGCCCAAGCTCCTGGGCCCTCAGCACCAGCAGCTCCCCGAAGTATCCGCATTTTTCCTCGAGGCCTTCTGCCTTTTTGCCCACCAGCGCGATGTAGTTGTCCGCGTGCTCGAACTTCCCGTAGTGGGCAAGGCGGGACGCGAAGCATTCCTTCTCGTCGTAGAGGATCTGCATGTGAAGCCCGCTCTCCCGGTTCAGCTCCTCAGCGCACGCATCCAGCTGCTGCCGGATCTCCTGCGGGATCGGCCGGTCCAGGTACTGGCGCACGCTGTGGCGGCTGAGAATGACATCCATCTTATCCACGAATCATTCCTCCAAGCATCATATCCAGGCTGTCTCCGTGCGGGCCTTACAGGCCTTCCTGGCGGACAAAGGCATAGAAGGCGTCTTCCTTCTCCTCATCCTCCGGCCGTACGGTGCCCACGGGCATGGCATAGAAGATGGTTTCCTCCTGCCCGTCCAGGCCAAACGCGCGGTTGGCCTCCGCCCCGTCGACCGCCGCGATCGCGCAGCCGCCCAGGGAGATGGATGTCGCGGCCAGGTACAGGTTCTCCGTCACGTGCCCGCTGTCGATGAGCACCGTCGGGTGCGTCCAGATGCCGTAGCGCCACTCGGCACGGTAGAATACACAGCTGTAGTAGAAGACGACGCTCGCCTTCCCGGCCCACCTCTGTCCCTCCAGCGACCGGCCGATCCAGTCCTCCATCCCATCCGGATTCCCAATGCGCTCCAGCTGGTGTGTCATGGGCAGATAGTGGTAGAGCCCGCTTTCCAGCCCCTCCACGCGGCGGATCGCCAGATAGCACTCAAAGGGATGACGCGCACCGCCGCCCGGCACCGTGCGCAGTGTGGCATATGCTCTCCCGCGGACGCTCTTCACGCCCTGGGTGCACCAGAGAAGGTAGGAGAGCTGAAGAAGGGAGATGCTCCCGTCCGTATACACCCGATGGCTTTTCCGGCTGTTGATCACGTGAAGGAAATCGGAATCGATCGTGAGCGACGAAAAGTCCTTTGGCAGATCCAGGGCGTTATCCGCCATGGGCGCTTTGCACAGCGGCGGCTGCGGAAGCTTCCTCTCCTGATCCGTCATATATTCGTCCGGTGCCTCCATGGCGGCCCGGAAAAACAGCTTCCGGCCCTCTGCAATCTTCTCCTGCGCGAAAGCCTCCAGGCTGTGTTCATCCATTCTGTCCCATCCTCCGTCCGTGTATTGATCATCAGGGCTGTCCCTGTCGCCCTATGGTAGGGAAAGCTCAGGTGCGTTTCAAGGGAATCCTGACGGCGAGCCGCGAAAAACAGCGAATGTACATTTCATCTGACAGGACGGGTGATCACGGTCACCATGCGCGGTCAGGCTCTTTCCGGTATTCCGAGGGGGATGTCCCCATGTATTTTCGAAACACTCTGGCAAAGTGGCTCTGGGAGGAAAAGCCCAGGTATTCGCTGATCGCAGTCATGGATTTGTCGGTGTATGCGAGGAGACGTGCGGCCTCCTCGCACTTTTGCGTGAGGATAAAGTCGATCAGCGTCATGCCGGTTTCCTGACGGAATCTGCGGGAAAGGTGCGGGCGGGAAAAATGAAACGCCTGCGCCATCTTTTCCGTATCCACCGGTTCGCTCAGGTGCTTCTGCACCCATGCGGCTGCCTGGAGGGCAAGCGGTGTACAGATACTGCCCGTGCGAAGCCGCTGAACCTTCCCGGCATAATTCAGCAGCATATCGGCCTGCAGCCGCAGGATACTCTGCACATCCTGCAGAGCCTCGCAGTTGCGGATCAGCAGGTCACTGGTGGACAGCGCCTCCTCCACATCCATGCCGCCGCGAATCGCCGAGCGGGCCGCCAGGGTGGCGGTCACGATGAAGGTGTTCCTGTACTGGCGAAGATGCTCGTGCGCCATGGGGCCTGCGTGAACGGCCGGCGCCTCGGCAATCCACCGCCTGAGTCCCTCCGTGTCACCCTTCCTGATCATGTTCATGAGCGTCTGCTCCACGGCAAGTGTGTTGTGGATCCCGTCCAATGGGTTCTCATTGGAGCTTGCTTCAATGGATTTGCCTTCCATTGAGGGTGTTCCCGGCTTTTCCGAAGGCCCGTTCAGGGCAATGCTCTCCAGGTTCAACTTTTCCCCGTTCATGACATAGTTCATGGTGCACAGGATCTGCTGCAGGCTCTCCAGCGGCATGGGTGAAAGGGACCGCATGGCCTGCAGGAAGTCCGCCGTGTCCTCGCCCGGAACACCGCTCAGGAAGGCCACCTCCCGCAGCTGCTGGTCCGTCGCACTCAGCTGGCGGGTCGGCCCCAGGATCACCCGGGTATCCCCCGTGCGGATCACGCCATAGAAGAAAAACCGGGGCGTGATGTAGGTACCGACATGGCCAGGCAGCGCAAACAGCTCCCGCCTGCACGCCTGAATGGGATCATACCTGAGCCCTGCATGATCGACCAGAAGCACCATGTTCTCCCCCTCATACAGTCTCACGGGGAAACCGCACAGGCTGCCCATGCCTGTGCAGAGGTATCGCAGATCCAGATCTTTCATCCTGTTTCGCCCTCCCAGCGCAGAAGATGCTCCAATCATGTTACAATTATACTGCAAATATCACAATCATGTGAGACTTTTCCCGTGGAATCGGGTAGAATGAGCACAGCAAATCATCTGCATCCCCCCGAATCCCAAAGGAGGCAGCCCATGGACACAGAGAGCATCCTGCGACAGATGACTGTGGAGGAGAAGGCAGCGCTCATTTCCGGCACAGACTTTATGTACACAAACCCGATCCCACGCCTTCATGTCCCGTCCCTTTGCATGTCGGACGGACCGCACGGCCTGAGAAAGCAGAAGGAGGGCGGGGACAACGGCATCTCCGAGAGTGAACCTGCCACGGCCTTTCCCACCGCAGCCGCCACGGCCTCCGGCTGGAACCCGGAAAATCTCCGGAAAATGGGGGAAGCCATCGGCCGGGAATGCCGGCACTACGGCGTGCACACCCTGCTGGGCCCCGGCGTGAACATCAAGCGAAATCCCCTGTGCGGGCGAAACTTCGAGTACTTTTCGGAGGATCCATATCTTGCGGGCGTCCTGGGCGCTGCCATGGTGGAGGGCGTTCAGAGTCAGGGTGTGGGCGCATGCGTCAAGCATTTTGCCATGAACAACAGCGAGAACTTCCGCTTCATGGGCAACTCGGTGGCCTCCGAAAACACCTGCCGGAACATGTACCTGAAACCCTTTGAATATATCGTCAAGCATGCTCGTCCCGCTTCCATGATGTGTGCCTATAACCAGATCAACAGCGTGTACTGCTCTGAGAACAGATGGCTCCTCACCGACGTACTGCGCAGGGAATGGGGCTTTGACGGCGTCGTGATGACCGACTGGGGTGCCACCCACGACCGGGTGGCGGGCGTCAGGGCCGGCCTCGATCTTGAGATGCCCGGCGACACCGCCGTCTGCCGGCGCCGCGTCCTGAATGCCGTGAAGGACGGCACACTCCCCATGGAGGATCTGGATGCGGCCTGCCGCAATATCCTCCGATGGGTGGAGCAGTACGCAAAGCCTGCGGACACCTCGCCCGTCGACTGGGACGCCCACCACCGCCTGGCCGCCGAAATCGCTGCGGACTGCGCCGTGCTCATGAAAAACGACGGCACGCTGCCCCTGAGCGGCCGGGAGAAGCTGCACATTGCAGGCGAGCTCTTCGAAAGCATGCGCTACCAGGGCGCGGGCAGCTCCATGATTCATCCGACGAAGGTGACCACGGTGCAGGACGCCTTCAAAAGGCGCGGCATCCGGAGCGTTCCGCTCTGTGAGGCCGATACCGTCCTTGTGTTTGCCGGGCTCACAGACGAATATGAGTCCGAGGGATGTGACCGGGAGAACATGCGACTGCCGCAGGCTCATCTTCGTCTGATCGATGACATGATCCAAACCGGAAAAAAGGTGGTGGTTGTGCTCTTTGGCGGCAGCGTCGTGGAGCTGCCATTCGAGGAGCACGTCAGCGCGATCCTCAACATGTTCCTTCCGGGACAGAACGGCGGCGAGGCCACATCTCAGCTGCTTTTCGGGGAAAAGAACCCTTCCGGCAGGCTGGCGGAGACCTGGCCCATGCGCTATGAGGACGTGCCGGGCCACGAGACCTTCGGCAAGACCCTTCAGGAGGTGTACAGGGAAGGCACGGAGGTGGGCTACCGGTACTACCAGCATCACGGCATACCCGTGCGCTATCCCTTCGGCCATGGCCTGAGCTACACGACCTTTGAGCACGGCCCCTGGCAGAGGGACGGGAACACCTACACAAAGACCATCACCAACACCGGGTCCCGCTCCGGCGGCGAGGTGGCACAGCTCTTCCTGGACGGCGAGCTGCGGGGCTTTCAGAAGATATACCTTGAGAGCGGCGAAACAGGGACGGTCTCGGTCACTGTGGAGCCAGAGGACAACACCGCCTGCCCCGATACCCTGAGTGTTCCGCCGCTGCCTCCGAAATACCCCATCACGACGGAGTCGCGCTTTTCGGACCTCCGGCAGACCTTCCCTGGCCGCATCCTGTTCCGCTCCGTCCTCTCCGTTGCGCATAAGCAGATGAAGCGGGCGGAGAAGATGCCGGACGGGCCGGAAAAGGACAACATGCGAAAGGGTGCGCTGTTTCTCCAGCGGATCCTGGAGAGCAACTCTCTGCGCTCCATGTCCATGTCCGCCGGGAAGTCCTTCCCCTGGAACTTTGCAGAAGGCTTTATGCACCTGTCCAACGGTCACCTGCTCCGCGGTGTGAAGGCCTTCCTGTCCCCCATCAAGGCACCCAGACTGCCAAAGGAGGAGTAATCCATGAGCCGCATTTCACTCCCCGCAAGTCGGATCCGTTCAGGCGATGTCACGAAAGCCGAAAAATGGCTGGGGTACCTGCTGGGCCCCGCAGGCGCCCTGCTCCTCAATGCTGTGCTGGCCACCTATCTGAACGTCTACTACACCGATGTTCTGAACCTGACCGGCCTGTGGGGCGGCATGTTTCTGACGGTCTTCCCCATCGTGTCCAAGATCATTGATGCCATCACCAACATCCTGATGGGCCAGGTGATCGACCGCACCCGGACAAAGGAGGGCAAGGCAAGGCCCTGGCTTCTGCTCTCATCGCCGCTTCTGACCGTTACAGCGATCCTGCTTTTCACAGTGCCCGGCGGCAGTGATACGCTCAAAGCCATCTGGGTCATGCTCTCCTACAATCTCTTCTATTCCTTCGCCTACACCATCTTCAACATGAGCCACAACCTGATGGTGCCCCTCTCCACCCGGGATTCGACGGCGAGGGGCGGCCTGAGCGTCTTCAACCAGATCACCACCATCATGATGAGCGGCATCCTGGTGGCGCTGGTCTTCCCGATGGTCATCATGCCCATGATCGGGGTGGATCAGGGAAAATGGATCACGCTCATGTCCGTCCTCGCAATTCTCGCCCTGCCCCTGACGCTCTTGGAGTACTTCTTCACCAAGGAGCGCGTGACAGAGGAGAGTGCACAGAGCAGTCAGGAGGAAAAGCCGCTCGCCTTCCGGGCACAGCTGAAGGTCCTCTTTACCGACAGATACATGCTCCTGATGTACGCATACTTTCTGATCTATACCATCGGCATGACGCTCAAGAACATGGGGCTTGTATACTACTGCAACTATGTCCTTGGCACCTACAACGACGGCTTCACCCAGACCATGGTCTCGGTCATCGGCGGTATCCCCATGGGCATCGGCATCTTTGCCGTGTGGCCCCTGGCCAAACGCTTCGGAAAGCGGAATGTGACCATGATCGGCTTCCTTCTCTATGCCCTCGGCAGCCTCATCTGCTGGCTGTTCCCTTCCAGCATGGTCATCGTGCTCGTGGGACAGTTCATCAAGAACATCGGCGGACTGCCCTGTTCGTATGTGTTCATGGCACTGTTTGCGGACTGCCTGGATCACCTGGAGTGGAAGCATGATCAGCGGGTGGACGGCGAGGCCATGTCCATCTACAACATCATCGCCGTGGCGATGGTGGGCATCATGACGGGCGTGTTCAACTGGATGCTGGCCAAGGCCGGGTACGTGGCGCCCATCACCGCCGGGAGCGTCTCCGAGGCCGCCTCCTACCTGGCCTCCAGCGGCCTCACACCTCAGGTCGCCCTGGAGCTCCTGAAGCCTGCAGCCGACGGTACGCTCACCGTCGCCATGCAGCAGAGCGCAAGTGTCACCTGGGTGATTTCCTTCGCCTTTGTGGGCCTGGAAGTCTTCACCGGCGTCATCCTCGCTTTTCTCCTCCGGTTCATCTCGGTGGAGAAGGATATCGACCGCGAGCAGGCCGAGATCAGGGCCAGAAAGAGCAGATCATGAAGCGCCAGGCCGTGAACCCCTACCTCCCGCTCTCGGAGTATATTCCCGACGGGGAAGCCCACGTGTTCGGGGATCGGGTGTATCTGTTCGGCTCGCACGACAGGGAGCGCGGAGATACCTACTGCATGCTGGATTACACCCTCTGGTCAGCACCGGTGGATGATCTGAGCGACTGGAGCTGCAGCGGGATCATCTACTCTCCCGCTCAGGACCCGCTCTATGGAGAAGAGATGAAGTATCTGTACGCCCCGGACGTGGTGCAGGGAAACGACGGGCGATACTATCTCTACTACTGCATGGCCGGCTGGCGGGGCAGAGGAGGCTATGGGAATCCAATCAGCGTCGCGGTCTGCGACCGCCCTGACGGCCGCTACGAATACCTCGGTATCGTGCGCAACCCGGACGGCACGCCGCTCCTTCGCCACCTCTGCTTTGATCCTGCAGTCATCCGCGATGAGGGCACCATCCGTCTTTACTTTGGTACCAACTATCCCTGGTTTGACCGGATGCCGCGCCTCATGCGCGAGACAGCCATTCATATCATGTCCGGAAGGAGCAGAGAGCAGATCCGCGCTGTCCCGGAGGGGATCATGGGTGCCTATCACGTGGAGCTCGAGGACGACATGCTGACCGCACACACATCGCCCGTTCGAATCGACAGCGGCATATCAGGTGAAGGCTATGTCTCCCACAGCTTCTTTGAGGGGGCGTCCATCAGAAAGATTGGCGGGATCTACTACTTTGTCTGGTCCAGCATCAAAAACCATGAACTGTGCTATGCCACGTCCCCTTTCCCAGACCGCGGCTTTGTCTTCGGCGGCACGATTGTCTCCACCGGCGATGTGGGATTGAATGGGCGCAGGGATCGCGAGCGGCTGAACCACACCGGTACGACCCACGGGTGTATCGAAAAGGTCGGGGACCAGTGCTATGTCTTCTATCACCGCCTCACCCACAACTCGGACTACTGCCGCCAGGCCTGTGCAGAGCCGATCACGATCTCACCGGACCACAGCATCGCCCAGGCGGAGGTCACCTCCTGCGGCCTGAACAGGGGCCCGCTGGATGCCTCCGGCGTGTACATGGCTGCCATCTGCTGCAACCTCACAAACGGGCACATGCGCCATGGTTCCAACGGGAACAGGAAATCAAAAGAGCCCTGCATGACAAGCGACGGGAAGGATCAGTACCTCACCGGGATCCGAAAGGGCACGCTCGCAGGTTACAAGTACTTCGATTTTCACGGAGATACCACCGTCTCCGTCCGCTACCGTGGAAGCGGAGGGGCACTGGCGGTGCTGCTGTCTCCCGACCTGCCGCCTGTAGCCCAAATTCCGCTGAGCGAGTCCGGCGGGTGGACAGACAGCCCTTCCGTGACGCTTTCCGCTTATGGCACACACCCATTGTATTTTCGCTACCTCGGCAGAGGTTCCATTGATCTTATGAGCTTTGAACTGGAGGACGCATGAACGCTGTTCGACTTCGCTGCGAATACCTGAAGGATCCCCTCGGGATCGATATTCTTCATCCCCGCCTCCTGTGGTGGTGCGATGGCGGGAAAAGGCAGACCGCATATCAGATTGTGTGCCAAAGGTGGGACAGCGGGAAGGTGGCCTCCTCCTCCATGCACGCAGACTATCCCCTGCCCCTTCTGGAGCGCGAGCGCGTAGAATGGAAGGTGCGCCTGTGGGATGAAAACGATACGCCCGGGGAATGGAGTGAGCCTGCCTTTTTCGAGATGGGCATCCGTGACTGGTCGGCGGAGTGGATCTCGGGGGACTATCGCGCAAGCCGGAAGGTTCGCTATCCGGTGGACTGCTTCCGAAAGGACTTCGAATCGTCCGGTATCGAGAAGGCCAGGCTCTATATTTCCGCCTGCGGTGTCTATGAAGCAAGAATCAACGGGCAGCGCGCCGGAGACTTCATCCTGGCGCCTGGATCTACGGACTACAGGAGGCGAATCCAGTATCAGACCTATGACGTGACAGATCTCCTTGTGGAGGGCAAAAACACGCTGACCGCCGAGCTTGCGGACGGCTGGTACCGGGGCTCCAGCGGGGCCAAGGGCCGCACCTGCACCTACGGCACCGAGACAAGGCTCATCGCGCAGCTGGAGATCACAAGACAAGACGGATCAAGGCAGGTCGTTGTGACAGACGGCAGCTGGCAGTGGTCAAACGACGGTCCCATCCGCTTTGCGGACAATGAGGACGGCGAGACGGTGGACGCGAGGCGGTCTCCCTCCTACGATGGCAGGGCAAGGGTCTGTGATTTTTCGGCCAGCCTGACGGCATCCGACAACGTGTTCGTCAAAGAGCACGAGCACTTCCAGCCGGTGGAGAAGATCACCACGCCCGGCGGACAGACTGTCCTGAGATTTCCCCAGAACCTGTGCGGATATCTCGCCTTCCGCCTATACGCCCACGCAGGGCAGCAGATCCATATTCGCCTCGGCGAAATGCTGGACGATGCGGGCGAGTTCACACAGAAGAACATCCAGTGTGTGACCCACGGGAAGCCTTCTCCGCTCCAGGAGTTCACCTATACCTGCCGTGAAGGCCTCAACGAGTACAGGCCCAAATTCTTCTACGGCGGCTTCCAGTACGCCCTGATCGAGACCGACATTCCCTTTGAGCTGCACGATTTCACCCAGATCGCCCTGTATTCCGATCTGGAATTCACATCGGCCTTCCACTGTTCGAATCCCCTGATCAACAACTTCGTGGAGGCGACCACCTGGTCCCTCAAATCCAATTCCGTGGACATCCCCTCCGACTGTCCGACCCGGGAGCGCATGGGCTGGACGGGCGACAGCCAGGTGTTCTTTGGCACGGCAAGCTATCTTGCAGACTACGCCGCCTTCGCCAGAAAGCACCTGCGGGACGTCTTCGACCGTCAGTGGAAAAACGGGAAACTTCCCCAGATCGCGCCATACGCCAACGAGGACTGGTTCATGGCCCCCATGAACGGGTCGGTGGGCTGGGCGGATGTGGGCATTCTGATGCCCTGGCGGTTCTATCTGAAGTACGGCGACCGGCGCATTCTGGAGGACAACTATGAGCACATGCTCCGCTACGCCAGGTTCATGATCTCCCGCTGCGGGAAATGGGGTGGGATCTACGCAAAGCCCCTTGGCATCTCCCGGAAAAACCGCAGGTATGCCGTCAATGCCGGCCAGAGCTATGGCGAATGGGCGGAGCCCAGGGATGTGCGTGCCTTCGTGTGGACGGACTTTGCCGAGCCCCATCCGGAGGAATCCACCGCCTATACCGCCTGGGTACTGGGCATCATGGCGGAGATCTGTGAGATCCTCGGGAAAACGGAGCCGGTGCCGATGCTGAAGAAGTACAGTGAAGGGGCAAAGACGGCCTACCAGGAGATGGTGACAAAGGCCAGGTTTTCTTTGGACACGGACCGCCAGGCCAAGCTGGTCCGGCCCCTGTACATGAAGCTGTTGACCCGGGAGCAGACGGCCTTTGCAAAGCAGCGCCTGATTCAGGCCCTGGACCACTACGGCTGGCGCCTTGGCACCGGCTTTCTCTCCACGCCCCTGATCCTCTACGTTCTGGGGGACCTGGATATTGAGTACGCCTACCGGCTCCTTGAAAATGAGGAAATTCCCGGCTGGCTCTCCATGCCCAAAGCAGGTGCAAAGACCATCTGGGAGGGCTGGGAAGGCCCAAAATCCGACAGCGGCATCTGCTCACTGAACCACTATTCGAAAGGTGCTGTGTGTGAATGGCTGTTTGACATCTGCTGCGGCGTAAAGGTCGACGGCGAGAATCATCTGATCATCGCTCCCCGCCCCGGCGGGCATCTGACGGAGGCGGCGCTTGAATATGAGAGCATCTACGGTCCTGTGAAGAGCAGCTGGAAAAAAAGCTGCGGCAAAACCGTCTACAGCTTCACCGTGCCTGCAGGCTGCACTGCCGCGGTGCGGCTTCCTGGCCGTGATCCCATAGAGTATCTCGCCGGCACATATTCCATTGAAGAATAGGAATAGAAAATGGCATCCTGAAGCTCGAAGATTCAGGATGCCATTTTTCTGTTGCCTTCGCCTGTCAGATCCGGAGGTACTCCTGCAGCGCGGTATATTCCCGCAGGTATGACCCCCGTTTTTCCTCGCTTTCCGCGGCATACGACTGGTGACGTGAGAAAATGTCGACCGCCTCCTGGAGAGGAATCCACTGGGGCTCGAGGCCGCGGCGCATCTCTGCCTCAGTCAGATGCATCTGCCCGCAGCCAGTCACGTCACAGACAAAGTAATAGCTGATATACCGGTATTCCTCGTAGTATTCACGCAGCGTCAGAAACTGATGACGCGGCCGCACAATGAAGCCAGTTTCTTCTTCCACCTCACGGATGCAGCAATCTTCCGGTGTCTCACCGGCTTCAAAACCGCCGCCCGGCACCAGATACCATCCTGAGATTATTTCATGAGAAAGCAGGATGAGGCCGTCACGTACAACGATGGCACGACTGCCTTCCCGGGTTTTGGTAAAGGTGTCAAAGCGGTTTGCGCCAAGAATCTCGATCTCTTTCATGGAGAAGTTTACCTCATGCTTTGCATATTTCAGGATCCGTCATGTCCATCTGAGCTCTGGGTAACACATGGTACGAATCAGATCGGCTCTCCCTTTTCGAGCTTTTTCAATAGCTCCTCGGCATAATTGCTGTCCTCTGTGGCCTTAAGTGCTGTCTCTACTTTTCCATTCTTGAGCAGGTACTTCATCAGTGCCATCACTTTCCATCTCCCCAGCTCTTCGGCTGCCCTGAAACTACTTGCCCTGATATAAGCTCCGCGAATGATTTGCCCAACCGTTCTGTCGAGATGGTTGTAGTGCAACAGCCAGGACATGTTCACCATGTACAGCTGGTCCGCCACAGACAGCCAGTGACATGATCTCAATTCATCGCTTGTCACCATCTGCTCCAGACGGTCTACGATCTCCAGAACTGCATCTTCGAGCGCTTCCCGCCTGGTCTGGTCCGCTTCCATCTCTTCAAATTCACTCGCAAAATTGTAGAGATAGAACGGCAGCAGGATCATCAGGCCTTTTTCAAAAATGTCGTTCAGTGTATATCGATCCAGCCTGATGACAGGCACCAGGTACGACATATCCTGCCCATCTGCTTCCCTGAGTGTCACCCTGATGTGCCGTGGAATATCTCCTTCCGGCATGAGCACCATGACTGCCGCATTCGGATATCTGAGGGCCACGACGTCATCACGCATCTCCATGTTTTCACAGGCAACCGAAACAATGTGCTCTGCTATAAGATCCACGACGTCCTGGCTGAACCTGGTCACGCAGTCCAGGATGTAGGTCTTCTCTTCTGTCTTTCCGGACTGATCCTTCAGATTCACCACGATGTCTGGTGCTCTGCGATCCCGGGAAGAAAACCGTGTTCCGATTGCCCGAAACGTATTGCACAGGGTGACCTGCGTCTTTTTGCTGTACGCCTCACCAAAGATCTCGTTGACCAGTGGAGGCACAAATTCCGGCAACTGTTCTACCACGCCGAACAGACCGTGGCTAAATGGCCCATATACTACGATTTTCTGGTCATCGACACGCAGGTTTTCCACCTCAGGTACAGGCATGCGGTTCACCTCCCTGATGTTCAAGGCTACCCAAATCAGGATTTTTTGTCCTCTGGCGATTCGATTGTAAATCTTCATCTGCCTGTATCAAGTTTCCATGGCACATTCACCGGCTTCAATGTCTCCATTTGCAAAAAGCCAGTCCACGGTAAAAGACACATGCTTCCCCTTTCTCCAGGAAAACATGTGCCATTCGGTTCTGCGCGTTTTTGCCAAATTCTGAGCCAAGGGCAATGCCAGCCACGATGTCAAGCAGTGCAGTCTTGCGCATCTTTCAAGGCTTCCGCCTTGTCTTCGAGGTTTTGCTGGGTCGCGGCGGTCAGAACGTCCGACGAAACGCTTCCTTGAAGAAAAGCTCTCCCCCGCACATGAGCGGGGGAAGAGTTCATGCAAGTTGAAACTCTCGATAGAGAGATCTTCGATACTCCGGGTCGGATGCAGCACGAAAAGCTTCCTCAATGCGTCCCAGGTCTCTTAAGATTGTCATCAGTTTGGCGAGTATGGTTTCCCCCTCAGCTCTTCCTTCAGCTTTTCCCTCGGCTTTTCCCACAGCTATGCCCTCTGCTATTCCCTCGGCTTTTCCCACAGCTATGCCCTCTGCTATTCCCTCGGCTTTTCCCTCGGCTTTTCCCATAGCTATTCCCTCAGCCATTCCTTCGGCTTTTCCCTCAGCTCTGCTCCTTCTGGCAATTCCTTCTCCCAGATTACACACGTCACTCATCTCCTGTCTCAATTCCTCATTGATCTCGATCCGGTATTCCTCTTCCAATCGTTTCTTACGCTCCTCCACGGGAAGCTTATATGAGAGCAGCAGACTCAGATACCGAATCAGCTTGTCTTCGCTGTTCGTCCCATCCGGTCCGAGTGTGATCACAAAGACCCTCAGCTTGTCATAATCCTCTTCCTTTGCAGGAAGGTCTCCCAGATGAATAATCTGCTGCATACGGTACTCGGTAATCGAGTTCTGTTTGCTCGCACTGTCGGGGCAAATCCAGATACTGTAAACCTTCTGGATCTTCTGATAATCCATGTGCGTAAAAACGGTGCCATATTGTTCAGAAATCATTCTCGAAGAATAGTAGATTCCCCTGGTAACAACTCTGTACCGCAAATGATCATCCACCTGGATTTCAATGTTAATGATCATCTTGACAAGGGCACCAGTTCCTGGAAGCCTCACGGTAAAACGGATATCAACGTGCATGACCCGCTCATTTGCCGCGCTGCTCTCAGAGTTCATCATGGTAACACGCTGATTTCCATCCAGTTTCCCGCCCTCGTCCTGATGAACTGGATAATATGAGATCATTGGCTTGTCCGCGAAGCAGTTCGCAAGAATGTATTCATCGGAATAGCCTTTAAACTCAGGAATGCACATGCGCAGCAGGGGAGCCAGCACTGCTTCGTGGGAAAAGATTTTCTTGGCATTTCTGTCCAGCATTGCCTCTTCTGCGGCATTGTCCAGCGCATTCGCAATGCTTGTCTGCATCGTCATTGCGGTCTCCCCTCTCAATACGTTTTCGAAAAGAATATACCACAATAGACAGTTTTCAGCAACATGTTTATTGACAAGCAAAAGCATTGCTCCCACAGCACGAAGGCCGTGGGAGCAACACATGTCCTTTGGTTTTTTATCTGGTTTACCTGGCCGGCATCTCCACTTCAGCCAGATCAATCACCGTGTCAAAAAGTGCAGCTTGGATGGTGACAGTCGCAGCTTTTGAGGTGTCGATCTTGTCTGCCAAATCTACCTGGATCTGCCCGGACAGTTCAGATGCAGTGATCCATGTGTCACGGGATGTGCAGACTATGGCACTTTCTCCATCCTGAGTGACCTTCACCATCAGAGGAAGATTGAGCGAAGGAACCCTCTCAAGGGTATAGGAAGAAGCAGGTGTGACATACAGATGGGACACAATAGCTTCGTCCGCTGTGACAGTCGCCGTCAGGGTCTCCCCTTCAACGGCAGCCTCTCCATGGATCATACCCGCAAGATCCGCATCAGTCTTATACATATTCGCACGTGCATAAGCCAGGCCTTCCTGGAAGAAGGGTACGTAGAATGCACTGTCATGGCCGCCGTTCTCGATGAAGAAGCGGTGATCCACATTCAGCGCATTCAGCTGCTGGTGCAGCTGGATGGCGGGTGCACCGAAACCATAGCTGTCCTGGTTGCCGCAGATGAAATACAGGGCAAAGGAGTCAAGGTATTCGCTGCTCTCCACTGCCGCGATGGCGTTGGGGCTGTTCTCTCCGCCATAGCTGAAGGCGCCGAAGAAGGAGACAGCACCGGTGAAGTAATCCGGGTTTCTGAGTGCCACGGCATAAGCGCCCTGGCCGCCCATGGAGCAGCCCACCGCCAGGCGGAACCTGGGATCGGAGATGGTGCGGTACTTGGAATCGATCAGCGGAATGAGTTCCTCCGTGATCATCTTCTCCCACTCGCCCGTCCACCAGCTGTTCTCACTGGAATTGGGGATGACCACGATCATCTCATCGAAGAGCCCTGCCTTGATGCCCTCGTCCAGGAGCGCATCCACATGGTCCGTCCGGTAGGAGGTGTGGTCGGAATTGAACTGATGCAGGAGATAGACCGTGGGATAATACCGGCCGGATGTCTCGTAGCCCTCGGGCAGATACACCAGGTACTTCTCCTCCATGGTGCCCTCCTGCTCGTTGGCCAGAGCCACATGGGCGGATTCATAGCTTTCCTCGTAGAACCTGGGGTTGAGCTCCTCTGCATACTGGGCATCGAAGGCTGCCTTACTGTACAGACCGATGGGACCGCTGTACCAGCCACCGCCGCCAAAGGGCAGATCGTTGTAGGCGCGCACCACGATGGTATTTACGCCGCCCACGTTCACAACAGCGGGGTCCACTGTGAAAGTGCTGAACACGGCCCAGGTGGTATCGCCGGTCGGCTGGCCGTTTTCATCGATGCCGGTGCCGCCCACACGTACGCCATTGAGGAAGACCTCGCAGCGGTCGTCCACGTAGCCCACAGCCAGGACCAGATCCTGTGCGGTAAAGTCTTCCGGCACGGTGAATTCCCTTGCATAGTAGGCATTGCCCACCACGAAGTAGTCAAAGTAGTCCGGTCCGTAGGCGGACACTACGGTCTCATCCGAGATGTTGCCGAAGCCCTTGGTCCACCAGGCAAGACCCGGCTGCACGACGCTCCAGGTTTCGAATTCTGCCTTTTCCAGCGTGGACACATCGAGGGGATCCACGTTGCCGATGTAGTTGAAGTACCAGTCGCCCATCAGCTCAATCTGCTGGAAGTCGCCGTCAACGACGGGCTCCTGCGCCACGATGATGGTCGCCGTCCCCGCCGGAATGTCGGTACCGAGCATGTGTACGCTCAGAAGCGCTGTGGCAGAGCTGGTGGCAATGCTGTTCGGAAGCTCCACACTTCCCTCAATCACGCCGGCCCCGTCAAATGGATGCGTCTGGGCGGCTGTCGCGAGCACGCTGCCCGCGGGATCCAGCACGGTCACGCTGACGCCCATCTCCATCTCGCCAGCCGCATGCGCTGAGATGCCCTCCGACACGTTGATCGCATAGGAGGCCCGGATGGTCTCATCTGTGGGAAGAAGGGAGGTCTTTTCCAGGGTCAGGCTGCCGGTGGCAATGCCCTGGAGGATGCGGGCGGTGATCCTGTCCAGCACGCGGGAAGCAGATTCCTTCAGGAAGTCCTCCGTGAAGGTGCCGGGGCGCACCGTGAACTCGTGGAAGGCACTGCCCGTGCCGTAGGTGATCACCAGGGCGCCCAGGTCGTCCGTGGAGCCCTTCATGTCTGTCCAGGCGTCATCCACCGGGGCGTCCATGTAGGTGTAGTAGGCGTTGAGTGCGTTCTCATCCTTTTCGTGCAGGGCCACGATTTTCTCCTGGATGTCGCCGCACACGCTGTACCAGGGGTTCTCCCCGCTCACAAAGTCGCCGCGGATGCTGGCAGCGATCTGGAAGGGGCTCTCCTCCTGAAGCGTCAGGGCATAGGCGAGATAGCCGCCCACGCCGGTGCCGACGGCAGCGCGGTAGGCAGGTGACGGGATGGCACGGTAGGTGCTCTCCACCTGCTGGATGACCGCCTGCATTTCGGCAGCCACATCGCCGCCCTCGGTGAATGCGGGTCGCACGATGATCATCTCAGTCCCCTTGCCCGCCTGCATGCCCTCTGTCAGCAGGGCAGCGAGGTCACTGGTATCCGGCGTGAAGCCGTCCTGGGGAAGCACATACAGCACCGGGTAGTTGAGTCCATCCGTCTCATAGCCTGCGGGCAGCGTCACCTCAAAGGAGGGGGACAAAGCCTCGGAAAGGCCGGAGACAGGAACGATGAGGGTCAGTATCATGAGCGCGATCAGAAAGAAACGTGTACGCATAGAGTGTTGCCTCCTTAAGGTCTGGCTCTTGCCCGCACCCCGGGCCCCTTTCTGGGCCCGGCATGCGGATTATCACGAAACATGTCTTGCAGATCAGAAAATGCGCTGGGTGAAAAATTCCATCACCTGATATTTATCCCTTGACCGCACCGCTCACCGTCATGGCCTGCTCCACCCGCTCAGAGAACAGGCAGTAAAGCAGGACGGCCGGGAGGGATGCGATGACCATGGTGGCGCCCATGCTGCCCCAGTCCGTGGTGAACTGGCCCTGGAAAAAGAGCACGCCAAGGGGCAGTGTCTTGAGCTTGGCCGTGGTGCCGACCAGCACGTTGGCCAGAATGAACTCGTTCCAGCAGCTCAGGAACACATAGATCAGGATGGTGATGGTCGCCGGTGCCACCAGCGGGATGATGATGTATAAAAACGTCTGGTAGATCGTCGCCCCGTCCATGCAGGCGGCCTCCTCCATCTCCCGCGGGATGCCCTTGAAAAAGCCGTAATATACCATGCAGGCAAAGGCCAGGTTGATGGCTGCATAGGGCAGGATCAGGGAGAAGTAGGTGTTCATCAGATGGAGGTCACTGACCACCTTGACCAGCGGTACCATGATGGCCTGCACCGGGATGAACATGCCAAGGGCGATGAAGGTGCGAGCCGTCTCCTGGCCCCGCCAGCGAAGGCGTGCCACCGCGAAGGTGAACATGGCGGCACACACGATGGTGATGGCCACCGACACTATGCCCACGATCACGCTGTTTTTGAAGTACATCGGGACATCGTACTGGGTCCAGGCGTTGGCATAGTTGGAGAACTGCCACACCCTCGGAAAGCCGAAGGGATTGGTGACAAAGATCTCCTCGTTGCTCTTGAAGGAGTAGAAGATCATCCAGATAAGGGGATAGAGGGATACGAGGGCATAGAGCCACAGGAGGATCGAGAAGATCACGGCCCCGGGGCCTTTTCTGCGCCTCGTGGTATCCTTTGCAATCTTCATGCCTTCGCCCCCTTCCCTGCCCTGCGCGCCTCGCGCCTGAGAAGTGCTTCATCCCGGTCGCGGAACAGGAAGTTCAGCACCAGGATCACCACCAGGCACTCCAGCACCAGGATGGATGCGGCAGACAGGCCGTACCCGTACTTGTGGGTGATGAAGGCCTGCTTGTACATGATGTAGGCCAGGGTGTTGGTAGCCTGTCCGGGGCCGCCCCTGGTCATGATCTGGATCTCGGTAAAGGCCTTGATACCGCCGGTGACGGACACCAGAAGACAGAAGTTGTAGGTGTCCTTCAGCAGGGGCAGCGTCATGTACCAGTGTGTCTGTACCGCCGTGCACCCGTCCAGCTCCGCGGCCTCATAGTAGTCGGTGGAGATGGACTTCATGCCGGCCACGATCAGGGCAAACTGATAGCCCATCCACTGCCAGGCATTCACGAAGGCCACCGCCCAGATGGCAGAGTAGCGGCCGTTGAGCCAGTTCTGCTGCCAGGATGAGCCAAGGCGCTTCATGAGGGTATTGAGAAGGCCGTGATCGGCATCGAAGATGGAGACCCACAGCTGGCACACGATGGTCACGGAGAGCACCACGGGGATAAAGTAGGCCGTGCGGAAGAACTTGCGGAAGGGCACCCGCTTGTCCGATACCGCCAGGGCAAAGATGGTGGCAAAGAAAATCTGGTAAATCGTAATGAGCAGGCCGAACTTCAGCCCGTTCAGGTTGGCCACGGAGAAGACCGTGGACTTAAAGAGCTTGGTATAGTTGTCAATGCCCAGAAAGGTCGCCTGATTCACGCCGTCCCACTCAAAGAAGCTGTAGTAGAAGACCTGGATGATGGGGACGAACACGAACACGATGAACAGGATCAGCGCTGGCGCCACAAACAGGGCAACGGCCTTTTTGTTGGCAAGATAGCGATTCATTGAGTCCTCCCACTCCCGAAAATATGTGAACACAGGGAAAGCCGTGGGAAAAAGATGTGCTGCACGCCGGGCAAAAGCCCTCGTTTAGAAATGCCCGGAGCGGGAAGCCCCGCCCCGGGCAAATCACATGGCTATACTGCTATTTTGTTATTCCATCTCAGCGGCGATTTCTTCCACGAACTCGTCCACGGTGTACTCGCCGGACACCAGTGCCTGGGTCCAGGTGCCGATGGCATTGGTGAAGGTGGTGTTGGTCAGGCCCCAGGTGAAGGCGGTGGTGCTGGTCATCTCGGGGATGGCGGCCACCAGATCCTGCATCATGGGCGGGAGGGTGTCATTGGTCAGACCGGTGTTCACGGCCACCAGGGGATTGTTGCGCAGGGTGATCTTGGCCTCGCAGTACTTCTCGCTGATGAACGCTGCCACTTCAGCGGCCAGTTCGGCGTTGGGGCTGTCGGGGTTCACGGCATAGCCGGCCACGGAACCGGAGCCGGAGAAGGCGTTCTTGCTCTGCTCGAACACTTCGGCTGTGGGGGCGGGATAGGCGATCCAGCACACGTCGTCGCCCAGGGCCTTGGTGGCGTCTTCAATGTACCACTGGCCGTTGAGGAACATGGCGGCCTTGCCGGACAGGAACAGTTCGGAGGCCTGGTCATAGTTGGTGGAGGTCACGGAAGCCTGGAACAGGCCTGCCTTGGTCAGGTCATAGAGAGCCTTGGCAGCTTCTACATAGGCTTCATCGGTGATCTTCGCTTCGCCGCGGTCCAGGGCCTTGATGCCGCCGGCATTAAAGCGGGTAGCAATGGTGTCATACATGGCAGCGGTGATCCAGCCTTCCTGGCCAAACAGCGCCAGGGGCACGATATCCTTGCTCTTGAACACTTCGATGCAGTTGAGCAGCTCGTCATAGGTGGTGGGCACTTCCAGGCCGGCATCTGCGAAGATGGCCTTGTTGATGAACCACAGCACATACTCGTTGCCTGCATAGGGGAAGGCGTAGATGTTGCCGTCGTCAGCATAGAGGAAATCCTTGGCGGACTCGAAGACCTTATCGGCAAAGCCGGTCTTCTCAGCCACGTCGTTGAGGACCATCATCTGGTTGCTGGCACGCAGGGTGGGCATGATGCCGGCGCCCGTCTGGAAGATATCAGGCAGGTTCTTGGCAGCAGCCAGGGACAGAAGGGTTGCGCCGTCGTCCTGGGCCTGAACGATCAGTTCCAGCTCTACGTTCGGGTACGCTTCTGCCAGCTTTTCCACGGCATAGTCATAGGGCACTTTGGTGTCGTCATCGGCATACTGCGCATAGATCTTCAGGGTGACTTTCTCCTCCGCCAGGGCGGGGGCCATCACGGCCAGGAGCATGACAGCAGCCAGGATCAGGGCAAGCAGTTTCTTCATGGGGAAACCTCCTTAAAAAATATGATTCAAAAGGCCTTCGCCTTTTAAATGCCGCTATTCACAGAGTCTGCGGATGAAGGGGGCAAGTTCGCCGTAATCGCGGATCCCCCGGTTGCAGCTGGAAAGAAAGGCATCTGCAATGAACAGGGACAGGTTCTCCTCCCCGTCTGTGAGCCCTGCGATCTGCCGGACCGCCGAGGCGATCTGCCTCAGCTGCGCCCTGTGCATCTCGTCCCCTTCCTCGCACTCCTTTTCGCTCCGGTTCCGCCTCGTGCAGAACCCATGGTACTTCTCGTTGAAGGAGTAGATTTCCTCATAGAGAAAGCGGAACCCCGTATCCCTGTCAGGAAACTTTGATGCAGCCTCCTGCACCTTGCGCATAAGCTTGCGCCACTCCTCCACCATCGCCTCGGTGAGCAGTGCCTCCTTGCTGGAGAAGTATGTGTAGATCGTTCCCACCGAGACGCCGCAGTCCTTCGCCAGGTCCCGGACGGTGAAGGTCGCATAGCCGCATTCCAGGAAGCGTTTCCTGGCAAGCTCCAGCATCTGCTCCCTGGAGCATTCCAGCACTTTCGGCATATGGATCGCCCTCTTTTTGAACAAGTTCAAAAAGAGCTTATCATGTACATATAGGCGATGTCAAGGCCTTATTGTACATTTTGGCTTATTTTTTATCTGTCTCCCGCCGGACCCATGCACACCCGGGCTGAAGCAACGACAAAAAGGGCCCGGGCTTGTCTCCGGGTCCCCCCATGTGTCTTCATAGACTCCTCAGGTATTCCTCCACGTTCAGGTACTCGATGCTGCTTTGGTGCCACCTGCTTTCCCCCAGATAGATGAGGGCCCTCCTTCGGATCCGTCCGTAGCGGAAGGCTGCTTCATCCAGATTTTTTTGGTCTTCCAGATGACGAAGATGTCTGGGCAGGGGCTCCGCCGCGTACCGGATGGTATACACCTCGCACTCAATCCTGGCCTGATCGACCACAACCATGTCGAATTCGCCGCCCTCGGCAAACTGCAAACGGATGACCTTTTCCATGTTTCTTGCCGTCTGGGTCTCCAGGAGCGCGATGTCCTCCATCAGCCTGGCCGAGACCGCCTGCAGCATGGCCGCACACATCTCTTCCCGCTCCTCGTCTGAAAAGCGCCTAAACGGCTTGTCCTCAAGGAGACGGCAGATCATCTCCTCCGCCCGGGCGTACCTGAGGCCCGGGCGGGAGACGACGGTCCTGCTCTGTTTCCTGTTTGACGCCGGCAGGAACTCCGTCGGTATGTCCACCGTCAGATCCACGAGATCCAGGCATTCTCTGATCTCCCGTCTCTGTTCCTCCGTGACCTCTGTCTCCTGCCGGGACCGTTCCCATCTAGCCAGTGCATCGCGCAGGCATGCCCCGAACTGATCGCCGCCTTTGGGTCTTTGCGTCGCGAACCTCGACAGAACATCAAACGCAAATCTCCCGTTGGTCTCCTCCAGTACGCCGCGGATGGCAGGATACAGTCTGCCCTCCTCCCTGATCTCCTTCAGGTGGTGCAGATGCCCGTCGAAGCGGTATTGCTCCAGCGCATGCCGCATGCTGTCCGTGGCAGCGGCCACATATGCATCGGCGCCCATGCTTTCCCCTCCTAGCCACTTGTCGCCGAGGATATAGGCGTCGATGCCGTGGGTCCCGAGTACACGTTCCCATTCCCGGTACGGCAGCGTGGTCATGTGGAGCATGATGCATCTGTCGTAGAGCTCATCGCGTTCACACAGTTGAAACTCCAGCGGGTCATCGCCGGACAGGATGACCTTCATGCCGGAACATGCGCAGATGTCAGACAGGATGGATGCCCCATTGGCAAAACCATGCGTCAGAGTGATATCGTCGAGGAACACGATGCTGTAGTCGTTTCTTTGCAGCCATCTCATGCTTTCAATGACATCGTCCATCTCATTGTATGCCCGGATCCGAACGAGGGCGGTCCGGTCAAAGTCGTCCGGCCCCAGATCTGCGATGGCCTGACATATCAGCGTCGTCTTCCCCGTGCCGGGAAAGCCGCAGAGAATCAGGACCCGGCCATCCGAGTCGCATGTCACATAGTTTTTGAGCGTCCTGTATCCGTCCCGCCGCTCAAGTGCCGCCGCAGGTCGCACGAGGTTTTTCAGCACGCGTCCCACGCGCACTTCGGTGGGCAACTTACGCACCGTCCTGCCATCCCTCATCTGTCGCTTATCCCCTCTGTCTTCAATCCGCCCGCAGATTTCCTGCCGGTGCCCTATGATGCCAGTATAACCTACATCGCCAGGATTGCAACACTGCAGATCATCATGGGCTCCATGCACTTCTTTTTACATTTCTCCGATCAGCAGTCTCACAATTCTCCGATAAATTTTCTATTATTTTTCCGATCAATGATATCATATTTCTCCGATTTTATTTATTTCAAATTTCCGATTGAAATCACTATAAACTTCTGATTTAAAATAGCACAAATCTCCGATCAGAATTTGACTTTTTCTCCGATTTGGGATAAATTTGACAGTGTCAGGAGGTGTTATCATTCATGGAAGAAACATACATAAAGCGGCTTTTTGATGAAACGCTGGATTTCGCGTTAAAGAGCAAAGGTGCGGTCGTAGTAGTAGGCCCCAAATGGTGCGGTAAATCAACCACAGCAAAAAGATATGCGCGGACTGTGATCGATCTGATGCCGCTTGAATCGAGAAGTAATTTCATTCAGCTGGCTGATATTTCTCCCAGTGCCTTTCTCAATCAAGGCCCAAAGCCAATTTTGATTGATGAATGGCAACACGTGGCTTTTATCTGGGACCAGGTTAAATACGAAGTGGATCAGGCAGGAAGCTTTGGACAGTACATTCTGACGGGCAGTGTTACCGACAAGGAGATGACTGTATCGGAAGAAAAAGGGCATCGACATACAGGAAACGGACGAATAATCAGAAAACGTATGAGAACCCTGTCCCTATACGAGACGGGTGACAGCAACGGAGCGGTATCTCTGGATGGCCTAAAAAAGGGTGTATTTACGCCTTCAGTGACACAGAAAGGCATAAACGATTATGCGTATTATGTCTGTCGGGGTGGCTGGCCGCTTGCCATCCGCCAGGATAAAGACATCGCTTTGGCACAAGCTGTCGATTATTATGAAGTCGTCGTAACGGATGATATATTTTCACTCAAAGATATTCCGCTTCGACACGATGAACAGAAGGCACGACAGTTGATGCGTTCCTACGCACGAAATGTTTCCATTGCAGCAGCAGAAGAAACTCTGCGAGACGACTGTCTGACGGGAGACGAAACATTTGACAAGGATGTGTTTTCAAAATACATTGAAGCGTTGAGACGTTTATATGTTGTTGAAGAACTCCCAGCTTGGAATCCTAATCTTAGAAGCAAGGCAGCCATCCGTTCTAAAGCTACAAGGCACTTTACGGATCCATCTATTGGCGCCGCAGCACTCGGGATAACACCAGATGGGATTTTCAAAGACATCACAACATTTGGGTTGCTCTTCGAATCGCTTGTGGTCCATGATCTCAGAGTATATGCTGACACGCTCGGTGCTCATGTTTACAAATACCGGGATTCGAAGAAGCGCGAAGCAGATGCGGTCATCCAGTTCCGCGACGGTTCCTGGGCCCTGATCGAAGTAAAGCTAGGTGGTGAGAAAGACATCCTTCAGGCAAGCAAGAATCTGATCAACATTGCCGAAGATATTGATACCGAAAGGACCGGCAAACCCGCCTTTCTCATGGTAGTGACAAAAAACAAGGTTGCATACAGAATGGATAATGGCGTCTACGTGGTTCCCCTGTGCTGCCTGAGGCCCTGAAACAATCAATCAAACGAGGCTCCCGGATGTCCGGGAGCCTCGTTTGATTCAATTCAGGCCGATCGAGTACACATACCGCTGCTGGCCATTTTCCAGAATCAGTCTGTCCTGGCCATTGCCCACGTAGATGAAGAAATTGGCTGCATTCTGCTCCACGGTCCCGTCCTCGTCCTTCGTCGTGTACCGGATGATGTACCCCGCGGGCGACACCACCCGGTAGCAGGACTGACTGGCAAAGCCCAGCGTCGTCTCCGGATCCTCGATCTTCTCGATCACGATGGGCCCCGGCACCGCATTGTCACTGGCCTGGATCAGGGAGATATTCCAGTTTTCGCCACCATTGGAGGTCTTCGGAGGCGCCGTCTGCAGTTTGACGGTCGTGCCGATCGTCCTCGAGCCCTGCGTTGTGCCAGAGGATGCACCGGAGGATGTGATGTAGGAATCCACGCCCGCGGGCATATCGACATAGTCACTGTCCAGGGCACCGCTCTCAATGAAGCCTCTGACCGTGGTGCCGTTCACGTCCGCTTCCACATAGTCCCAGGCATAGCGGTTGTAGAACGTGCTGAGATAGGTGACCTCGCTCCCTGCCTTCAGGTTCCCGATGGTCACAAACGTCTTGGCAGGATCGTCGGTCAGCTGGACGTTCCGTGTCAGCTTCGCCTTTGTGTAGGCAAAGTTCAGCCTCTGGCAGTTGGGAGCACCATCCATGTTGTGGATATAACCCACGTGCACGCTGCCGTTATAGTCACCCTGGTCCACCCGGTACATGATCAGCAGAAAACCGCTCTCCCAGCCTGCCGCATAGATCTCTCCGTTGGTCGACACGGCGGCCCGGCCGTCCAGGCCGCGCATGGAGCTCTCGCTCGGCCCCCAGTAGACCGGCAGTAGCTGGCCACGCGGGATATTCACGTACTCAAACCCCTGCAGGACGTCGAAGGCCTGGGGCGACACGCCCTTTTTCCCGGTGATGACCTCCTCCTTGCTCAGGCCGCCGGGATTGGTGGTGTGTCTCTCCTGCATCTCGTTGATGACTTCCTTGCACGTGCCGATGTTGCGCCATTCAAGGTTTGATACCTTCGGGTAGCAGGCCGCCTGGTTATCCGGGTTGCTGTTTGGCGTGTACCATCCAAAGAGCCTGAACCAGTTGTCGAACTTCTCTCCCGCCTTGAAGACATAGCCATGGCGCGCCAGGATTTCATCATAGATGAAATTGACGCACTCCAGGTCATACTTCCACAGTTCATCCTTCGTCAGCTCCCTCGTGTTGCTGTCGGCGATCAGATAGGCCTTCTCTGCCACGGCACAGGAGCACACGAGCAGCAAAGCTGCCAGCAGGGCCAACAGAATCTTTCTCATAACCATTCCCCTTTCTGCGTCTTATTTCAAAATGAATCCTGTTTCCTGCAATGGATTACCTGCAGAAAAATGGATGTTGTGTCCAAGAAAGGTTACCGCCGAATATTCAAATCATATTATCTGGTATAAGTCCATGTTGTATATTCCACATTATCAAGAGTGACCGACGTCCCATCTTCATACAATATTTTATGAATTCCGCAATAAATTGTATAAATTTGACTGCGATTCGGAATATTGATGTAGTCTGAGTATACTGTGCTCCCTGGAGCTACCGTTCTGTTTGTTGTCTCGTAGTAGACGGAATTTCCATAAATATTCGTTCCCCACGCATTGGTAGCATATACATAAAGTTCAAAAGCTTTAACAGTGCGTCCATATGTATGATTCGTCACTTGAAATCGTACGCTCAAAATATCATTACTAAGACTGTTCCAATTTGCATAAGCATGATTTTCTTGAAAGTAAAGCGTAGCTCTGTTCGCTGGTTCTACATAAAGCGTTACTGAAATCGTTTTATTTGTTCCATCGGTAGTAGTTCCAGAAAGTGTGTACTTTCCAGGCGCATAAAATGTAATGTCCGAACCATTAATATAATAGTCTCCTCCATATAGGGAGAATATACCTGTAGCAATATGCGCATCCTTGCCTGCTTCGTTCTTTACAGTCCACTTCATTGTCTTCTGTGTTGCGTTGCTTGGGGAGATACTATAGAACATGGACAAGTTCTTCTTTTCATTGACTTTCAAGCGATACGACTCAACTTTTCGCTCCAATTTTGTAATAGGTTGGATAACCTGAACAGTATATGATAGCTTTGCTCCTCCTCCGTCAGCTGCAGAACAGGTAATCGTACAGGTGCCCGCTTTGACACCTTGAACTTGCCCATAATCACTTACGGTTGCTATCCCTGGACTGGATGATCTCCACAATAGCTTTTTGTTCGATGCGTTTTCTGGCTCAATAGTCGGCTTCAGATACACTGATTTTCCTACTTCGACAGTACCCGGCTTATTCCCATCTGATATTTTACTTACCGCCGCCTGAACCGATAGTTGGTAATAGGCTCTTCTGGGCTGATCCGAAGGTTCGACAGAGATCGCAGTAATTGTTACATTGCCCGGTGTTAATCCTTTTACAACGCCTTTTTCATCAACAGTTGCAACCTGTGGGTTGCTTGAGCTCCATGTCACATCACGATAAGGTGCGGAAGCCGGTTCAATGTCCACCTTAAGCGTCGTTGTTGATTTCTTTCCCTTCCCTGTATCAGATGGAGCGCCTAACAACAATACGTCTTTATCTGAGGTAATAGTCAGCTTTGTGACCGGATCAACCACACGGACAAACAGTAACGTGCTGACTGTAGGATCCTTTTGTGAGGTACAAGTGATGATGGCATCACCACTTTTTATGGCTGATATATACCCATAATTGTTCACGGTCGCAACGTTTTCATCTGAAGATTTCCAAGTGTAATTGTCCGTTCTTGGAGCTTCATCATTCCTTGGAACAATATTCGGGCGTATGCTTATACCACTGTGGGAGAACAATTCAAGTTCTTCATAGCCAAGGTCTATGGTGAAGGATGAATCAGAAGAGTGGTTTATTCGCGGCACAGTTGGAGTAGGCGTCGGAACTGGTGTTGGGGTAGGTGTTGGTGAAGGGGTCGGTGTTGGTGTTGCACTCGGAGTAGGTGTTGGACTAGCAGTTGGAGTGGGTGAAGGGCTTGGCGTTGGGGTGGGCGTTGGAGTTGGTGGCGGAGTCATGGTCGGTGTAGGTGTTGGCTTAGGTGTAGGACTGGCTGTCGGAGATGGGGATGGGCTGGGAGAAGGTGAGGGAGTCGGTGTAGGTGGTATATAGATGGCTTGCCTGTAATCTTCTATTTGGTAGCGTGTGTCCCCGTCCCATTTATCATACAGTGAAACCACTTCTGAAATGTTAACTGCTAGGTTGATATTCTGCCCATCAACATAGAAGCTGCTGGTTACACCAATCACTTTGCCTTCATCGTTAAGCAATGCACCACCGCTGCTCCCATGAGAAATAGGGGCTGTAAACTGAATAAGGTCAGTCCCATCAAGATTATAGACTGAACTCACATTGCCAAGAGAAACAGTATTTTTCAAACTGATCGGACTACCTATTGCGACTACGCTGCTGCCTCTTTTGATAGGTTCTAATGAATAGTCCAGTGGCTTCATTATTGTCGGTGTCATAAACTGAAGAATAGCAATGTCTTTCTCTTCATCTGCGATCAAAACTTTCGTAACAAAGTACTCATACCCATCGTCACTGTCAGCAATAATAATTGAAGCATCCTCAATGACATGATAATTCGTTACGAGGGTTATATTATCGAACATGAGAAATCCACTGCCAGTAGCAATCAATTCTCCTTCGCCATCATGTTACGGCTAAATTATAATGGCAGAAAATTGCTCTCTTTACTGGCAGTAGGTTGCTCTATATAATGGCGGCCATGGGAGGTGTGACGCCAATGTCTGTAACCAGGAACCCCATGAGCAGATCATTCCCAAATATGAAAAAAAGAAGGCGCAAAAACTGCCGAAGCAGAATTTGCGACCCCCAAAAGCATGGCTATTATAATGAAATACGAAACCGTTGTCAAACAAGAAATCCATAACGACCAGAGCGTGTCCGTCCATTAGTTACTGTTCACGGCTCTACCAGGCACCATTTTGAAAAAATGGCACTCTAAAAGGAGGCCGTCCATATAGCAAACAGGCCCCTATGCCGTTTCTGACGCAAGTGTCAGCCCTGTCTCGT
>JAFUBA010000096.1 GCA_017460395.1 Clostridia bacterium | reverse complement strand
TCGACCTTCTTCGCCTCTCAGACAAAGAAATGCAGAAGGTCCGCGGACAGAAGATCGGCATGATCTTCCAGGATCCCATGACCTCCCTCAATCCCACCATGACCGTCGGGGACCAGATTGCAGAGGTCCTTCTGCAGCACGCAGAGACAGATGCCAGGGGAAGAAAAACGCTCACACGCCAGGATGCACTCAAACAGGCAGAACAGCTTCTGCGCGAGGTCCGTCTGCCCAACCCCGAGAAACGCGTCCGGCAGTACCCGCACGAGTTTTCCGGAGGACAGCGCCAGCGCATCATGATCGCCATCGCCATGGCCTGCCATCCCGGGCTGCTCATCGCAGACGAACCGACCACCGCCCTGGACGTGACCGTCCAGGCGCAGATCCTGGACCTGATGCGCTCCATTCAGGCGTCACGCGCCTCCTCGATTCTCCTGATCACCCATGACATGGGCGTGGTGGCCAACTTTGCCAGTCATGTATCCGTCATGTACGGCGGTATGATTGTCGAGCGCGGCACCACACGCCAGATCTTCGAAAACAGCCATCACCCCTATACCGAAGCGCTTCTGAAGGCTGTCCCCACCAGAACCATGGACAGGCAGAAATCCCTCGCCATGATCGAGGGCACCCCGCCGGACCTGGTCAGCCCGCCTGCCGGCTGTCCCTTTGCAGACCGCTGTCCCTGCGCCATGCGGGTATGCAAGGATCATCTGCCGGAGGAGTACGCGGTGGAGGAGGGCCACGCCAGCCGGTGCTGGCTGCTTGATCCTGACTGCCCGCAGGAGCTGCGCAGATGGAGAAAGGGGGATGCAGATGCCTGAGGTATATGATGCACACAGCGGCGAGGATATCCTGGTTCAGGTACAGAACCTGACCAAAACCTTCGGAAGCGGAGCCGAAAAACTCTATGCCCTCGATGACGTCTCCTTTTCCATCCGCCGCGGCGAAACCTTTGGGCTGGTGGGGGAGAGCGGATGCGGCAAAACCACCTGCGGCCGCGTGATCGTGCGCCTTCTCCAGCCGGATGGCGGCAGTGTGCGCTTTGAGGGGCAGGATATTCACCGCCTGCGGGGTCAGGAGAGCAAGAACTACACGCGAAAGGTCCAGATGATTTTTCAGGACCCATATGCCTCCCTGAATCCGAGGATGACCATCGGGGACATTATCAAGGAAGGCATGCGAATTCACCGCATGGGTTCAGAAGCTGAAATCACGGACCGCATGCATGAGCTCCTTGAGCAGGTCGGACTGAACCGAGAGCACGCAAGCCGCTTCCCCTATGAATTTTCCGGCGGCCAGCGGCAGCGCGCCGGCATCGCAAGAGCTTTGGCGGTCAATCCCAGCTTTCTTGTGTGCGATGAGCCCATATCCGCCCTGGATGTGTCCATTCAGGCACAGATCGTCAATCTGCTCAGGTCCCTTCAGAAGCAGCTGAACATCACAAGCCTGTTTATTGCACATGACCTGTCCATGGTCCGGTACATTTCCGACCGGGTGGCCGTCATGTATCTTGGCCGGATTGTGGAGAGCGCGGAAGCAGAAGAGCTCTATTCCTCCGCCGTCCACCCCTATACCCGTGCCCTCCTCTCAGCTATCCCGGAGCCTCAGGTGCAGGACAGGGAAGTGTGTGAAAACTCCATTCTCCAGGGGGATGTGCCAAGTCCCATCGGCAGGGCACAGGGCTGCTCGTTCGCACCGAGATGCCCATACGCCACGCCGGCATGCTTCAGTCACATTCCCGTGCAGGAGACCGTCTCCCCCGGTCACACCGTTGCCTGCCACAGATGGAAGGAACTGCTGGAGAACGACTACGGGAAGAATGACCCGAACTGCTTTTTCTGCGACGTCCGCCAGGAAGCCGGTGTCAACCTGAACAGGGTCCGCAACAAGAACTCTGTCCGGTTTCCAAAGTAAGTCCCGTCATTCCTCCTGAAATTAGTTTCACTATTTTGTTTATTTTAGATATATAAAATATTCTCAATATCTGAAAGGAGAACTCTTTATGGCTAATGCATGCGATCTGAATGCCCGTATCCCCACCCGTTCGGGACTGAACGGTTTCCCTTCCATCCCCGGATATACTGACGCTGAGGCCGAGGAGCACGCAAAACAGGTCCACGCCATCCCGCGTCCCAAGGAGACGCTCAATGAGCTGGATGCGCGCGGCGCCTTTGTCCGCCAGCCCAACTCCTTCATACAGCCCTTCGGCAGTGCCCCCGGCACGCTCAAGGCAGAGGCCGGGCGGTATGCCATCTACTGGGCCGAGGGCTGCAACTGGTCCAACCGTCCGGTGATCGCCCGCGACCTGCTGGGGCTTGAGAATGTCATCGGGGACACCAGAACCACCCACAGCGGTGAAACCAACGTCTACGGCCACGGCTTCGGCAATCAGCCAAACCACCAGGATGCCGCCACGGGCGCATATTTCCTGTCGGAATTCTACGCCAACGCAAACCCCGACTACAGGGGACGGGCCACCACGCCGACCTTTGTGGATATCAAGGAGAAAAAGGCAGTGAACAACGACTATCACCGC
>JAFUBA010000013.1 GCA_017460395.1 Clostridia bacterium | reverse complement strand
TATCTCAGATTTGATCTCTTGTTCCAGTAAACTTTTTGCCATAACACATTTTCACTCGCGCATTGGGCGAGCGCCTCCTCGGTATGCATTATAGCATGCTAAAATCACCCGGTAAATACCCTAGATTTTGAACTACACCCTGTGGGTTTTATGTGCTGCCCTTTGCATGTCATTGAAGGGAATATTCGATCGAGGTATGCATGGATGAGACTGAAATGAAAATGTCTGAATTTGACTTTCTGATGGTCGGATGATAGAATGAAGCGGCTTTGAAGGGAAAGATTTCTTTTGCCTGCAACTGACAGAGAGGAAGACAGATGCTGAGAGCTTCCGTTGCAAAGGAGAAATGGACAGCCCTGAGCTTTCCGGTGAGAACCGGACGCTTTCTTCGCGTTATCAGAGAAAGAAAGGCGGACTCAGGTCCGTAAAGCACGGGTGGCACAGCGAGATCATCGCCCCATGCAGGATTTCCTGCATGGGGATTTTTCATGATGCTGTGCCTGATACAAAGAATGCGATTTCTGGAGGAGAAGGACACATGCTGACACAGGCACCCAGGGGGACAAAGGACGTACTGCCGGGCGGAAGCTATAAATGGCAGTATCTGGAGAGCAAAATGCGCAAGGCAGCCGCGGAGGCCGGATTCAGGGAAGTCAGAACGCCGGTGTTCGAGCATACGGAACTGTTCTTGAGGGGCGTTGGTGACACCACAGATATCGTCACCAAGGAAATGTACACCTTTAAGGACAAGGGCGACCGGTCGATCACACTGAAGCCGGAGGGAACTGCAGGCGCAGTCCGTGCTTTTCTGGAGAGCAACCTCTATGCAGAACCGCTGCCCTGCAAGATGTACTATCTTGCAGCACCGGTTTTCCGGTATGAAGCGCCGCAGAATGGCCGACTCCGTGAGCATCATCAGTTTGGCATGGAATGTTTCGGCGCAAAGGAAGCCACGGCAGATGCGGAACTGATTCTGCTGGCATATCATCTTTTGAAGGATCTGGGTGTAAAAAACCTCAGTGTCAACATCAACTCCATCGGCTGCCCTGCGTGCCGCGGGAAGTACAATGAAGCGCTGAAATCTTTTCTTCACGAGCATGAAGGGGAACTGTGCGAAGACTGCAGGGCGAGGATGGACCGCAATCCGCTCAGAGCCCTGGACTGCAAAAAGGAAAAGTGCCAGATGGTGGTAAAAAACGCTCCGAGCCTCCTGGACTGGCTGGATGATGACTGCAAGGCACATTTCGAGGAGCTTCAGGCGTGCCTGAAGGCAGAGGGGATTCCCTTCCAGGTTAATCCGAAGATTGTCCGCGGACTGGATTATTACACCAGAACTGTGTTTGAACTGATTACCAATACCAAGGACGGTCCTCTGACTGTCTGCGGCGGCGGACGGTACGATCACCTGGTGGAGCAACTGGGCGGACCTGAAATCCCCGCAGTCGGATTTGGCATGGGCATTGAGCGCGTCCTGATGCTCCTTGACATGGAAGGAATTGAGATTCCGGAACCTACACTGTACGATGTGTTTGTAACCTATATGGGCGCACACAGAATGGATGCATTCAGACTTGTTCAGGACCTTCGCCAAAAGGGCCTGAAGGCCGACATGGATCATTGCGCTCGAAGTCTGAAGGCACAGTTCAAGTATGCCAACAAGACAGGTGCTCGGGTTACGGCAACGCTGGGCGACGATGAAGTCAGCCAGGGCGTGGTAAAACTGCGCAACATGGAAAACCGCGAGGAGGTCACAGTGCCTGTGGGTGAGGCTGCAGATGCCGTTCGCCGTCTCGAGGGACTTGAATGAAGCATGTGCATCCTGAACGAAGACGGGATGCGCGGAGTCCGGCCATGTCAAAGATTGACTGCAATCGGCCCTGGTTTTGATTCAGGAATTCATTGAATTTGATGATTATTTAGGAAGGAATTGATTTCAGATGCAGAATCGGACACATACCTGCGGAGAACTTCGACTGGAGGACGCAGGAAAACAGGTTCAGCTGTCCGGATGGATGGAAAACGTGCGTGAGGTGGGTACCTCACTGGCCTTTGTCATCCTCAGGGACTTCTACGGCACAACGCAGCTGGTCATTGAGACGGAAGAACAGATGGCCCAGATCCGTGCTCTGAACAAGGAATCGACCATCAGCGTGAAGGGCACTGTCCGGGAGAGGACGAGCAAGAATCCGAATCTGCCCACCGGCGATATCGAAGTGGTGCCAGAGAGCATTGAAGTGCTCGGCAAGTGTCGCTACAACGAGTTGCCTTTCCAGGTGACCAGGTCAAAGGATGCAGATGAGAACCTCAGGCTTAAGTACAGATATCTGGATCTTCGCAGTCCTGATGTGAAAAAGAACATCATCATGCGCTGCAAGGTGGTGGCAGAGCTCAGGCAGGCCATGATGAATCATGACTTTCTTGAGATCACCACGCCCATTCTCACAGCCTCCAGCCCCGAAGGTGCAAGAGACTATCTGGTGCCTGCAAGAAAGCATCCGGGACAGTTCTATGCCCTGCCCCAGGCACCCCAACAGTTCAAGCAGCTCCTCATGACTTCCGGATTTGACCGCTATTTCCAGATTGCCCCATGCTTCCGCGATGAGGATGCGCGTGGCGACAGGAGCCCGGGTGAATTCTATCAGTTGGACATGGAGATGGCTTTTGCCTCCCAGGAGGACGTGTTCGAAATCCTGGAGGATGTGCTGCCGCCCATCTTCGCAAAGTATGGTACCTACAACCGGGCAAGCGCAGCGCCATTTGCCAGAATCCCATATCTGGAAGCCATGGAGAAATATGGTACAGATAAACCGGACCTGCGCATTGACCTTACCTGCCAGGATGCCACGGAACTTCTGAAAGGCATTGGATTTGGTCCCTTTGAGGGTGAGCAGACTGTCATCAAGGCGGTGCCTGTGTCTGACATGACCTGTACCCGCAAACAGATCGACAAGCTCTGTGCCGATGTGGAGGTTGTGGCTGGTCAGAAGCCCTACTGGTTCAGAATGGATGAGAAGGGCGAGATTGTGGGCGGCATTGCCAAGTTCATCCAGCCCGTAAAGGATCAGGTGGTGGAGGCGCTTCAGCTGAAGCCCAATACGTTTGTCGGTCTGAGCGCCGGCCCGAAGGGACAGGCTCAGAAGACCGCAGGTGTCCTGATCCGTCAGTTGGGTGCGCTTTGTCCGAACCACATGGACAAGGAGCAGTATGCTTTCTGCTGGATTGTCGATTTCCCGATGTATGAGATCGGGGAGGAATCCGGCGAGCTGGAGTTCTGCCACAATCCCTTCTCCATGCCCAATGGCGGTCTGGATATACTGAAAAAAGCGGCCAGCGGAGAGGTGGATCCGCTGTCCATCACGGCCTTCCAGTACGACCTGGTCTGCAACGGGGTGGAACTCTCCTCGGGTGCTGTGCGTAACCATGATCCAGAAATCATGATTGAAGCCTTTAAACTTGTCCGACTGGGTGAGGAAGATGTGAAGGCCAAGTTCCCGGCCATGTACAATGCTTTCTGCTACGGTGCCCCGCCGCATGCAGGCATTGCCCCCGGCGTGGATCGTATGGTGATGCTGCTGGCTGGTGCCGAGACAATTCGTGAGGTGATTCCGTTCCCTATGAATAAAAATGCCCAGGACCTTATGATGGGCGCCCCAGGTTACGTGGAACAGAAACAGCTGGACGAACTGCACATTTGCGTGGTAAAGGACGAAAAGGACGAATAATCATCTTTTTGCGGTACTGCGTGACCTCCCTGGCCCATGTTCCATACACAGGCCTTGCCTGCCGGGAAAGGCCTGTGTATAATGGCCTGGGGTATGGTTTCAATGCTCTTTAGAGGCACCATACAACATGCATATGGCAGCAAGTGTCTCTGACGGTACCTTGCAGAAAGCCTGTTCTCACAGACGCGGGAACACGGGCATGTGCAGAGAAGCAGTTTTGAAAATGAATTCTGGAGGTGGACAGAAATGGCCAGCAAGAAGGATATTCTTCCTGTCAATATAGAGGAGGAAGTGGAGCAGAACAGCTCCATTACCTATGCACCTGAAGTGATCAGCATCATCACCGGAGCCGCCATCAACGAGGTGGAAGGCATTGCGGGTATGAGCAATTCCTCTGGTGGCATGTTCAGCCGCAAAAATGCCGGCAATTCCAAGGGCATTAAGATCGAACTCGGGCCGGAGGAAGTGTCCATTGATCTGTATGTGGTCGTAGAGTATGACAGGCCCATCCAGAAAGTGGCAATGGATGTCCAGGAAAATGTCCGCAAGGCAATTGAGAACATGACCGGACTCCACGTGGTCCGTGTGGATGTGCATGTGCAGGGCGTGAGCTTTGAAAAAGAGAATACCGCTCTGGCAAGTGGCGCGAAGAAGGCCGAATCACTGACGGAAGGCCAGGGCGATGAGTCTGCCCAGAAGGCAGTGGAGCTTGTGGATGATGACACGGACGAGGAAGAAGCATCTGAGGATCTGAACGATCATGCTGAAGACGCCCAAGATGCCAAGCAGGAAGAGCAGGATGCAGAATAAGTTGATGTTGTTCCTGCATTTCCAGCTTTTTCCGATCGCGAGGATGTTCTGACATGCTCCTTATGATCGCGGGTATATAGAGCAGAAACGCGACGCGGCATATACTGGAGGTCACAGAAATCCCTGACAGATTTTGCTTTGACTCCTGGTATGTGCCGCGATTCCTGTTTTCACAGATAATGATCAGTCATTGTTGCATGACCTGAAAGGGCATTTTTCTGCCTGAATGTTTCGGAGGTGTACTGTACCGTGAAATTTGGAGTAAAACGCAGACTGCTTGTTGCAGTAGCCGGAGTTCTGTCGCTTTGTCTCGCAGCATCCATGGTCGCTGAGATGGGCTTTAATATCCCTGTCACCGAAGGACTGCATGGCATACTGACGCAAAGATCTGCCCTTTCTGTGGTGATATCTGCGTTCCTGATCATTCTTTGTGTTGCGGTGGGTGTCGCCTGCATCTGTCTTGCCTTTGCCAAGAAAACACCACGGGGCTTTATTGCACAGAGCGCCGAGGGTGGCGAAATGTACATTTCCATGGAGGCCATGGGGAGCCTTGTACAGAAATGCATTGATACACATGAGGAACTCGATGTCACCAATGTGTCAATGTACAATGACCGTAACGGTCTTGTCATCGAGCTGGATGCCAACTTGATCAGCGGGATCAATATTCCTCTGACTGTGAACAGCATTCAGAAGCAGATCAGAGAGTATGTGCAGGCATGCTCCGGCGTGGATGTAGCTGATGTCAATGTGAAGGTCCATGAATCGAATGATCCGAAAAACGGCATGCCCGCTGGTGCATATACCATGCCGGATCCTTCTACCATGCTGCCCAAAACGCAGGCTATGCAGACAGAAAACGTGTCTGGTGATACCGAGGAGGACGAAAAACCGCTGCATCAGCGTCTCTTTTCGCACCCGGATGTGGAAATGATGGTCCCGCTCCAGCCGGCCTCTGAAGCAGCCTCAGATGAGGATGAACAGAATGCAGAAGACACGGACGAGAATAATAGTGTTGATCACATGACCACAGATGATGTGGACGTAGACCTGGAAGATGCAGAGGACGAAGTGGACGACACAGAAGCATCTGACAGCATCGATTCCTCGGATCAGGCAGACGAGACGGATGAGGATGACCAGGCTGAGGATGTGCAGGAAGATGATTTCGAGTCCTCCGCCGCAGAAACTGATGATGAGGAAGAGTCTTCCGATGGTTTCAGGGATGAAGATGCGGACAGGGGCAACAGCAGCTCCTGGTGGAATGCATGATGTCACCATATAATGGCTGATTGCAGTCCCGATCATACAGATAAGGCATGGCCTAGAGATGGAGAAAAGGAATGTCTAGATCAACGGCAAGAATTGCAGCGATGCAGGTGGTATACGAGCAGCTCAGCGGCAGCGAGGGCGGCGATGAAACACTCGAAATGATCTATGATGAATTTCGATCAGAAGGCATATATTCACTCGATCATCATGCACCCAGCCGCAAAGAAAAAGAGTGGATTGAAGCAACGGTAGAAGGCGTTCTGAATCATTTAGATGAACTGGACAGACAGATCGAACCCTTTCTGAAGCACTGGACGCTGGAAAGACTGCCGAAGGTTGACCTGATCATTCTCAGGATTGGGACGTGGGAGATGAACCGGCATGATCCGGACTCGCCGGACGGAGCGATCATCAATGCATGTGTCAATCTGGCAAAAACATACGGTGAAGATGAAACGGGCAGGTTTATCAACGGTGTTCTGGGGTCTATCTCCCGATCCATTCATCCTGCCCGATCCAGTGAAAATGCGAAGCCCGAAGAAGAAAAGGCAAGCGAAAAGAATGTTGAAAATCCATGATGTATGATCAGCAAGAAATTGTCCTCGGCTTTGATACCAGCTGCTACACAACCAGCTGCAGTGCCGTGAGTCTGGATGGGAAGGTCATCGGTAATTACCGGAAACTTCTGCCTGTGCCTGCAGGCGAGCGTGGACTGAGACAGTCCGAAGCTGTATTTCATCACGTCAGGCAGTTGCCGAGGCTGGTGGAACAGATGGGACAGGACATCAGAGGAAAAAAGATCGCAGGTGTCTGTGCATCCAGCCGGCCACGCGATGAGGAAGATTCCTATATGCCTGTATTTCAGGTAGGGGACGCTCAAGCCCGCGCGATTGCAAGCGTGCTCGGTGTCCCTTCCTTTTCGTCTACACATCAGCGGGGACATATCGCGGCAGCCAGAATTGACAGTGGTCTTACATCAAAGGACTTTCTGACATTTCACATTTCCGGCGGCACCACAGAGCTTCTGCAGATGAAAGATGATGTGCTGACGCTCGTGGCACATACAGGCGATCTGCATGCAGGGCAGCTTGTGGACCGGGCAGGTGTTGCCATGGGCCTCCCGTTCCCTGCAGGACCGAACCTGGAAAAGCTGGCTTTACGGGGGCACGCAAAGCAGCGGCTTGGCATCTCGGTGGGAAGAAGGGATCAGAGCAGGGGAGAGATATGCCATTTTTCCGGCGCGGAAACACAGATCCTCTCATGGATCCGGGGCGGGGAGCCCAAAGAAGATGTTGCAGCGGAAATATATGATCTTCTTGCCAGAACCTTTGCCTGCATGATCGATGAAGCTGAGCGAAAGAGCGGCACAGGGGATGTGCTCCTGTGCGGTGGTGTGTCTTCGTCCATTCTTCTCAGATCCCTTCTGGAGGAGCGGGTGAAGAAGCTGAATAAGTATGTGAGACTCTACTTCGGTCATCCGGAGTATTCCAGTGACAATGCGGTCGGACAGGCGATGATTGCAAGGCAGTATGTGCTAAAGGGCTTTTGAAAGGCCTCATGCATGAAGCCGTGAGATGATCCCGGGGGAGGAAAACAGCCATGAGTGCCAAATTGCTGGATGGCAAAACACGCTCCACTGAACTCAAAGAAGAAGCAGCCAGGCGGACGGCGATACTAAAAGAGAAAGGCATTACACCGGGTCTTGCGGTGGTCCTGGTGGGACACGATCCTGCTTCAGAAATCTATGTGCGCAACAAGAACCGTGCCTGTGAAAATGCAGGCATGCATTCCGTGGCTGTATACCTTGATGAGAACATTTCTCAGGAAACGCTGGAAGAAGAGCTCCATCAGCTTTCTGCAGATCCGAAGATTCACGGAATTCTTTTGCAGCTGCCCCTGCCAAAGCAGCTTGACGCGGATCGAGCGATGGCCTGCATTCCGCCCGACAAAGATGTGGACGGCTTTTCCAACGAAAATGCCGGACGTCTGATGAACGGACAGGAAGGCATCCGAAGCTGCACACCCAAGGGAATCATGGATCTGATTGCCATGAGTGGTGTTTCCCTGGAAGGAAAGCACGCTGTCGTGGTCGGAAGATCCAGCATTGTGGGTAAACCTGTAGCGATGATGCTGCTGGAGAAAAACTGTACCGTGACCATCTGCCACAGTAAGACTCCCGACCTTGCCGCCTTTACCAGACAGGCGGATATCCTCGTGGCAGCCACAGGCCGTGCGCATCTGATTCAAGGTGACATGGTCAAACCGGGTGCCGTGGTGATTGACGCAGGCATTGCAAGAGTCGATGGGAAAGTGACAGGGGATATCGAACATGAGAGCGTTTCAAAGGTTGCCGGATATCTCTCACCGGTGCCGGGCGGTGCAGGTCCCATGACGATTGCGGAACTTCTCATGAACACGGTGGAAGCGGCAGAGAGGTCACTGCATGAGGTATGAGGTTTCAGGCAGAGGAACGGAGGAGCAGCCCATAAAAATCCTGTCCGTCACGGAACTGAACAGAATGATCTCGCTGTTTCTTTCCCAGCCATCTCTTCAGTCGCTCCGTGTGCGCGGGCAGGTTTCCGGCTTTCGGCCGGCGTCCAGCGGTCACTGGTATTTTGATCTGAAAGACGAGAATGGTACCTGCATTCCGTGCTGCATCTGGTCATCCACCGTCCGTGCAAGAGGTTATCAGGCGCCCAGGAACGGGGCACAGATTACCCTGCGGGGAAAAGTCAGCTTCTACGAAGCCGGCGGCAGGGTTTCCTTTGTGGCAGACAGTATGGAGACCAGCGGGCTGGGGCTTCTGTGGCTGGAGTATGAACAGCTGAAGCGGAAGCTTCAATCGGAAGGGCTGTTCGATCAGGAAAGAAAGCGGCCGATCCCTTTTTATCCCAGAAAAATCGCGCTTGTCACGAGCCTTTCCGGGGAGGTTGTGCACGATGTGTGCAAGATCGCCCGGGAGCGAAATCCCATGATTCCAATCTGTGTGGTACCAATTCCGGTTCAGGGCGATGCGGCTGTGCCCCAGATTGTGCGCGGACTTCAGACGGCAGCACATCTTCCGGACGTGGACCTGATCATCACAGGGCGCGGAGGTGGGAGCCTCGAGGATCTGTGGTGTTTCAATGACGAGCGTGTGGCCAGGGCGATAGCAGCCAGTCCTGTGCCTGTCATCACGGCCATCGGCCATCAGCCGGATCATACGATTGCAGATGATGTGGCGGACATGAGCGCTTCAACACCGAGTAACGCGGCAGAGCTGGCTATACAGGACAGAAGCCTTCTTCTCGGGAAGCTTCACGCGCTGCAAAGTGAAATGTATAAGACTCAGCAGCAGTTGCTGACATTAAAGAGCCTTCAGTTGGCAGACATTCGGCAGCGACTGTCTGACAGGGCGCCATCCCATGTCCTGGAACTGCATCTTCAGCAGGTGCAGCTTCTGGAAAATAAGCTTCATGCTGTCATGGCACGCCGCTTTGATACGCTGCAGATGGAGCTTGCTGAACGGGAGAACCATCTGGAGAAGCTGGCACGGGAAAAGGTGGATTCATCTGCACAGTCCCTCAAGAACGTTTCCTCGCATCTCTCGAAGAATGCCCCGGATGCGAAGATTGCCGGGATGGAAAAGGCACTGATCGTGTATCAGAATCAGATGATATCAAAGATCGACCGCATTGTGCAGACATGTCAGGTAAAGCTCTCCGGCCTTACCGCCAGGATTGATGCGATGAACCCGGGCAGTGTGCTCAGGCGCGGTTATGCGATGGTGACAGACCCTGAAGGACATGTGCTGACAAGCAGTACTGAGGCGAGGGGCCTCGTGACGATCCATTTTGCAGATGGCCAGGTGGATGCGCAGACGCTGCCTGTGTCCGGCGCATGATTGAAGAAAGAGGCATCAAGCATGAAAGCGATGACATTTGAAGAAAAAATGCAGAAGGTGGAAGCGATCGCACAGGCTCTGGAGGGGGAAAACCTGGGGCTGGAAGATTCCATGAAGCAGTACGAGGCCGGGATGAAACTTTTGCAGAGCCTTGAGGATGAACTCAGCAAGGCGAAGCAGCGTCTGACCGTCATCCGGGAGACACCAAATGGCCCGAAGGAAGAAGTATGGGATGGACTGCAGCTTCATGCTTCGGATGACATGAAGAGTTCTGCAATCTCGGAAGTGTTGCCGTTCTGACAGGCGTTGAATAACAAAACTGATCTTGTCTGAGGTGATATCATGCGGGAAATTTCGGCCTACAGAGACATGGTCGACCGGTCTTTGGAATCCCAGCTTCTTCGGATCCACTCGATTCCGGAAAAACTGCAGGAAGCGATGCTGTACTCCTATCTTGCAGAAGGTAAACGGCTCCGGCCCGTCCTGCTGCTTGCATCCTGTGAGGCAGGCGGAAGGGATCCTGAGGAGGCTATACCGTATGCGTGCGCCCTGGAGATGATCCATGCCTACAGCCTGATTCACGATGATCTTCCCTGCATGGACGATGATGATGAACGCAGAGGCCGACCAACCAACCATGTTGTCTATGGAGCCGGAATGGCTACGCTGGCAGGAGATGCACTGCTCAATTCTGCAGCGGAGCTTATGCTCCTGGAAGCAGTGGAAAGGCAGGATTTTCGAGGCGCAGAGGCTGCCCATGCGATTCTGCACAGAAGCGGCGCTGCCGGTATGATCAAGGGTCAGGTATATGACATCACATTGGAAGGTCAGCCCGTGACAGAGAAGAATGTCATGAGGATTCACATGCATAAGACTGCAGATCTGATCATGGCAGGGATGGAAGCCGGTATGCTGCTCAGCGGTCATCGTGCAGATGAGATGGCAATCTCTGCGCTGGAATATGGGCGCCACCTGGGGCTTGCGTTCCAGCAGATGGACGATCTTCTGGATGTCATCGGAGACGAGAAGAAGCTCGGCAAGAAGACAGGTATGGATGCCGTCATGGGCAAGCAGACATGGGTTTCTCTCAGAGGCATTGAGCAGACAAAGAAAGATATAAAACAGGTCACGGACAAGGCCATTTACAATGCAGCAGGGATGGGGGAGAGTGGACAGTTCTTTGTGGACTTTGCCCTCCGGCTTCTGAACAGACAGTCCTGACGAAATCATACGAGCAGCTTTTTCGGAATTTTGACATTGCCCTGAAGGAAGGTTTCAATATGGACTGGATGATGGAACTCTTTTCCAACCGGTGTCTGTGGTGCCCGTTTTCTGCCTGGTTTGTCGCCCAGGCATTAAAGATTCCCATCACAGCAATTGTGACGCACCGGATTGACTTCAGGCGGTTCTGGGAGTCCGGTGGCATGCCCTCCAGCCATACGGCCATGGTGGTGAGTCTGACCATCATGGTGGGAGCCACGATGGGGCTGAGCAGTCCGCTGCTTGCCATGTGCTGTGTGTTTGCATCCATCGTCATGTATGATGCTGCGGGCGTGCGCAGAGAAACAGGCCGGCAGGGTGCCGTGCTCAACAAGATTCTTTCGGATGCAATCTTCGAGGGGCGGCCTATTTCAGACAGGGAACTGAAGGAGATTGTCGGGCACACGCCGTTTGAAGTTTTTATCGGATTTATTGTAGGTCTTCTGGTGGCAGTCGCCTGGCTGCTGCTGGCATAAACGTTTTTCTATCCCGGTTCAGGAACCTATTTTTCTGGTATGCATAAAGGAGGTATGTACCATGGATCATTTTCTGGAGGAAGTTGTCGTCAAGAGAAAACGGGGTCTGGATGAGGTTCTCTATTACCTTTCCCTGGTCATCATGGTGTTTGCAGCCCTCATCGGCATGATGTTCATCTCCAGCAGCATCACCCTGATTGCATCCGGTCAGTTTGACTGGTTCTCTCTGGTGTTCGGACTGATTCAGGCGGCGATTGCTGTCCTGATCTGGCTCTACCATGACAGACTGCGCACGGAATATGAATACACCTTCACCAATGGGACACTCGACTTTGCCCAGGTATTCAATAACAAAAAGCGCAAGAGTCTTGGCAGCCTCAACGTCAAGACAATTGATGCTTTTGGCAAGGTCGCATCCGGTGCTTTCCACAGATACATTTCCATGCAGAATGTGCAGCAGAGCAGATGGTTCCTCAACCGGGAAGCGGAACTGTATTTCTTCTTTTTCCAAAAGGATGGGAACAAGCGCATCATTGTGTTTGAGCCTTCCCAGGAAATGGTGGATCATATCCGCCACTATCTGCCCTATGGCGCATATCAGGAGTCTTAACAGAAGATGATCTATCTGGATAATTCAGCTACAACCCGGCCTTCCGCGGCCGTGATGGAAGCAGTCACACATTCGATGGCAGACGGATGGTATAATCCGTCTGCCATCTATCCGCCTGCCATGCAGGTCAGAAAAGGAATCAATGAGGTGCGAAGAGCCTGCCTTCATGCTGTGAGGGCAGACGGGGAAAATCTGTATTTCACATCCTCCGGCACTGAGGCGGATAATCTGGCAATTCTCGGGTTTCTCCGGACGCTGCGCGGAGGGGGAAAGGTGCTGGTGTTCCAGTTGGAGCATCCGGCGGTTTTGTCCTGTATGCCTGAGATCAAACGCATGGGCTTTCAGGTAGAGGAAATGGTGCCAGACAGCAGGGGTGTTCTCTCCATTGAGAAACTGAAATGCCAGCTGACGGCAGATGTGCGCCTGATCTGTCTGATGCAGGTACACAACGAGAGCGGCGCAATTCAGCCGATCAAAGACGTCGCAGCCCTCCGGGATGCTCTCTGCCCGAATGCGGCCATCCACGTGGATGGCGTCCAGGGCTTTCTCAGGTGCCCGATCGATTTTCAGAAACTGGGCATCCAGTCGTATGCCTTTTCCGGGCACAAGATTCACGCCCTGAAGGGTATCGGCGGGCTGATTGTGCGAAAGGACCACAGGGTGAATCCCATCATGCTCGGTGGCGGTCAGGAGAGCGGCATCCGCTCCGGAACAGAAAATACCGCGGGCATTGCAGCCATTGGCGCAGCGGTCTCTGCCTGGCAGGAGGAGTGGAGCGGGCAGATGATGCAGCTCAAGTGTAAACTCTGGAGAGGCATACATGAGCATATTCCGGAGGCGACACTGAACGGACCGGACATGGACGACACGGCCTGTGCGCCCCATATTCTGAACGTATCTCTGAATCCTGTGCGCAGCGAGACGATGCTCAATGCCCTGGCAGGGGCAGGCATCATGGTGTCAGCAGGTTCTGCATGCTCCAGCCACAAGCAGAAGGTCAGTTCAGGACTCATCAGCATGGGCGTGGAGAGAAGCCAGGCAGAGAGTGCCATTCGATTCAGTCTGTGCCCGGAAACGACAGAGGATGAGATAGAAACTGTGATTGAGCAGGTTGTGAAACAGTGGACACTGCTCCACAGCTATGTGAGAAGGTGAAAAGATGCGCGAACTGTTACTGGTACGGTATGGTGAAATTTTTCTGAAAGGACAGAACCGACCGTATTTCATGAGGACACTGGTCAAGAATATCCGCGAAAGTGTGAAATGTCTCCATGCAGACGTGTGGCTGCATGACGGGCGAATCTTCGTATATGGTTTTGAAGATATGAACCAGTGCATTGAGATCGTCCGCAACGTGTTTGGCGTGCACAGTGTCTGCCCTGCAATCGAAATGGAGAAGGATGACTTTGACGCTATCACCCGTCAGGCAATCGCCATGATGGAGGGTATTCAGGGCACCTTCAAAGTCAGCGCCAGGCGCTCAGACAAGCTGTATCCCCTTGATTCTCCGCAGATCAATGAGCGCATCGGAACGGCCATCCTGAGGCAGCGGAGCGGTCTCAAGGTGGATGTGCACCATCCGGAGCATGTCATGAACGTGGAGATCAGGGACAAGGCATACCTGTATGTGAAGGTCGTGCCCGCCGTTGGAGGCATGCCCTATGGCACCAACGGAAAGGCCTGTCTTCTGCTCTCAGGCGGGATCGACTCCCCGGTCGCCGGCTTCATGATCGCCAAGCGCGGTGTCACCATCTCCTGTGTCCATTTCCATTCGTATCCATATACGTCGGATTTTGCCAAGGAAAAGGTGCTGGATCTGGCAAGGCTGCTGGCCAGATATACGGGTCAGATCCGGGTCTATGTGGTTCCGTTCACGGAAATCCAGATGCAGATCCACGAAAAATGTCCCCAGGATTACACCACGCTGATCATGCGGCGCTTCATGATGCGTCTCTCAGAAAAGGTGGCAGAGAGGGAAGGCGCTCAGGCGCTGATCACCGGGGAATCAGTGGGCCAGGTGGCCAGCCAGACCATGGAGGCTCTTGGTACCACGGATGCCGTGGTGACAAGACCGGTCTTTCGACCTGTGATTGGGTTTGACAAGCAGGAGATCATCGAGGTAGCAGAGCGGATAGGCACATTCAAAACGTCCTCTCTGCCCTACGAGGACTGCTGCACGGTCTTCACGCCCAGGCATCCTGTGACGCACCCGAAGGTGGATAAGATTGCGAAAGCGGAGGAAGTCCTGGATGCAGAAACCCTGATTCAGGCAGCCATGGATGGAATCGAGACCGTTGTGGTCCACGGGTCGGATCCCCTGGTAGTGGAGAACTGAACCCGGCGCAGATGGACAGGCTTTGCAGATTGTCAGGTTTTTCACAAACCTCTTGCCTGCCTTGCGCCGTTGTGATATCATGACCCATGAAAATTGGGGGAAGGGTGTGCCCTTTACCAGATTTTCATGAGCATTCAGAGAAAGATATTCTATTTCAACAAGGAGAGTGTTTCATCATGGCCAAGAAGACAGTGGACGATATCCAGGTAGCCGGTAAGCGCGTTCTGGTCCGTTGCGACTTCAACGTTCCCATGAAGGATGGCAAAATCACCAACGACAAGCGCATTGTTGCTGCTCTGCCCACCATTGAAAAGCTGGTGAAGGACGGCGGCCGCGTGATCCTGTGCTCCCATCTGGGCAAGCCGAAGAACGGACCGGAAGCCAAGTTCTCCCTGGCACCTGTTGCTGCACGACTGTCCGAACTTCTGGGCAAAGAGGTTGTGTTCGCGGATGACGACAATGTGGTGGGCGAAAAGGCCAAGGCTGCTGTTGCCGCGATGAAGGACGGAGATGTGGTGCTTCTGCAGAACACCCGTTTCCGCAAGGAAGAAACCAAGAATGTGGAAGACTTCTCCAAGGAACTTGCTTCCCTGGCAGACTGCTATGTGGACGATGCCTTCGGATCCTGCCACCGTGCACACTGCTCCACAGCCGGCGTGACTGCCTTCACATCCCCCAATGTGGCCGGCTACCTGATCGGCAAGGAACTGTCTGTGATGGGCAAGGCTCTGGAGAATCCGGACCGGCCCTTCGTAGCAGTGCTTGGCGGCGCCAAGATCGAGGACAAGCTGAACGTGATCAGCAACCTTCTGGAGAAGGTCGATACCCTGATCATCGGCGGCGGCATGGCGTTCACCTTCCTCAAGGCCAAGGGATACAGCGTTGGCAAGTCTCTGCTTGATGAGAGCAAGATTGACTATTGCAAGGACATGATGGCCAAGGCCCAGGAAAAGGGCGTACAGCTCCTCCTGCCCGTGGACACCGTGTGCGTCAAGGCCTTCCCGGATCCCATCGATGCGCCCATCGATACCATCTGTGTGGATTCCGACAAGATCCCCGAGGATATGGAAGGCGTGGATATCGGACCCAAGACTCAGGAACTGTATGCTGAGGCCGTCAAGAAGGCCGCCACGGTTGTCTGGAACGGCCCGATGGGCGTGTTCGAGAATCCCACCCTTGCCAAGGGCACCCTGGCGGTTGCCCAGGCGATGGCTGACAGCAATGCTGTGACCATTATCGGTGGTGGCGACTCTGCTGCAGCAGTGGAGCAGATGGGCCTGGCCGATAAGATGACGCATATCTCCACCGGCGGCGGTGCTTCCCTGGAATACCTGGAAGGCAAGACCCTGCCCGGTGTCGCCTGCCTGGACGAGAAGTAAGGTAAATCCGGGGTGCTCCTCTCATCTTGGGCGGAGCACCCCTTCTCTGTTTTTTGTTCAATATGCTGATCCAAAGTTTGATCCCAAAGTCGATAAATTGAAAGGGGTAACTCGTTATGCGCAAACCCATTATCGCCGGCAACTGGAAAATGAATAAGAACCCTGAAGAAGGTGCAAACCTGGTCAAGGAACTGATCCCGCTGGTGAAAGATGCTGCATGTGACGTTGTTGTATGCGTACCCGCCACCGATCTGTACGCTGTGAAGCAGGCTATCGGGGACAGCAATATTCATCTGGGTGCCCAGAATGTGCACTTCAAGGAGAGTGGTGCATACACTGGAGAAATCAGCGCTGACATGCTGGTGAAATCCGGCGTGGAGTATGTGATCATTGGGCACAGCGAGCGCAGACAGTATTTCGGTGAGACGGACACGACCGTCAATCAGCGGGTGCTTGCGGCCGTGAAGGCAGGCCTCATTCCGATCATCTGTGTCGGGGAAAAGAAGGAAGAGAGAATCGCTGAGTACACAGATCCTCTGGTAACCTATCAGACGCTGATCGCACTCACCGGTCTCACCGCAGAGGAAGTCAGCAAGGTGGTTATTGCCTATGAGCCTGTGTGGGCTATTGGTACCGGCCTGACAGCCACCGATGAACAGGCGAACGAGACCATCGGTGTGATCCGCAAGGCCATTGCAGGAAAATACGGGCAGAATGTGGCAGATCAGGTGAGAATCCAGTATGGCGGTTCCATGAAGCCTGCCAACGTGAAGGGCCTGATGGCGCAGTGCGAGATTGACGGCGGACTCATCGGCGGTGCCTCCCTTGTGGCTGAAGACTTCGCAAAGGTTGTCAATTTTGACAAATAAGTTCCGGGCATGCTGCAAATTCAGGAGAGTGGCACAGAGATGAAACTCTCCGGCAACCGAGGGATCATATAACTATGTTGATTCGGAATGCCCAGGTTTTTCTGGGAAGGACTTTTCGGACTGGGGAAGATATCCGGATACATAACGGACACGTTCAGGAGATTGGACACAATCTGGAAGCAGGTCTGTATGAGTCTGTGGTGGACGCTCAGGAAGATTATGTGATACCGGGCTTTGTGGATGTGCACATTCATGCCTTCCGCGGCCATGATACCATGGAGGGCGAAGAGGCAGTCCGCAAAATGAGCCGGGATCTGTATCAGATGGGGGTTGCCGCCTTCTGTCCGACAACCATGTCGGCATCTGTGGAGGACACAAAAAAGGCTGTGGACGGAATCCGGGCCGTGATGGAGCGGCCGGATGAACAGAGTGCCATGGTGCTGGGTGCACATATGGAGGCACCATATCTGTCCGAGCAGAAGGCCGGGGCTCAGCGAAAAGAATTCTTCATGGATCCGGACATCACATCCTTTGACAGTATGGTGGGCGGTGAGGACAATTATGGCGCCATCCGCATGATCACCATGGCACCCGAGCGGACTGGATCGGAGGAGATGATCCGATATCTGACCGAGAAGGGGATCATCGTATCCGTCGGGCATTCCGCTGCCACGGCCTCTCTTCTGCATGCCTCAGGTGACTGGGGTGCCAATCATGTAACCCATACCTTCAATGCGCAGACACCGATTCTGCACCGTGCACCTGGTATTCCGGGAGCTGCGATGGTGGACGACCGGTTTTACTGCGAGATGATATGCGATGGTGTACACCTCGACGGCGATATCGTCAGGATGATCTGCAAGTGCAAAGGCCCGGGAAGAACGGTGGTCATTACTGATGCCATGGAAGCTGCGGGCATGCCGGATGGACACTATGCCCTGGGCGGTCAGCCGGTCTTTGTAAAGGATGGGCAGGCACGTCTGGAGGACGGCACGCTGGCGGGCTCAGTGCTGACCATGAAGCGGGCTCTGGAAAATCTGATTCACCGTTTTGACGTGCAGCCAGAGGATGCGGTGCAGATGTGTACAGCAACGCCTGCCAATTCCGTGGGAGAAAAGCTTGCAGGCAGAATCACGGCCGGCGCACCGGCACCTCTCACCAGATGGTCAAAAGACTGGACATTCAAGGAAATACTGGCATAAGAAAAGTGCGTGATCTTATATGATCACGCACTTTTCTTATGCCCTAAAAGCTCCCGCGCTTGGACAGCTCATCTGCCACATACCCGGCCAGGATATCTACAATCCTGGCATTTTTTCCGCCGCCTGCCACGATCACATCCGCATGGCTGACATAGTTTCGTATGTATCTGTCGTACATGGGTTTGACGGTTGTCAGATACTGGGCTGCTATGCCGTCGATATCTCTGCCGCGTTCCTTGATGTCCCGTTCAATCCTGCGAAGAAGACATATATCAGGTTCAACTTTCATATACAGTTTCAGGTACATCATGTCCCGGAGGCGTTCATCATGGAAACAGTGGATACCCTCAAGAATGAGCACGTCCCTTGGCCAGATTGTTTCATTTGTGTCCCTGCGTCTGTGATCGGCGTAGTCATATGCTTTTCGCTGGATGGGCTGACCGGATGCAAGCGTCTTGATATCCTGCAGGAGCAGATCGTGATCAAAGATCTCCGGCTCGTCGTAATTGAGAATAACCCGTTCCTCAAACGTCAAATTCGGATGATCCAGATAATAGGCGTCCTGCTGCAGCACAAAGCAGCGATCATCGCCGAGGCGTTCACGAAGTGCATCTGCCAGGGTGGATTTACCGCTTCCGCTGGCACCACAGATTCCGATAAACAGCATGAAGGGACCTCCTTTTGAAGTATATCGCTCGACAAGAAAACCCGTTCCTGGTTGTGGAAACCGGATAGATTCCGCAAAAAGGAAACGGGCAGATAAGCGCTTTTAGTTCAGGGCTTCAGCATCATTCTCAATGGAGACTTCTTCCACAGAGCGGATTCCCCAGCGAGCCACAACCATGGTCATGTTCTGGTTGCCGACGGACAGGGTCACGGTATCATCCTTGATCTGGGTGATGGTGCCGTAAATGCCACCGATGGTGCACACACGATCAGACACCTTCAGATTGTCCAGCATTTCCTTGACTTTCTTGTCCTTCTTGCGCTGAGGACGGATCAGCATGAAATAGAAGACGACGAAGATCAGGATCATGGGCAGGAAGGTCGTGATGAGCACCGCGACAGGATTGGCATCCGCCAGTTCCTCAGCAGAACCTGCGGCTTCCTCCGCAAGAGCAAAGGTGATTCCGAGCAGCTTGTACCAGAAATTCATGGGATACATGACTCCTTTCAAGAAGCGTTTTTTCTTCAGATGAGATTTTCCGGCCGATCAAAGGTATAAAGGAGACCTCTGTAACCGGTATAAACTGGATTATAACAAATCAGCTTTCGATGCACAAGCGGTTTGCATTCTGCTGCCAAAACGTGATATACTGCACATGTTTCTGCGCTTTTTTCGTGGGCTGCAGAGATAAAATTGACCATTCATTATAGAATTAGATGATGCAGATTTCTTCGAGGTGATGATTTTTGACAACCGATTCGTCGGCTGTTCCTCTAATATGTTTTCTGGTCCTGCTGCTTGTCCATGCATGGTGTGCGCAGATGGACGAAGTGCTGACGGCGCTGCATGAGAAATATCCCAGGGTCGAGGAGCAGGAAAAAGAAAAATTTGGCAGACACCTGTCCCAGATACTTATGACGCCAAGGCCATATCTGTTATCTGTCCGGATTCTTCGGCTTTTCTGTGCTCTGGTCTGCGGCGGCCTTGCAGCATTTGTGTTTGTTCCAAAACTGTCTGGGCTCTTCTGGGCGGAGCAGCAGATGGTCTCCCGGCTCCTGGCATTCATGATCCTGGAGCTGATCCTGATCGTCATTGTCCAGGTATTCGGTTTTTCCTTTCCTCAGTATCTGGCCAAACAGAAACTGAATGAGATCAGTGAAGAAAAAGGCGAGAAAAGTGAGAAGGAGTTCCTGAGAGGTTTTCAGCATGGCTTCAGCGTGGTGTTTGCCCTTGCCAGGATTCTTTCTCCTCTTGTCTGGATGGTGCGTGGCTGTACCCGGCTTCTCCTGTCGTTTCGTGGCATCAGCCCGGACGTGGGAGATGAAGAGATCACGGAGGATGATATACTGCAGATGGTGGACATCGGGGAAGAGACAGGTGCCATCGAAGAGAACGAGAAGGAAATGATCGAAAACATCTTCGAGTTCAACAACCAGACTGCAGAGGACGTGATGACCCACAGGACCAATGTGTCTTTTATCTGGATTCATGATGATCATGACACCGTGATGAAGATCATCATGAGCACAGGTCTCAGCCGTTTTCCTGTCTACGATGAGGACATGGACGACATCATCGGTATCCTCAGCACACGGGATTATCTGCTCAATGCCCACAAGGAAAAGCCAAAGGACATGTCCTCCCTGATCAGGGAGGCGTACTTTGTGCCGGAGCATGTGCAGGCAGACGTGCTGTTCCGGGATATGCAGAAGCGGAAAACCCACATGGCCATTGTGGTGGATGAGTACGGCGGTGTGAGTGGCCTTGTGACGATGGAAGACCTGCTTGAACTGATCGTGGGCAACATCTACGATGAATTTGATCCCCAGGCAGAAAACGAGCTGGTCCAGCTGTCTGATAATCTCTGGAGAATTTCCGGCTCCATGCTGCTGGATGAAATCTCGGAGGCTCTCGGGGTGGAGCTGCCTGTAGATGAAGACTATGACACCCTTGGCGGGCTGATCTTCAATCAGATGACGGTGATCCCAAAAGATGGAAGCCGGCCTGAGATGGATGTGTGCGGTCTGCACATTCAGGTAGAAAAACTGAAGAACCATCACGTGGAATCGGCCCTGGTATCAAAACTGGAAAAGGAAACAACAGCAGATGCCGCAGATGATGCAGAGGACTGAAACGTCCTGGGTGCATGTGGATCGGGCATTGTGCATGACAGAAACGAATTCATGATGATTTCACCGGGGATTTCTCCCGGGATGTTAACTCGGTAAAGATTTTTCGAAGCGCTTTATTACTGTGACCGGATGGAGGGTGACTTGTCATGGCCAGGAGAGGATTGGCATGGCTTATCAGTTTGGTATTGCTGACAGGTATGTGGACATGGGCAGCGGCAGAAGAAACGTCGCTGCAGGTATATGTCTATGGGATGGTCCTTCGTGCTGACGGCGAATGGGAACCCGAGATGCTTTCCTGTGATTTCTCTGTCTATCAGCATGATACCCTCATTGGTACCATGAAAGTCAATCCCTTCGGAAGCACAGACATTGCTCTGAAGGACGGGTCAGATGTCACACTTGTGCCGGATCTCGACACGGTGACGGAGGGCTATACCATGGATGCCAATGGCTATACCCTTGGCGTCACAGAAAATATTGATAATATTGTCCACATTGTAGCCTATGCGGATGCAGGCCTTTTCGATCTGTACACCCGCGGCAGGCATCGCTATGAAGTGCTGCGCGTAACGGACCAGGAGGAGGAAGAGTTTTTTCCGACGCTGAGCGAGGATGAGGAAGAAACGAAGGAAATCGTCCTGGAACGCTTCGAAATTGAAACGGGCGAGGATGGCGTTTTCTCACTGGAGGAGCCCATTGTCTCCGGCATTTGGCAGATCCGCGATCTGGACAACAGTGACGTGACTGCCAACGTGGAAATTGTGCCATACAGGGGCAACGGCAGCGAGATCGCACTGGTGGACCTGAGAGATGCTTATCCGGAGATAAAGGATGAAGAAATCGCGGCGGAGGACGTTGTCCAGGAGACGCTGACCCCTGCCCCCACGGTCGTGGTGCCAGCTCCAACGGCCGTGCCGACCGAAGCACCAACGCCTGTGCCGACAGAGGTCCCGACGGCCACGCCTACCGAGGTCCCGACGGAAGCACCCACAGCTGAGCCCACACAGACCCCCACTGCGGCTCCAACCGAAGCACCAACCCCCGTTCCCACGGAGGTACCAACATCTACGCCCACACAGGAGCCGACTGTTGCACCCACTTCCGTGCCGACCGAGGCACCTACGGCTGAACCAACATCTACGCCGACGCCGACGCCCGTGGTGACTGTGCCACCCACACAGAGCCCCACCGCCACTCCGGTGCCTGTTGCGGAACCCAGGCTGTCCGTGGTGTTTACAGGCGATTTTGGCGATGAGCAGATCGAGTGGCTGCTTCGCACGGAAACAGAGGCGGTGGAAAGCGGCACGCTGAATCTTTCTGAAAGTCACACGATTGAGTGGACACTGAACCAGGAATCCTACATTTTCCAGATGACCGTGCCGTCTGGCTACTATATGGACAAGCTGGATGATGTATCGATCTACATGACAGGCACCCTGGAGTGGGATGCAGATCTGTCGGAGACAGAAAACAGGCACCTCACCCAGCAGGTTACCCTTTTGAAATTCCGTACAGTGTCGGTGGAAAATGCTACCGGCGATATGAAAGCCTCCATCGTCACACCACAGGGCAGCCGACAGATGGAGCTGAAGGAAAACGTTCTCACAGCCGGTCAGCTGTATGCCGGTGAGTACCAGGTGTCCATTGAGCTGCCAAAGGCCGAAAACGGTGCTTCCTGGGACCTGAGCGGCTGGACGGCAGAGGAGGACAAGGACGGTACAGTCAGGGCGACTGCCTCGGTTGATCTGACGGATCATACAGAAGCAGTTCTTCAGGCACCTGAATTTATCAAGGCAGAAAGTCCAGCTGGGGATGCTTCTAATCGCACCATTTCTGTGTCGATCCAGGGAACAAATGAACAGGATGAACAACCGGAAGAGGATGTAAAGGCATCTGTATCTGCTGACGTAACCGAGTATTCCACAGCAGCGCTGCTGCTCCCCGATGCAGAACAGAATGAAATCCCGCTGCGCACGCTGAAGACAGGTGAGGCACACGGAAGTGCAGCTCTCAGTGTGCAGGTATTTATCGATGCAAACCATAACGGAGAAAAGGGTCCCTATGAGCGACTCCTCAGCGGTGCTGCGGTGGATCTGATCCAGACGGGCAACGGGGAGGACACCATTGTTGCCTCTGGAAGAACCGGTTCTGATGGAATGGTATCCTTCACAGATCTTGCCGAAGGGAACTATATTGTCAGGTGCGAGCTTCCTCTGTCCTATGGTTTCGGTCCCAGGGGCAAGAACCCCGGTACGCTTGAATCGAGCCAGATGATCCGGCAGAGCGCGCCGCAGCAGGAATCTGAAGTGGTGCATCTTTCCAGTGGCACCACGGCCCTGTTCGGTATTGCAGCTGAACCCATGAGCGGCGTGACTGGCTATGTATGGCTGGATGTGAACGGAGATGGCATCCATCAGGATGATGAACCCGGACAGGCAGGAATTCTCCTTGAATGTGTCGGCATTCGAAACGGGCTGACATATCAGATCCTGACGGACGATGACGGACAGTACAGTTTCACACAGCTGCGTCCCGGCTCCTACCGTTTCCGCGTAACTCTCCCGGATGGGTTTATCTTTACAAAGAAAGCAACCGCCGGCGGAAAGGCCAGATCCATTTTTACCGATGAGACCAAGTCTGTGACAGCCAAGACGCTCGACCTCAATGATCCGAAGGTCGTGGAGGACCAGAATATCGGTGTCTACACCAAATCGGAGATTCGCGGCACAGCCTTCCTGGACGAAAATGCCAATGGCATTCTGGATGAGGGTGAAAGGCCTTATGAAGGTGTGAAACTGTCTGTCTACAGGCAGGGCACCAACATTGAGCTGGATAATGCTACGACAGGATCTGACGGCACATATGCCTTCTCCAGCCTCCGTCCCGGCACTTACCGGGTCAAGGCTACTCTGCCAGCTGGGACCGCATTCTTTACGCAGGTATCGACAAAGGATGACGGTAACCGTTTCAGGGCTGTCAATGGCCGCCGGGACAGTAATGCTGAGAATATTGAGGTGGCGATCTCAGAATCTGTGACTGTCAATGCAGGCGCTGTGGTGCCGTCCACCATTTTTGGCACTGTCTATCTCGATGATGACTTCTCCGGCTCCATGAGCGGCGCGGAGAAGGGCAGGGGCAACATCACGCTGCAGCTTCTCTCATCCTCGGGCACCGTGGTGGACACAGTCAGGACAAACGCGAAAGGTCAGTATACGTTTGAAGGTGTGCTTCCCGGAACCTATGTGATGACGGCGAATGCACCTGAAGGATATGCATTTACCACGCCCGGCAGCGGCAATGTGATGATCAGCCGCGGAAACGGTAATGGAACCACCGAACCCATCGAAGTCAGGATCGCATCTGTGCTCCAGAGCATGGATGTGGGCCTTGTGGTGCCCGGTATCGTGGAAGGCGTCATGTTTGCCGATATGAACGACAATGGCAGGCAGGATGCAGGTGAAGGGGGCCTGGAAGGCACCGTGGTAAACCTGGTCTCAGATGCCGGCGACATTGCATATACCCAGACCATCCATGAAAGCAGCACCTATCGCTTTGATGCCGTGCTGCCTGGGACATATCATGTGGAAATTCTCCTGCCGGAGGGCGCAATCTTCGCAAAAGAGGTGTCCGGCGGCAATACCTTCTCCGGTGGTGATGGAATGGCACAGAGCGATTCCTTCCGCCTGCAGGTGGGTGCTGAGGTGAGCGTGCCCGTGTGCGGTGCGCTGACCCTGGGAAGAATATCGGGTAATGCTTATCTTGACCCGACTGCAGAGGGGCAGTACACTCCGGGCGCAACGCTCCTTTCAGGTGTTCTGATCTCGCTCAGATCTGTCACAGATACATCTGTGAGCTATATCACAGAGACACTGGAAAACGGCGCCTTTGAACTGAATGACATTCATCCGGGTGAATATGAACTGACTTTGGTTATGCCGGAAGACTATGTTCTCTCCAGAGTTCAGGCGGTTTCCCTGCCCCTTGAGGCGTGCAGAAATACCCAGACAGTCTCCATGACAGTGCAGATGGGCGAGGAGTTCACAGACCAGCATCTTGGTGCTGTTCATCCGGCTTCGCTGTCCGGCTATGCATGGCTGGATGAAAACTGCAACGGCTCTAGAGAGATGGGCGAGGCAGGGGCCGGCAATGAGACCATCCGAGTGATCGACCTTGACTGGGGTACACAGATGCCGAACCTGATCACCGACCAGTCGGGACAGTTCTCTCTGGATACGATGATCCCCGGCAGGTATCGCCTTGCCTATGATCTGGACGACAGCACGATTTCCTCCGAAGGGGATACCAATTTCCACCTGGAGAGGAACACGCTGGTCAGCGACGTGCTGAATCTGAGTACGGGTGACCATCTGGACAATCTGAGCCTTGGACTCATTCGCTACACTACCGTGGGCGGCCTTGTGTGGATCGACCGCGGCGGTGAGGTGGAAGCGCTGAGTGGCGCGGAGATCAGCCTTTTGGATGAAGAAGGTATGCTGCTGCAGAGTGCGAAGACCCAGGGGGACGGAATGTACACCTTTACAGGGCTTCTGCCCGGCAGATACAGGATCGCAACCCTGCTGCCGGAGGGTGTTGTGGTGGTGGAGCCGGACGATGAGCGGCTTGTCGATGGCGGGCTCATCAGCATCATGGCTGACTGCAACCGCAGACAGGGACAATCCTCACTTCTGAGTGTCACAATGGGCAATGACAGAATCAATCTGAACATCGGCGGTGTGCTGCCGGGTACCTTGGGCGACTTTGTGTGGCTGGATATCAATGGCAACGGCTATATGGATACGGACGAAAAGGGTATCTCAGGCGTCACGCTTCACCTGATGCGCGGGGAGGAAGAGATCACAAGCACTTCTACCGATGCCTACGGCTATTATCTGTTCGAAGATATATACCCCGCTGTCTATACGGTGAAGGTGGATCTGCCGGAGGGTACGGTGCCTACTGTTCACAGGGAAGATCTGCCGGGCATTGTCTCGATCCTCACGGAGACAGGGGAATCCGTGCCCGTGCAGGCCATCTCAGATGATGTCAACTATGACGCGGATATCGGGCTTGCCATGCTGCCCGGTGCGGCATATCCTGCAGGCTACGACAGCGGAGATGCCATGAACTGGTCCAAGGACCCATATCCGCAGAATTAATCAGTCAATATTCGTCATTCACAACCTGAAGACGGAAGAAAGAAAAGGCGATCATATGCAGATTTATAACAGTCTCACAAGAAGCAAGCAGGAGTTTACGCCGATCCACGAAGGGAAAGTTGGCATTTATTCCTGCGGGCCAACGGTCTATAATTATTTCCATATTGGCAATGCACGCCCCTTTATCACCTTCGATGTGCTGCGCCGTCAGCTGGAGCGGGAAGGATATGAGGTGACCTTTGTTCAGAACTTTACGGATATCGATGACAAGATGATCCGCAGGGCCAATGAGGAAGGCATCACCGTGCAGGAGCTGGCGGACCGGTTTATCAAGGAGTATTACATCGATGCCCAGGCACTCGGAATCCGCAAGGCGACGGTGCACCCGAGGGCAACGGAACATATCCCGCAGATCATCCGCCTCGTACAGAGGCTGGTTGACAATGGTCATGCCTATGTGGGAAAGAACGGCGATGTTTACTTCAGGGTTTCCAGATTTCCAGGATACGGAAAACTGTCTGGTCAGAGGATGGAAGACAGGGAAGTGGGCGCCTCCGAGCGTCTGGACGTGGAGACCGACAAGGAAAATCCGGAGGATTTCGTGCTCTGGAAGGCGCAGAAGCCCGGAGAGCCTGCATGGGAGAGCCCCTGGGGCATGGGAAGGCCAGGCTGGCATGTGGAATGCTCTGCCATGTCCATGGAATATCTGGGGGAGACCTTCGATATCCACTGCGGTGGCAAAGACCTCCTGTTCCCGCACCATGAGAATGAGATTGCGCAGTCCGAGGGCGCCACAGGCAAGCCCTATGTGCATTACTGGATGCACAATGGATTTATCAATGTGGACAACGTAAAAATGTCCAAGTCTCTCGGCAATTTCTTCACGGTGAGGGATATTTCCAAGGTCTATGATCTGGAAGCGGTCCGCATGTTCATGCTCTCTGCACATTACCGCTCGCCCATCAATTTTTCCAAGGACCAGATCGCATCGGCGGCAACCAGCCTTCAGCGGCTCTATACCGCCAGGGACCAGATGGTCTTCCTCAAAAAGAGTGCGCAGGATAAGCCGCTCACAGAGGAAGAAAAGCAGCTTCTGGAACGTCTCAAGGCGTATGAAAAGAAATTTGATGACGCGATGGATGATGACCTCAACACGGCAGATGCCATCGGGGCAATTTTTGAGGAAGTCAGGGACGTGAATTCCACACTTTCATCCGCCTCATCTCTTGAGGTCGTGGAGCAGTCACTGAAGAGTTTCCAGGGGATGTGCGATGTGCTTGGACTTGTCCAGCGGGCCCCCGTGGATGAGGATGCGCTCCCCGAGGACATTCAGAAGATGGCGGACGAACGCGCTCAGGCCAGGAAAGAAAAGAACTGGAAGCGGTCCGATGAGCTTCGCGATGCCATTCGGAATGCCGGATATGTCATTGAGGATACCGCCCAGGGCCAGAAGATCAGAAAGAATATCTGAGAAAGGCCTGCTCCGGCAGTTCCAGAGAAGTAAGGCATGAGGAAAGCCAGTTCAGCAGACCGCGGGCTGGCTTTTCCTTTTTCCAGACAGGGAGGTACTTATGGCATATCAGGCACTATACAGGCAGTGGAGGCCGCTGACGTTTTCCCAGATGGTGGGGCAGGAAAACATCCGTCAGACACTGAAAAACCAGGTAACATCTGGTCGGATCGCTCATGCGTATCTTTTCTGCGGCAGCAGGGGCACCGGCAAAACCAGTACCGCCAAGATTCTCTCCAGGGCAATCAACTGCGAACATCCTTTGGATGGAGATCCCTGCGGCGAATGCGAGAGCTGCAGAAGGCTTCTGGAAAATGATTCTTTGGATGTGCAGGAGATTGACGCTGCCAGCAACAACGGTGTGGACCAGGTGAGAGAACTGAGGGAAACCATTCAGTACCCGCCGCAGTTTCACCGGTATAAGGTATATATCATCGACGAAGTACATATGCTCTCCCTGGCAGCTTTCAACGCGCTCCTCAAGACGCTCGAGGAGCCACCGGCGCACGCCGTCTTCATTCTGGCTACCACGGAGCCCCAGAAGCTGCCTGCTACGATTCTCAGCCGGTGCCAGCGCTTTGATTTCAGCCGGATCCCTGCAAAGCTCATCCAGGGAAGACTGCGTGAGGCGGTGGATGGAGCGGGCGCTCAGGCCACAGACGACGCGCTTCAGATGATCGCAAGAGCTGCCGAGGGCGGCATGCGCGATGCGCTCTCCATTCTGGATATGTGCCTTGGATATGGGCAGAATGTGGATGCGGAGCTGGTCCATCAGGTGCTCGGTACGGCGGACCGGGGCTTTCTCTTCCGCTTCTCGGATGCTCTCAGCCGTAAGAACATTTCCGAGACGATGATGATGATTGACGAACTGATGCGCGCAGGCCGGGAACCCATCGTATTTTCAAGGAGCATTGCTCAGCATCTGAGATCACTGCAGATGGCTGTATACTGTGAAAAGGATCTGGCAGACCTTCTGGAGATTACTGCGGAGGATGCGCAGGAATATATTGAGCAGGCGAAGCAGTTTCCTCCATCCAGTCTCATGCACATGATGGACATTTTCATGGATGTGGAAACTTCCCTGCGCTATGCTACATCCCCACGTATTGCCCTTGAAAATGCTACCGTACGTGCATGCACAGGTTCGAGCACCCAGCAGGGGACAGGCACCTCGCAGGAGGGGCAGGAAGATCTTGCCGAAAAAGTGCGGGACCTTGAAAGAAAACTGGATGACATTCAGAGAAGGCTGCAGGACGGGGCAAATGTCAGGCAGAGAAGCAGAGCGGCAGAGTCACGCGGAGCACAGGAGATGCCCTCTGCCACCGTGCAGCGGGTGGTCAGCGGCGATGAACAGGCGGTCTGGAAGGCCGCAATGGATTTCATCAAGAAAACCGAGGCAGGTAAATTCGGCATGCTCCTGCAGGGTAAATTTGTCGGCTGCGAGGGTGACTGTTATCTATGGGAATCATCCTATGAGTCCTACATACGGATCCTTGGGGGAGAAGCCTTCCGCACGATCATGGATCAGGCGCTGTCCGAGGCAGCAGGCAAACCATGCACATTCCGGGCGGTACTGCCTGGGGAAAAAGTACAGCCATCTGCAAAGCAAGCTAAGGAAGAGGATCCTGGGCTGGGCGATCTGATCGACGCGTTCGGCAGAGAAAATGTGGTGGTCCAGGAATGAAGAATTGACACTTAAATCGTGTATTTTTATAATTGTTCTGGTGTTACAGTTTTGTAACGTTCAATCCGAAGAATCTCAATTCGAAGAATCTCAACTAGAAGAACTGTTTTGACAGAAAGGTAAGGTGAGACAGCGTGGACGGTCATGAGTGTAGCGGAGACGGATATCCTCCCAGCTGTCTTCGCCTTTGCGCGTAGAACAGAGACTATGGAACGCTGAGTTTCTACGGGAAGACATCCACTCCTCCAGACTATGGCCCGCAATTCGGTTTCCCTGAATTCAAGCCAAACAAAGGAGGAAGGAACGTGGAAAACAATGAGATGAAGCCGGCTGTGCAGCCGGAAGAGAATCTGGAAATCAGCCAGAACATCCAGGAGGATCATCCGGGAGCGGAAGAAAAAATCCAGGAACCTGTCCAGAACCAAACAGACACTGCCACCGCACCAGAGGATATCTCGGACGATGAACACGAGGATCCCATGGAGACAGAGGAGGATCACGAGGAAGTCTTTGAGCATCCGGACTATCAGCAGGAACTGACGGAGATCATCCGAAGCGATATCACCCAGGCGGAGCTCCGGGAGCGGCTGGCGGATTATCACGCCAACGACCTGGCAGATGCCCTCAAGGACCTGTCGAAGGAAGAACGTATATCCCTGTACCATGTGCTGGGTGCAGAGGAAGTCTCGGAGATCTTTGCTTACCTGGATGACGCCAGTGACTATATCGCAGAGCTTACCCCGGACATTGCGGCCGACATCGTGCAGAACATGGATGCCGATGACGCGGTGGACGTGCTGGAAGATCTGGATGAAGCACAGCAGAGGGCCATCATTCAGCACATGGATGATGATGAGGCGAGAGAAGACATCCAGCTGATTCAGTCCTACGAAGATGACGAGATCGGCAGCAAGATGACGACAAACTATATCGCCATCCCGCGTTTCCTTACGGTCAAGCAGGCAATGAAATCGTTGGTGGATCAGGCTGCGGATAATGATAACCTGTCGACGATTTACGTCCTGGAAGATCTGGAGACTGAAAAGTACTACGGCGCCATCAACCTGCAGGACCTGATCATTGCCCGGGACGGAACCGATCTTGATACACTGGTGACCACAAGTTACCCCTATGTCTACGACCATGAGTCCGTGGATGACTGCATCGAACAGCTGAAAGACTATTCCGAAGACTCCATTCCTGTGGTGGACAGTGATATGAAGCTGCTGGGTGTCATTACATCCCAGGACCTGGTGGAAGTCGTCGACGAGGAGATGGGCGAGGACTATGCAAAACTCGGTGGTCTGACAGCAGAGGAGGATCTGAACGAACCGCTGTTGCAGTCCATCAAAAAGCGCTCTCCGTGGCTGCTTATCCTCATGCTTCTTGGCCTTGTCGTGTCCTCGGTGGTCGGCCTGTTTGAACCGGTCATGCAGCAGCTGGCCTTTGTAGTGGCCTTCCAGTCCATGATTCTGGATATGGCAGGAAACGTCGGGACACAGTCCCTGGCGGTCACGATCCGCGTGCTGACAGATGAGAACCTGACAGGCAAGCAGAAGCGTCATTTAGTCTTTAAGGAAGGCAGAGCCGGCTTCTGTGACGGTCTCCTTCTGGGGCTTATTTCGTTTGCGTTTGTGGGTTTTTATCTGCATCTCATTCAGACGGGAAGGAGCTGGGGCTTCTGTTATACCGTCAGTGCCTGTATCGGCTTTGCCATGGTGATTGCCATGACCATTTCAAGTCTGACGGGCACCGTGGTGCCTCTGTTCTTCAAGAAACTGAAGATTGATCCTGCGGTAGCATCAGGTCCACTGATTACCACACTCACAGACCTGGTAGGTGTCGTCACGTATTACGGACTGATCTGGGTGCTGCTGATCAATGTGCTGCATTTTTCATAAGGCGTTCTGGGACAGCGCGGGTGCGCTGTCCTTCTTTGACGTACCATGAGGAGCCTGAGGGACAAAGTGCGTGAAATTTTCTCATCAAAGTCCTTCGAATGATGGCAGGAAACGGGGAATACATACAGAACTGTTATAGTCGGGTGAAAATAGGAATTCTTTTTTGAATTCCCTTTTCTCCGCCAATAAATGCTTTCTACAAACATGGAGGGATAAAGGACATGGCGAATACGCAGGTACTTCAGCAGGCTCTTGCCAAGCGGCAGGAAATACTGCAGGGAGACAGCGAGCGCATTCAAAAGCAGCATGCAGCCGGAAAGATGACGGCGAGAGAGCGTGTGGCAAAACTTCTTGATGAGGGAAGTTTTGTGGAGCTGGATGTACTTATGTCCAAATCTGAAGACTACGCTGGCGTGGTCACAGGATATGGCACGGTGCAGGACAGGCCGGTATACCTGTTTGCACAGGACTTCACGGTGCACGGCGGAGCTATGGGACAGATGCAGTCCAGAAAGATCGTGAAGGTTCTGGAAATGGCCATGAAGACCGGTGCCCCTGTGGTCGCACTGTGCGACAGTGCAGGTGTACGGGTGGATGAAGGTGCCCTTGCAATGGATGCCTACGCCGAGGTGTATGCCCATATGGCACGCATGAGCGGCGTATGCCCGATGATAGCGCTGGTGCTCGGCCCGGTGTGCGGCGGTGCAGCCCTGATCTCCCAGCTCGCAGATGTGACCATTCAGGCCTCAGATGTGGGTACGCTCATGGTCTATGGACCGCAGGTGGTCAGCGCTGTGACCGGAGAGACGGTGGATGCGAAGGCACTTGGTGGAGCGGATAACGTGAAGTCACAGGGCGGCGTGGCACTCACATGTGCGAATGAAGACGAGGCACTTCAGCTGACTTGCGCTCTTCTGGACCTGCTGCCTGGCTGCAATGCGGAGGATGCACCCGAAACAGACGGCGATGATCTGAACCGGCTGCTTGAAATCGAAGATGCACAGGATTCCCAGGCGATCCTTTCGCAGATGGCGGATGATGGACAGTTCATTGAACTGTATGCAGGATACGGGGACGAGATCCGTGTAGCCCTTGCGCGACTTGGCGGGAGAACGGCAGGACTCGTGGTCAGCAATGCACAGATTTCTGACGGCGAACTGACGGCCCAGAGCTGTGGCAAGGCTGCCCGTTTTGTGCGATTCTGCGACTGCTATTCTATTCCTGTGGTATCCTTCATCAATTCTACCGGCATTCAGGTGCCGAAGAAAAATCAGCAGGCCTGGACGATGCGGTCGGCTGCACAGCTTCTGTATGCCTATGCAGAGGCGACCACTGCAAAGGTCAGCGTGATTGCCGGCAATGCCATTGGACAGGCGTATGTGGCCATGGGTGGCAAAGCCAATGCGGATATCACTTATGCATGGCCGGGCGCCGTGATCTCCGCGCTCACAAAGGAAGCAGCTGTTCAGGTGCTCTACGAAAAGGATCTGATCGCGGACAAAAAGCCTGCCCTCGAGAGCAGAGCAGAGCTGGAAGAAAGGTTTGCAAATGAAGTGGCAGACGGGACTGTGGCTGCAAAATGCGGCCTCGTGGACGATGTCATCCTGCCTGCGCAGACACGTCAGTATGTACTTTCCGCCCTGGAGATGCTCTCCTCCAAGCGTGACAGCAATCCTCCCAAGAAGCATGGGAACCTCCCGATCTGATATCGCCTTTTTACGACGAATCTGACGAGAATGCCCCGAACACTTCGATGAAGGAGGAACAAATATGGATTTTTCACGTCCGCTTGACCTGTCCAATGGTCTGCTGGTGACCCTCATCGGCATGCTGATTGTGATCTTCGGTCTGACGGTACTGATTTTTCTGATCAAGCTCCTGTTGTCTGTCACGGGAGGAATCGGAAAGAAGAAGACTGCACCTCAGATGCCTGCAAAATCAGTGCAGGCCGCTCCTCCGACTTCCCCGGCAGAGGAGGAAGCCGCAGAGGAGAATCAGGATGAACTCATTGCTGTCATCACGGCAGCGATTGCATGCATGATGGATACGGCACCCGGAAATGGGTTTGTCGTGAAACATGTCCGCAGAATTTCAAATGCTCCCGCCTGGCAGAAAAAGGGCAGGGAAGAACAGATCCTCAGCCGTTTCTGATGTCCATCTGTGCCCGATTGGCATGAATAGAATTGGTTTGGCTGAGTCAATAAAAATATATAAGGGAGAGTAATTCAATATGCGTACATTCCAGGTCACAGTCAACGGACAGACCTATGAAGTTTCCGTGGAAGAAGTTTCCCAGGACGGCGCAACCCGTGCCCAGATGCCTGCCGCGCCCGCGCCTGCTGCTGCCCCCGCCAAGAAGGCTGCCGCCCCCAAGGCCGCTGCCTCCGGCAAGAGCGGCTCTGTACAGATCAAGGCGCCCATGCCCGGCAACATCCTGGATGTGAAGGTGAAGGTGGGCGACCAGGTGCGCAACGGTCAGCCTGTGTGCGTGCTGGAAGCCATGAAGATGGAAAACGAAATTCCCGCCCCGCAGGATGGCAAGGTGGCCTCCGTGGAAGTCAGCAAGGGCACGACAGTGGAAACCGGCGCTGTCCTGGTGACGCTTGAATAACAGTCGAATTTGACAAATTTCCCTATCATGGTCATCTATGCCGATGAACCATGAACCAAAGAAAGTGAGTTGAATTTGATAGCATGATCAATGTGTTGGATGCCTTCAGAGATCTGTATGCGACCAGTGGCATTGCCATGTTTCTTGCAGATCCCAAGGCTTTGATCATGGTGGCAATCGCGTGCATTCTGCTGTATCTTGCCATTGTCAAGCAGTTTGAACCGTTGCTGCTTTTGCCGATTGCATTCGGCATGCTGCTGACCAACCTGTTGGGCAGCGAGGTGTTCCACGAGGAACTGTTTGCCGGAGGACATGCCAACTGGAATCTGATCGGCGGTGCGGTCCTGATCAATTCAAAAGACCTTGTCCACGATGCAGCCAGTTACCTTGTCAACAGTGCAGGCGGTGTGCTCACCCTGGACGGACAGCAGCTGATCGCCCAGATCACGGGCGCCACCGGTGTCACCGGGAGCGCACTGGTTCCCCTGAGCGATGTGATTGCCTATATGGCAGGCAACGGTGCCGAGTGCACCATGGTTCTCAAGGATGCCTTCATCTCTGGCGGTCAGGTGTTTACCAGCAGCGGTATGTTGCTGGCAACGGCAGGCAGCAAGATTGATGCAGGTCTTCTGGATTATCTCTATCTGGGCGTAAAACTTGGCATTTACCCCTGCCTCATCTTCATGGGCGTGGGTGCCACCACGGACTTCGGACCGCTGCTGGCCAACCCCAAGACGCTTCTTCTGGGCGGCGCAGCCCAGCTTGGTATTTTCTTCACCTTTGTCGGTGCATCCCTCCTTGGCTTTATGCCCAAGGAAGCAGGCGCCATCGGCATCATCGGTGGTGCTGACGGTCCCACAGCCATCTGGCTGACGTCCAAGCTGGCCCCGCATCTTCTCGGACCGATCGCTGTGGCTGCCTACAGCTATATGGCCCTGGTGCCTGTGATTCAGCCCCCGATCATGAAAGCACTGACCACCAAGAAGGAACGTCAGATCGTCATGGAGCAGCTGAAGCCTGTCACCAAGGTACAGAAGATCATCTTCCCCATCGTGGTGACGATCCTGGTATCTCTGCTTCTGCCCAGTGCTTCCTCCCTCGTGGGCTGCCTGATGCTTGGGAACCTGATGAAGGAATGCGGTGTGGTGGAACGCCTCAACAAGACTGTTCAGAATGAGCTGATGAATATCGTCACCATCTTCCTGGGCATCACGGTGGGTGCCACGGCTACAGCCAACACCTTCCTGAATCTGCAGACGATCAAGATCATCGTGCTTGGCATTGTGGCCTTCAGCGTCGGTACCGCCGGCGGTTTGCTGCTGGCCAAGCTGATGAACAAGCTCTCCGGCGGAAAGATCAATCCGCTGATCGGCTCTGCTGGTGTGTCTGCCGTTCCCATGGCCGCACGTGTGTCCCAGAAGGTTGGTCAGGAAGAGAATCCCGGCAACTTCCTTCTGATGCATGCGATGGGCCCCAATGTGGCAGGCGTGATCGGCAGTGCCATCGCTGCCGGTGTGCTGCTGAGTCTGTTTGGCTGATGAAGTGAAGCAAGAAAGCAAGGAGATAATGATTCATGTCTAAAATCCTGATTACCGATACCATCCTGCGCGACGGCCATCAGTCCCAGGCTGCGACCAGAATGCGCACGGATGAGATGCTGCCCGCATGCGAGCGGCTGGATAAGGTCGGTTACTATTCTCTGGAGTGCTGGGGCGGCGCAACCTATGACGCCTGCATCCGCTTCCTCAACGAAGATCCCTGGGAGAGACTGAGACAGCTGAAAAAGGCACTGCCCAACACCAAGCTGCAGATGCTGCTGCGTGGCCAGAATCTTCTGGGATACCGGCCGTATTCTGATGATGTGGTGGAGTTCTTTGTGCAGAAGGCCTGCGAGAACGGCATTGATATCATCCGCTGCTTTGATGCACTCAATGATCTGCGCAACATGCAGACAGCCGTGAAGGCAACAAAGAAAGCCGGCAAGCTGGCTGAGATTGCCATGAGCTACACAAAGTCCCCTGTCCATGATGAAGATTACTTTGTGCGCCTTGCCCAGGAAATTGAGCAGATGGGCGCAGACATCATCTGTATCAAGGACATGGCCAATCTGTTGCTGCCCTATGATGCTTACAGCCTGATCAAAAAGCTCAAGCAGCACACCAAGCTGCCGATTCACATCCATACCCACAATACCACAGGCACGGGAGCCATGGTGCTTCTCAAGTCTGTGGAGGCAGGCGCAGATATTATCGACACCTGCCTGTCACCGCTTGCAAGCGGTACCTCTCAGCCTGCTACGGAATCCATCGTTGCAGCGCTCGCAGGCCAGGAACGGGATTCCGGACTTGACCTGAATCTTCTGGCAGATCTGGCCTCCTACTTCCGTACCGTGGCGGACCGCCTGACAGCAGACGGATTCCGCGATCCCGGTCGTGTGCTGGCAGTGGATGTCAAGACGCTGCAGTATCAGGTTCCAGGCGGCATGCTGTCCAACCTGATCGGCCAGCTGAAGGCTGCCAACGCCATGGACAAGTACTATGACGTGCTGGCAGAGGTGCCGAGGGTCCGTGAGGACTTCGGCTTCCCGCCGCTGGTGACTCCGACCTCGCAGATCGTCGGAACCCAGGCCGTCATGAACGTACTGTACGGTGAGCGCTACAAGATGGTGCCCAATGAGTCCAAGGGCCTCCTGCGGGGCGAGTACGGCAAGCTGCCTGGCAAGGTCAACGAGGAAGTGCGCAGGAAGTGCATTGGCGATGCCGAGGTGATCACCTGCCGCTTTGCCGACACCCTGCCTCCGGAACTGGAGCAGCTCAAGAGTGAGATGCGGCAGTGGTATCAGAAGGACGAGGATGTGCTGACCTATGCAATGTTCCCCAAGGTAGCACCGAAGTTCTTTGAGTACCGCCAGGCACAGCAGATGAAGATTGACAGCGGTATGCTGAACAAGGCAGAAAAGACCATGCCCGTATAATGATTTTAAAGGAACCGGAACTGTCCGGTTCCTTTTTCGGCATACGGCGCTTCCGGGCTTCCGGAGCTGCTGGTCTGTGCTTGCAAATCAATGAAGGAGTTTGTATAATGCAGAAGATTCAAAGGGGACGATCCGGCTTGGTGTCGGTTTGTTCTTTTTGAAAGGACAATCCCGATCAATCAAAGGAGGATGATTCCCATGGCGAAGAAGTTTGTATACCTCTTCAAAGAAGGAAACGCGAACATGCGTGAACTTCTCGGTGGCAAGGGCGCCAACCTGGCCGAAATGACCAACCTTGGCATGCCCGTCCCGCAGGGCTTCACTGTGACGACCGAAGCTTGCACTCAGTACTACAATGATGGCAGGACCATCAACGATGAGATCGTCAAGCAGATCTACGAAGCTCTGGCCACCACCGAAGAGATTGCCGGCAAGAAGTTTGGCGACGACGAGAATCCTTTCCTGGTTTCTGTCCGCTCCGGTGCCCGTGCCTCCATGCCTGGCATGATGGATACAATCCTGAACCTGGGCCTGACTGACAAGTCCGTGAAGGGTCTTGCCAAGAAGACGAACAATGAAAAGTTCGCATATGATGCCTATCGCCGCTTTATCGCGATGTTCTCCGACGTCGTGATGGAGATTCCGAAGAGCGAGTTCGAGGCTGTGCTCGACGAGTTCAAGGAGAAGAAGGGCGTCAAGTTCGATCGCGATCTGGATGCAGAAGATCTCAAGCAGATCGTGGAACGCTTCAAGGCCATCTATCTGCAGCACCAGGGTGTGGATTTCCCGCAGGATCCCAAAGTGCAGCTGATGGAAGCTGTGAAGGCCGTGTTCCGTTCCTGGGACAATCCCCGCGCCATCTACTATCGCCGCATGAACGACATCCCCGGCGACTGGGGCACTGCCGTCAACGTGCAGTCCATGGTGTTCGGCAATATGGGCGAAACCTCCGGTACCGGTGTTGCCTTCACCCGTAACCCCTCCACCGGCGAAAAGAAGCTCTACGGCGAGTATCTTCTCAACGCTCAGGGCGAGGACGTGGTGGCAGGTATCCGTACACCCCAGCCCATCGCTACCCTCGAGCAGGCCATGCCCGACGTTTACAAGCAGTTTGTGGATATCGCCGGCAAACTGGAAGCTCACTATCGCGACATGCAGGATATGGAGTATACCATCGAAGAGGGCAAGCTCTTCATGCTCCAGACCCGTAATGGCAAGCGTACCGCAGCTGCTGCTCTGAAGATCGCCGTGGACCTGGTGGACGAAGGCGTTCTGTCTGAGGAAGAAGCTGTTCTGAAGGTCGAGCCCAAGCAGCTGGACAGCCTCCTGCACCCGAACTTTGATGCCGATGCCCTGAAGAAGGCCACCGCCATCGCAAAGGGTCTGCCCGCATCCCCCGGTGCCGGCGCAGGTGCTATCTATTTCACCGCCGAAAAGGCTGCCGAGCACGGCAAGAACAAGGAAAAGGTCATCCTGGTCCGCAAGGAAACCACACCTGAAGATATCGAAGGTATGGATTTCTCTCAGGCCATCCTGACTGCTTTTGGTGGCATGACCAGCCATGCTGCAGTGGTTGCCCGTGGTATGGGCCGTGCTGCTGTCGTGGGCTGCGGCGACCTGAAGTTCGACGAAGCCAACAATACCGTGACCATCGCTGGCAAGGTCTATCACGAGGGCGATCTGATCTCCGTGGATGGCTCCACCGGCAATGTGTATGACGGTCTGGTCAAGACTGTGGACGCTACCATCTCCGGCGATTTCGCCCGTCTGATGGGCTGGGCTGATGCTGCCCGCCGTCTGCGTGTCCGCACCAATGCTGATACCCCGCGTGATGCCAAGAAGGCCGTGGAGTTCGGTGCAGAAGGCATTGGCCTGTGCCGTACCGAGCACATGTTCTTTGAAGCTTCCCGTATTGCTGCCGTTCGCGAGATGATCCTGAGCGATACCAAGGAACAGCGCGAAAAGGCACTGGCCAAGATCCTGCCCATGCAGCAGGGTGACTTCGAGGCGATGTACAAGGTTCTGGAAGGCCGTCCCATGACCGTCCGTTACCTGGATCCGCCGCTCCACGAGTTCGTGCCGCATCTGGACATGACTGAGGAAATCGAAGAGCTGGCCAAGAACCTGAACATGACTGTGGACGAAGTGAAGCAGAAGATCACTGCGCTGCACGAAGCGAACCCCATGATGGGCCATCGTGGTTGCCGTCTGGCTGTCACCTATCCCGAAATCGCCGAAATGCAGACCCGTGCGGTCATCCAGGCTGCCATCAACGTCAAGCGCGAGTGCGGTTATGATATCGTGCCCGAGATCATGATTCCGCTGGTTGGCTCCAAGAAGGAACTGGCCTTCGTGAAGAAGATCGTGGTGGAGACCGCTGAGAAGGTGTTCGCAGAGCAGGGCATTACCCTTGACTACCATGTGGGCACCATGATCGAGATCCCGCGTGCTGCCGTGACGGCCGATGAGATTGCAGAGGAAGCAGAATTCTTCTCCTTCGGTACCAACGATCTGACCCAGATGACCTTTGGCTTCAGCCGTGATGATGCTGCCAAGTTCCTGGGCTCCTACTACGAGAACAAGATCTTTGAGAGCGATCCCTTTGCCCGTCTGGATCAGGACGGCGTGGGCCAGCTGGTGAAGATGGCTGCCGAAAAGGGCCGCAAGACCCGTCCGGAAATCAAGCTGGGCATCTGCGGCGAGCACGGCGGCGATCCGAGCTCCATCAAGTTCTGCCACAATGTGGGCCTGAACTATGTCAGCTGCTCTCCCTTCCGTGTTCCGATCGCACGTCTGGCTGCTGCCTGGGCTGCAATCGAAGAAAAGCAGGGCAAGTAATTTCTGGTAATAAAAAGGGCTTCCGCGAAAGCGGAAGTCCTTTTTAAGCCGTTGTCAGGAATCATTTTCCAGATCCTCACGGGCCAGAGAGATAGCTTCTTTGGCAGTATCGTAGGAGTAGCCCCGGCGTGCCAGCATGGCGAGAATCTTCTGTGTGGTTTTCCTTGGATCCTCCCCATCTGGAATTCGTTGAAGCTTCTGGCGTGCAATTTCCTGTGCATGCTGGAGCTCATCGTCTGGATCGACCAGTTCAAGGGCGGCGTCAATGTCCTCCTGACCAAGCCCCTTCTTTCTCAGATCCATGGCAATTCGCCGTTTCCCGCGGCGCTGCTCAGCGTAGCCTTCCACGTAGCGCTTGGCATATGCAGCGTCATCGAGGAAGTGGAGTTCAAGAAGCTTATTGATGGTCATGTCCACCGTGAGTGGCCTGTACCCGATGCGGAGCAGTTTCTGCCGCAGCTCCTTTTCCGTGTAATCCTTGCTGGAAAGAATGGTTCCTGCCGTTTTCATGCAGGCGGGATACTGTTTTGGTGCCAGCCACAGATCATATGCGTCAAGATCGAACTCATCGCCCTCCTGAAAAGGGCGCTCCCGAAACTGTGCATAGGTTAGACTGAGTGTGCCGCGGGTGGTATCCACCTGGAGGAACTTACGTACCCTGCGAATCTTCTGAACGATTGCATCTGACATATCTTATCTCGCTTCTTTTTTTGGCCTGGATGCCGGACCCATCACGGCTCTGTAGGAACGTGGCGAGGACACAGGCAGGTCTCGATAGACAAGCTTTAGAAGATCACGATTGCAAAGCCCCAGCATGCCACTTCTCGCTTCGCTGCAGCCGCCGTTTACAAAGACCATCTTGCGGCCTGTGCCTTCCTCTGTAAAGGCCCCGTCCACACAGCCATACGCGAACCCCTGATGTCCCAGGATCCTGTGAGAGCTGATGCGCGGATCCCGGATGATCAGAAGTCCGAGACCATAAGAGAGGGTCGGACTGCGTCTTCCGTACACGGAATGCACAGTCTTCATCTCATGAATCAGGTCAGAGCGCAGGAAGAAGGAATCATGGATTTCACCGGGCGGTGAGATGATCTGGATCATGGAAGAGAGAGAATCTGCGTCCGTGTACATGGATCCCTGAGTGTATCCGAAGTGACGTTCGGGATCCGGTTTATCCAGCGGGATCTGACCGAGGGTCGTCCGCAGGACATCCGTGCCGGGCCGGTAGGGAAGAACGCGCAGAATCGGCATGATTTCCTCATCTGGAAAGCTCAGGGCAGAAAGCGATGCATACATGGAGAGGGGCTGAAAGAGCTGTTTCTGGAAGACGTCCTCCACGCACTCTCCGATCACCTGTTCAATCAGGGAGCCAAGGAGACCAAAGCCAAAATTGCAGTAGGAGAAGGTCTGATCCGGCATGCCCACCCGAATGCCCGGGAGACGGAGTGCATCGGACAGGGTGCCCTGCGCGAGGAGGATGCTTTCAATGCCTGGTACGTCGCGGAGTGATGAGCGGTGAGAAAGGAGATGCCGGACTGTGATCCCTTCCATGACCGGACGGACATCATCATCGAGGGGAAGAAGCGGCATCACAGGATCGTCCAGACGGAAGGCCCCATCCTGCACAAGGCGCAGGATGACAAGTGCAGTCGCTGTTTTTGTGATGCTGGCCACGCGAAAGACGGTGTTCTGAAGGGCTACGTGCCCCAGGGAGGGAACCGATGAGAGCACGGACCACTCGTTGCCTTCAGCAGCATCGGAGATCAGGAGACTGGAACCGATGACATGGTGACGCGAAAGGATCCGTTCTACCTCTCTGAGCGGCACGGCGTCATTGGATGCATAATGTTCCATATTGTGCCTTACACGCGGTGTAGACAGGGGCAGGGCAGCCCGGTAGAGCAGGTTTTTCCAGAGAGTTGTCGGCATGGAGCTACCTCCGCGCTGGCTTTTCAGCACAGCTCGTGCGATTTCGTAAAAGATACAATACAGCAAAGGTTCCAATGCCCCAGAGCGCATCTACTGCAAGCAGCGGGGCGCGCAGGCGGGCGCGGCCAGATATCATCCAAATCAACAGGATACACTGTATGGCAAAAAGAATGTATGAAAGGAGCCTGCGCTGGTTCGTTTTCAGGAGCATGATGAAAGAAACACAAAGACAGATGACCATGCTCAGAAGCTGGCTGACCCTGAAGGTGCCCTGTAAACTGAAGAGTGAATCGGTACGCAGCTCCTCAATCAGCATCCGCCCTGTCGCATACAGGCACAGGTACCACAGAAAGAGATCTCCATGATGCTTTTTGCGCTTTCTGAGCAGGAAATAGAGAAGCAGAAACACCAGAAGATCCCAGACAGACTCATAGAAAAATGTGGCCAGGTGCCATGTTGTCTGTCCTCCGTCTGCAATCTGAACGGCAAAGGGGAAAAACTGAAATCGCGGGTCTGAAACCGCAGCGCCGTATGCCTCCATATTGAAATAGTTACCCCACCGTCCCATGGCCTGCGCCAGCGGAACCCCGGGGATGATGACATCCAGAAGGAGAGCGGGAGACAGATGCCGCCATTTTGAAAAAATGATGACCGTGAGAAACCCTGCGATAATACCGCCATAGATGGCAAGACCGCCCTCCCAGACGGCAAAGATCTCAAGGGGATCTGTGCGATATTGCTCCCAGGAGAAGATGACATAATATAGTCGCGCGCCGAGAATGGAGAGGGGAAGGAGAAAGAGACACAGATCCAGCACGGTGTCTTTTGGAAGATGCAGACGTTTTTCTTCCCTTGATGCCAGAATCATGGCCAGAATCATGCCACTCACGATCAGCACGGCATAATATGTCAGGTGCCCAAAAAGAAAACGGCTGCGCGGCATAGTCTGTTCCTTTCCAGATAGCAAATTGCATGGTGAATGAGATGAAACTGCAGGGGCAATCGTATCACGTTTCCCATGGAATGGCAAAGGCAGGGAGGCGAAGACTTCGCGGAAAGAGACCGTCACAAGAAAAACACAAAAGATGCAGAGGTGGATGCTTTTATGCGGGGCCGCGGCCTTGACAAGCACCCCGAAAAAAATTACTCTCAAATTATTGACGGATTGCCCTGCTTTTCTATTGATGGAAATGCAGATCAGAGGACGTCAGATTCTATCCGACCCTAAGGAGGTAAAACTGCATGAAGAAAATGATTTCCATGCTGCTGTGCCTGGCCATGCTGCTGAGCCTGATCCCTGCAGCCATGGCAGACGGTGATACCTATACCGCCTATTATGGCAGTGAAGTATCAACCCTCAATTATCTCGTTTCGTCCACCGAGTGGGACCAGACTGTGGCCGCAAACATTGTGGACACGCTGGTTGAATACAACAACCTGGGCGAAGTGATCCCCTGCCTTGCTGAGTCCTGGGAGAACAGCGAAGACGGTCTTACCTGGACCTTCCATCTGAGGAAGGGCGTCAAGTGGTATGACAGCTTCGGCGAGGAAAAGGCCGAGCTGACCGCAAACGACTTTGTCGCCGGTCTCAAATATGTGCTGACTCCCGAATATGAGAGCGCCATCGCAAGCAATGTGTTCACTGCCCAGATCGTGAATGCAGAAGCTTATTTCAAGGGCGAGGTCACGGACTTCAATGAAGTCGGCGTAAAGGCCGAGGATGATTACACCCTGGTGTACACCCTTGCAAACCCTGTGCCCTACTTCGTATCCATGACCACCTATGGTTCCTTCATGCCTGTCTACGGACCTCTGGCTGAGGAGCTGGGTGCAGATCTTGGCATCGACAATCAGAGCATCTACTACTCCGGTGCCTATATCCTGGAAACATTTGAGCCCCAGAGTGAACACCTGTATGTGAAGAACCAGAACTACTGGGATGCAGAGCATGTGTACATCGAAAAGATCAACAGGCTCTACAATGCAGAGAGTGCCACACTTTCTCCCATCGCGGCCCTGCGCGGCGAGGTGGACGGTGCTGATCTGGACAATGACATCCTGGATGACTGGAGAGAGAATCACGCTGATCTCATCACCGTGGGCCGTTCCAATCTTCAGTACAGCTATTTCTACTGCTTCGATTTCGATCCCCAGTACGAGGAAGAATATGATCCCCAGAACTGGCTGATCGCGGTCAACAACTCGAACTTCCGTCACTCCATCATGAGCGCCCTCGACCGCCTCTATGGCATGGGTGCTGAGACTGAGAATCCCGAGACACTGGTGGAAAACACGGTGACTCCGCCGGCCTTCTCCACTGTGAACGGCAAGGATTTCACGACTCTGCCTGCTTTTGATAACATTGAAAATTATTTCTACAATCCTGAGAAGGCCCTGGAATACAAGGCCAAGGCAGTTGAAGAGCTGACCGCAGCCGGCGCTACGCTGCCCGTGAAGGTTGTTCTGACCTACAAGAGCAATGACTCTGACTGGGCAAATGAAGTTCAGCTGGAAAAGAGCCAGCTGGAGAGCGTGCTGGGCACCGATTATATCGACGTGATTCTCTATGCAGGCCCTGCCGATAACTTCCTGGCCCAGACCCGCCGCGCCGGCAAGTACAGTCTGCAGAAGTGCAACTGGGGTGCCGACTATGCCGATCCCGAAACCTGGACAGATCCCTTCTATGAGAACCTGAACAGCGAAACCGGTCTTCATGACGGCAACAGCTACAACAAGATGGACAAGATGCTGGATACCGACTTTGAGGAGACCAAGGCATTCCTGAACGCCTATTATGCGAAGGTGGCAGAGGCCAAGGCTGAGACCGCCGACATCGAGAACCGCTACAATCTGTTTGCAGAGGCGGAAGCCATGCTGATTGAAAATGCTATGGTCATCCCGTTCCGTAAGTCCATCGCAGGCTATCAGGTAACGAAGCTCGACGTGTACGAAGGTGAGTATGCTCCCTTTGGCATCTGCAATCTGCGCTTCAAGTTCCAGCACCTGAACGATGATTTCGTGACAGCTCAGCAGAATGCAGAGAGCTATCAGGCCTGGGCAGACGCTATGAACAAATAAACTGACTGCAGCCAATCGCAAAGGGGAAATCCTTCACGGGATTTCTCCTTTCGTTGGTTTCGGCCATGATCATCGCATCAGGGGAGGAACTGCAGTGCTCAAATATCTCCTCAAACGTTTTGCGCGAAGCATCCTGACACTCTTTTTCATTCTGACCATAGTCTTTGTCCTCGTGCGCCAGATGCCGATCGAGGGCTATTTCCCGAATTTCGAGAAGATGACACAGAGTCAGATTGAAAACGGACTCCATCAGATGGGGCTGGACCAGCCGATGGTGGTGCAGCTCATTGAATTCTACAAGGGACTCTTTCACGGTGACCTCGGTGTCAGCAGGGTATATAACAGAGGTAAGCCTGTGTGGGATATCCTGAAGACAAAGCTTCCTTTGTCGATCCAGTTAGGCAGTCTGTCGATCGTGTTTTCCATGATTGTGGGTCTGCCGATGGGTATTCTGATGGCGAAGCGCAAAGGAAAACTGCCGGACCACATCGGCACGGCTTTTATTGTGCTGATCCAGGCGGTGCCGGCAGCCGTGTATTATCTGTTCATTCAGCTCTATGGTACAGAGCTGATGCAGATCAAGCTTCGGTTTGATCCCGCGGATTTCAGAAGCTGGATCCTGCCTGTCCTGTCTCTCTCCCTTGGCAACATCGCCTACTATGCCATGTGGATCCGCCGGTATATGGTGGATGAGAGCACCAAGGACTATATCATGCTGGCCAGAATCAAGGGGTGCAGCGAAGGGAGAATCATGTTCCGGCATATCTTCCGCAACGCCTTTGTTCCCATGGCACAGTATCTGCCCACATCCTTCCTGAACACCGTGGTCGGGTCCATCTATATCGAATCCCTGTGGTCCATCAAGGGCATGGGCGGTCTTCTGGTGGATGTGATCCACAAGCAGGACAACAACATGATTCTCGGGATCGTGCTGCTCTTTGCGTGCGTTGGAATCCTGGGCCTCATGCTGGGCGATCTTCTGATGGTCCTGTTTGATCCGAGGATCAGCTTTTCAAAGAAAGGTGGTGACTGAGGAGTGGGTCTTGTGCGGCATCCAAAAATTGAACAGCTGGAAGACCATGTGTCAGAGGCTTTGAAACAGGATCTTGGCATTGAGAAGCTCTTTTCTGTTGCGCCTTTTGATGAGGAGGAAGTGGAGAGAACAGGAGACAGCGATTACTCCTACTGGCGCTCCACCTTCCGCGCATTCCGCCATAACTGGATTGCCATGGCTCTGCTGGTTCTTCTGGTGGTGATTCTTCTTTTCACCTTCGTGCAGCCATATCTGCCTGGCCAGTTTGACCCGAACACGATCACCAACGGCGAGAATGGACTGCCACTCAAAAACCAGAAGGCAGACAGCGTCCACTGGCTCGGCACAAACTCCATCGGGCAGGATCTGTGGAGCAGGGTGTGGGCCGGTACCAGGAACTCCCTGATCATTGGCATATCTGTGGCGCTGATTGAGGCGGGGGTAGGCATCCTGATGGGCGTGCTGTGGGGCTATGTGCGGCAGCTGGATTTTCTCTTCACAGAGCTCTACAACATCATTGACAATATTCCTACCACCATTGTACTGATCCTGGTGTCCTTCCTCATGCGCCCCGGCATGGGGACGATCATCTTTGCCATGTCCATCACCGGATGGATCGGCATGGCCAGGTTTGTCAGGAACCAGGTTCTGATCATCCGCGACCGGGACTACAATGTGGCCAGCCGGACCCTTGGCACTTCCACCTGGCGGATCATGTTCAGAAACCTTCTGCCATATCTTGTGTCGGTCATCATGCTGCGCATGGCGCTATCCATTCCGGGAGCCATCGGCAGCGAGGTGTTCATCACCTACATCGGGCTTGGACTGCCCATTGAAGTTTGCTCCCTGGGCAACCTGATCAACGAGGGACGCAAGCTCATGATGTCTCCGAACCTTCGCTATCAGCTCATTTATCCCACGATCATTCTGTCTGTTGTGACGGTGTCCTTCTATATCATCGGGAACGCATTCTCGGATGCGGCTGACCCGAGAAATCATCTGTGAGGGGAGAGAGAACATGGCTCATATACTTTCGGTTCGCAACTTACATGTGCAGTTCACTCTCCGGGGGCGAAAGCTTCATGCACTGCGGGGCATCGATCTGGATGTGGAAGACGGTGAATCCCTTGCCATCGTCGGGGAGAGCGGCAGCGGCAAATCCGTGCTCAACAAAAACTTCATCGGCCTTCTGGATCAGAACGGCTCTGTGACCGATGGTGAGATCCGCTACTATGGGATGGGTGACAAGCTGCGGCACTATCCGGGTGCTGGCGTGGATGAGAACGGCAGCTATATTGACCTGGCACAGTTTAAGAAGAACGAAGACTGGCTCAGGATCCGCGGCAGCGAGATCTGCATGATCCCACAGGACCCGATGACCAGCCTGAACCCGCTCAAGACCATCGGCTGGCAGATTGCGGAGGCGCTGATGCTCCACCGCGGGATGAAGGGAAAGATGGCCTACGAGGAAACCATCCGGATCCTGGAGGACGTGCGCATCGACAACCCGAAACGGCGCTATAAGCAGTATCCCCACGAGCTGTCCGGCGGCATGCGGCAGAGGGTGGTCATCGCCATCGCCATGGCATGCAATCCGAGAATTCTCATCTGCGATGAGCCGACGACGGCTCTGGATGTGACCATTCAGGCGCAGGTCCTGCATCTGCTGAGGGAACTCAAGGAAAAATACAATCTGACGATCATCTTCATCACCCACGACCTGGGTGTGGTGGCAAACGTTGCGGACAGGGTAGCCGTGATGTATGCGGGGGATATCATCGAGATCGGATTGGTGAATGAAATCTTCTATGATCCCCGCCATCCATATACCTGGGCACTGCTGTCCTCACTGCCGCAGCTGGGACACAGGGGAGAGGAACTGTATGCCATTCAGGGGACTCCGCCCAATCTCTTCAAGGAAGTCCGCGGGGATGCCTTTGCTGCAAGAAATCCGAATGCGCTTGTGATTGATTCGCTGCAGCAGCCGCCCTATTTTGACATCACCCCCACGCACAGAGCAAAGACCTGGCTTCTGGATGAAAGGGCACCGAAGATGGAGGCACCGAAACAGATCGGCAAGATCAGGAGCCTTGGACATCCATCTGCACCGGCAGATGCAGGAAAGGAGGCAGAGCATGCAGACGCGTGAAACCATCCTTTCCGTCAAGGGACTGCAGGTGGCCTTCGGCCATGGACGCAACCGGTTCTATGCCGTAAAGAATGCAAGCTTTGATATCTTCAAGGGTGAGACCTTCGGCATCGTAGGTGAGAGCGGCAGCGGCAAAACCACGATCGGGCGCGCCATCATCCGGGTGTACCCTGCGACGGCGGGCTCCATTCTCTTCCATGGGGAGGAGATCACAGGACGCCTTCCCAAATCGCGCAGGCGCGATCTGACCAACCAGATCCAGATGATTTTCCAGGACCCCATGGCCAGTCTCAATGAGCGTGCGAAAATCGATTATATTGTCTCGGAAGGGCTCCTCGGACGTGGAATTCCTCGTGAGGAAGTCAGAGAACGCGTAGATCAGGCACTTCGGGATGTGGGTCTGCTACCGGAATTTGCCTCTCGCTTTCCGCATGAGTTTTCCGGCGGACAGAGGCAGAGAATCGGCATTGCGAGGGCTCTGGTCATGAATCCGGAATTCATCATTGCAGACGAGCCGATCTCGGCCCTGGATGTGTCGATCCGGGCACAGGTGCTCAACCTGATGAGCCATCTGCAGAGGGAACACGGCCTGACGTATCTGTTTATTTCCCATGACCTTTCCGTCATGCGCTTTATCTGTGACCGGATTGCCGTGATTCACAAAGGCGATATCGTGGAGATGGCAGACACGGAGAGCCTGTTTGCGCATCCGCTGCATCCCTATACCAGGGCCCTACTCTCTGCAATTCCCCAGCCCAACCCGGAGATGGAAAAGCATAAGCGGCTGGAGATCTACGATCCCAGCTGTCATCACTATGAGATTGATGTGCCCGGATGGAATGAAGTGGAGAACGGCCACTGGCTGAGGGCAAACAAACAGGAACTGGAAAAGGCACTGGAGATGCTGCAAAGATCGTAAGGAACAAACAGAGTAAGACCGCTGATTCTACGAATCAGCGGTCTTACTCTGTTCTGGATCCGGCAGGTGGATGGCCTGGGCTGCCATCCGTCGTCTCTGATCTGTCATGTCCGCATAGTGCCGCCGGGTGGTGTCCACGGATGAGTGCCCAAGGGCGTCTGCCACGAGGTAGATATCTCCGGTCGCCTGGTACAGGTTCGTGGCATAGGTGGAACGGAGCTTATGCGGGCTGATTTTCGGTTTGAGCGGGGCTGCGATCTGAGCGTACTTTTTGACGAGCTTTTCCACTGCCCGCTGGGTCATTCTGCGCTTTTGCAGGGAGAGAAAGAGGGCATCCTCGTGCCCGGGGAGGGTTTCGATCTCATTGCGCTCTTCAAGATAGGCATTCAGGGATGTGGCTACCTCCGGGGGAAAGTACAGAACCACCTGGTTTCCGCCCTTTCGGGTCACAAGGAAGGCGTTTTCCTCAAAATTCACATCGCTGATGTTGATGCCCACCAGCTCCGACACGCGGATGCCGGTCCCGAGAAACAGAGACAGAATGGCATAGTCCCGACGGGCAGTGACCTTCTGAAAGCGCTTCTGTGCGGCGGTCAGTCCCTCTCCGGTGTCAGAGATGGACAGGATCTTCAGCATTTCCTCCTGGTTCAGCCGAAGAATCGGTTTATCGTGAATCTTCGGGAGCGGCACCAGCGTGGTGATATTGGAAGAAATTCTCTGTGATGCAAACAGGTAATCATACCAGGACCGAATGGAACACAGCTTGCGCTTGATGGATCGCTCATGGTTGACTGTGGCCTTGGGAAGGCCGCTGTCATCCACATCCTCCTCGTCCCGGAAATAGTACGTGAGATACTCTGTGTAGGCGGTCAGATCGGCCTGTGTCAGTCGATCCAGGTCTTCATCTGTCCAGAATCTCGGCTCTTTCTCGGAAAAAGTGATTCTGTTTTTGTGCAGATACTGGACAAATGTTCTCAGATCAATGGCATAGGCGAGGCGTGTGAAGGTGCCGGAGGTCAGCGCGATATGCTGGAAAAAATCTGTGGCAGCCATGGGGAGCTCCCTGCAGATCTCCCGGATCTGAAGTATCCTTTTTGCATCCACCTGCTCCCTGTACGACAGCGCAGCCATACAAACACCTCCTCAGGAACAATGGGCCGCAATGGGCTATAGAGTGTGAGTATACCTGTTTCTTTCCGGGAATCAAGCCAAACGGACCGGAACGGAATGAAAGAACGGCACGCATGACAATTGAGGCAGACAGGGGAGGTGTTGGAGCAAACTGCCCCCACGGCAGGCGCAACTGTGCTATAATTCTGTCTGTCGCAAATAGCACCTCTTTGCAGCCGCAAGGCTTAGAAAGGATAAAGCCATGATGCAGTCCAAGAAAAAGTTCACCACCATTGCCGGCGTGATTCTCGTGCTGGTACTGGTCCTGTCTTTCACCTGCTTTACAACCGTCCCCACCGGATACACCGGCATTCTCACGACCTTTGGCAAGGTGGAAGATCATACCCTGGATGCGGGTATCAATTTCAAGACACCCTTCCAGAATGTCATCCTGATGGATAACCGCGAACAGAAGACCTCCTTCACGACCCAGGCGTTCTCCTCTGACATCCAGCAGGTGGACATTGTGGGGTCGGTGAACTACGCCATCAACAAAGAAAACGCCATGAATCTGTATAAGGTGGTGGGCAAGGAATATTTCCAGACGCTGATTGCGCCTCGTCTTCTGGAGAATACAAAGGCCGTCTTCTCACAGTATACGGCAGAAAACCTTGTCTCAGCCAGGGAACAGCTTTCTGTGACCATCCGCGGAAAACTGTCGGATGAGATGGAAAAGTATGGCATCCGGATCATCTCACTGTCCCTTGAAAACATCGATTTCACCGATTCCTTCACCGATGCTGTGGAAGCCAAGCAGGTGGCTGCCCAGAGAAAGCTCCAGGCAGAGATTGAGCAGGAGCAGGCGACCATGGTCACCCGCCAGGAGGCGGAGCGGCAGAAGATTCAGGCGGAAGCTGAAGCAGCTGTCAAGAAGGTGGATGCGGATGCCGCAGCCTATGCTGTGAAAGTGCAGGCAGAGGCGCAGGCGGAGGCGAACCGGCAGATTTCTGAGTCTCTGACCGATCAGCTGATCTCCTGGGAGGAAATCAATGCCTGGGACGGCAAGCTCCCAACCTATTTCAGCGGCGAGGGCAGCACGACGCTCCCGATCCTGCAGTTGGGTGACACGGCCGTGAAGACAGCGCCTGCAGCGGATACCGAAAACGAATAAGGAGCAACATCATGCTGGGAACCCGGAACAGAATCCGGGTTCCTTTTTTTTGGAAGATCAGGAGACTAAGGAAAAACGTAAAAGAGACACAAAACGCTCTCCTGCACCCTTTCAAAACCGGATGAAAGACGGTACACTTTTCAGGCGAAAGCGAATCATGAAGGGATGGGTGTGATCTGATGAAACAGCCATGCCGGTTTCTTTTTGTGCTGATTGCTATGCTGCTGCTCCTGTCTGGTGCCTTTGCTGAAGAATCGTTTTCCGGCGTATACCGCCTGGCGGATCAGAGCGCCATGGATGCGGCGCCCTTTGACGTGCTGGTGCTTCACTCAGATGGCACCGGGGAAGCGTACGGAAGCGAAGCGGGCCTCCCGAAAAACCTCATGGATCTTGGGTACATTGAAGACTTCTTTCTTTGGGAGACGGAAAACGGCCGGATGTGCGTGTCTTTTGACCATGAATCTGCCTGGGATGCAGCGGTGTCCGATCCGAACAGTCTCGAATTTCAGACGGAGGATGGGGTATGCTCCTACGTCAGGACCGATGACGGCAGGTACTTTCCGCCGCTTGTCCGCCTAGCGGCAGATCAGTGGGAGTCTGGGGAGTGGTTTGACTGCACGTTTTCAGGGGATGGCACGGTGGACGTCGGAGGCAGGCGTGCCATATACGATTTTGGGAGAATCAGCCTCGGCCAGGATATCTATTTCCTTCAGCGGTCCCCCTGGACCATTTGGGGACCCGGAAAGATGGCAGATGAGGTCCCTGAAGCCCTCGTGATCTCAAGGACAGAGGACAGCATCACCTTCCTTTCCGATGATGTTCTTACCGTCTATCTGCACAGCAGAGAGGGCGGACGATACCTGCTGGGAAGAAAAGAGGCGCAGGAATGAGCATAAATTCCGGAAAAGGCGGGACTGATTTTTCTACAGGCTCGCTGAGAGGGCACATGCTGCGCCAGGCCATTCCTCTGGCCTTCGCACAGCTGGTGCAGCTTCTGTACAACATCGTGGATCGGATCTACATCGGCCATATGCCTGTCCACGGCGCTCTCGCGCTCACAGGTCTTGGCATCACCTTTCCCTTCATCTCCATGATTGCTGCCTTCACCAACCTCTATGGGACGGGCGCGATGCCGCTGTTCTCCATGTCCCGGGGGGCCGGGGATGATAAGAGGGCAGCGCATATTCTAGGCAATACATTTCTTCTTCTGATATGCACATCTGCGGCACTCATGGCGGTAGCCTATACATTCCTCAGGCCACTTCTGTATCTTTGCGGCGCGAGCGAGGAATCCTATGCATATGCAGAAGGGTATATGCGGATCTATCTTCTGGGCACCCCGCTGACCATGCTGGCGACGGGACTCAATGGGATGATCAATGCCCAGGGGTTTCCTGTGATTGGGATGATGACGGTTGTCCTCGGAGCCATCACCAATCTGATTCTGGATCCTGTTCTGATCTATACATTAGAACTCGGAGTGACGGGTGCCGCCCTTGCCACCGTGATCTCCCAGAGCATTTCCTGCATGTGGGTGCTGCTCTTTCTCACAGGCGTGGGGCGCAGAAAACCGCCAATTACGCTGCGAAAAGACATGATGCGCATGGAGGGAAAGACGGTGCGGTCCATCATGACGCTTGGCCTTTCCGGCTTCATGATGTCTACAACCAACGGGTTTGTGCAGGCGGCCTGCTCCTCCACGCTGCAGCTGTTCGGCGGCGATCTGTACGTCTCGATTTTCACCGTCTTTACATCTGTACGCGAGGTGGTACAGATGCCCGTCAGCGGTCTTACCAGCGGTTCACAGCCCGTGCTGGGCTACAATTATGGGGCAAAGGTGTATTCAAGGGTGAGAAAGGGCATCCGGACGATGGCCGGCATGGGCATGCTTTATGCAGCTGGTGTCTGGGTTCTGATCATGCTGTTTCCCTCCCTGTGGATCCAGCTCTTTTCAGACGATGGTGCGCTGCTTGAGATCGGTATCTCCTGCATGCGTGTCTACTTTTCGGCCTTTTTCTTCATGACCTTTCAGTTTGCGGGCCAGACCGTCTTTCAGGGACTGGGGCTTGCAAGATATGCCATTTTCTTTTCCATCCTCAGAAAGATTGTCATTGTCATGCCTCTGACACTGCTCTTGCCGCGCCTTGGGCTTGGCGTCATGGGCGTGTTTCTCGCAGAACCCGTCTCGGACGTGCTGGGGGGATGCGCATGCATGTTTACCATGATTGCCGTTATATATCATCCCATGAAGGAATGGACGGATGGACAGGAGGTGCAGATAGATGGACGACCTCATTTCAGTCTGTTGGCACGAAAACAGCGATGACCCGGAAAATAAGCTGTATGAACTGATCCCGGAGCATGAGACGGAAGAAACAGAGAAACTGCATGTGTCTGTCCCGGCAGCGGATGTGACAGAGCGGGCCGCACGTGCAAAACTGATTGAAAAAATGTTTCAGCTTTCCCAAGAGATTGGGATTGATCCTTCAAGACTGAGATTTCATGTGTGAAAAAAGGCGTCTGGCATGGTTGCCAGGTGCCTTTGATCATGTCTCAGATGGCTTCGCGCATGCTTTCCGGAAGGTGCTTTTTCCAGTTTCCCTTTCTGTAGAAGAAGATGGAGAGCATCATGGTCACGGTCCAGCTGATGAGGAGGGAGGAAAAGATGGCATCCGGATGGCCTGTGGGCCAGAGGTCCGACCTTGTCATGGCGGCAAGGACATAAGCCAGAGGCATACGAAGGATGACGGTGGTGAACACGGAAATCCACATGGGAATCACGGTTTCACCTGCACCGCGCATGACGCCCTGCAGCACCTGGCTCACAGCAAAGGTGAGGTAGCCGAAGGCAAGCCAGCGAAGGCCCCGGGCGCCGAGCATGATGACGCTCTCTGTGTCCGTGAACATGGAAATCAGCCCGCGGCCAAAGAGAAGGATGCTGGTAACAAGTGCACCTGCACAGATGAGGGCCAGCTTCATCATGTCCCGCGTGCCGGGCCGGATGCGCTCAGTTTTGCCGGCACCAATATTCTGACCGACATAGGTGGTGATGGCTGTGCCGAAGGTAAAGTTCGGTAGCATGACGAAACCATCCACCTTCATGACGGCCACGTTGGCGGCGATCATCATTTCGCCCATGGAGTTGGTCAGGTTCTGCACAATGATGGAGGACAGGGAGAAGATGGCGGAGGTGATGCCGGCGGGCAGACCCAGGGAGACCAGCTTGCCCACCAGGCGCATATCGGGCACAAAGGAGTGAGCGTCAATCACAACAACGTCCTTCATGCGGAACATGCGGATGAGGCACAGTGCACCGCTCACGGCCTGGGCGATGATGGTGGCCCACGCAACGCCTGCGATGCCAAGGGCAAGGTTCCTGACAAAGAACAGGTCGAGCACGATGTTCAGAAGGCTTGCGATCACAAGATAGATAAGAGGATGTACGCTGTCGCCCATGCCTCTGAGAATGCCGGAGAAGATATTGTAGGCGGCTGAGCCGATCATGCCGAGAAATATGATCTGCAGATACGTCACGGCGCCTATGCCCACCTGCTCAGGCGGGGCCATGAGGGAGATCATGAAAGAGGCGGTAAAGTATCCGATAAAGGACATGATCAGGCCGCTGAGAAAGGTCATGATGATGGCGGACCCGCACAGCTGGCTGAGTCTGTCTTTTTCCTTTGCCCCGAAGAACTGGGCGGAGAGGATCCCGGCGCCGGTGGCGATGCCAAGGAAGAGAACGATCATCAGGTTCAGAATCGGGCCAGAGGTGCCCACGGCAGCCAGGGCGGTGTCGCCGATGTACTTTCCAACGATCATGGAATCCACGGTATTGTACAGCTGCTGGGCAAAGTTGCCGATGAGCAGCGGAAGGGAAAAACGGATAAGACCGGACATGGGTGTGCCCGAGGTCATGTCCTGTACTTCAAAAAGGCTTGAGAGTGATCGGGCCATCTGGTAATTCCTCCGGGATCATCGAAATGTCTCGCAGTGCGCATGAACCTGCAGGGGCGGCACAGACAGAGTAAGATTATATCAGCAAGCCATGCTTTGTCGAGAGTGACCTGGGCAGCCCTGCATCCTGGTTTTTGTACATTTCGTGCCGTCTGATGCCGAAAAGGCAAAAGAAACACAAGATACAACCGCCTATCCATTGACTTTCCCCAGGAGCTTGCATATAATGCACACAGTCTTTCATGCGAAAGAGGATGACATACTCGTCCGGTACTCTAGCATCACTTTTGAAAGGAATGAACCTTTATGAAGAAATCCTGGGCTATCGTTCTCTGTGTTGCACTGCTGGTATTTGTCGTGCTGTTCGTGAATGCCAACAACGGCAAAGGCGCACTGGAAACCGAGAAGGCTGCTCTTGAGGCTCAGATCGCTGAACTGACTGCACAGGTGGAGAGCGCCGGCAAATCTGCAACTGATTCTGTGGATGCACTCACCAGTGAAAATGCAAACCTGAAGAACGATGTGGCTGCCCTGAACGAAGCGATGACCGCGCTGGCTGCTGAAAAGCAGGCTGTGGAAGAAAAAGCTGCTGAGGTTGAAGAAAAGCTGAATGCGATCGCTGGTATTCTTTTCCCTGAAGCTGCACCCGCTGAGGAAGCACCCGTGGAAGAAGTTGTCGTGGAAGAAACCGAAGATGAGCCTGTAGAGGCAGCTGAGGTTGAAGAGGAAACCGCTGAGGAGGCTCCTGTGGAAGAAGCTGCCGAAGAGGAAACCGCCGAGGAAGCTCCCGTGGAAGAAGTTGTCGAAGAAGCCGCTGAGGAAGCAGTGGAAACCGAAGGTGCAGCTGAATAAGCTGAGATATGACAAAAGTGATGCACAGACTTGATCTATGCATCACTTTTTTTGCGCCTTGCTGTTCCTGCCTGGCAGAGGAAGGCTGTGGCAGCGCCTCAGCAGGTCCCGTGCTTACTCAGGGACTTCTGTAAACAGTCTGCACAGGTGCAACAGAATCTCGACATTTTTTTCCATGGACTGGATGGGTACATACTCGAATCTTCCGTGCGCATTCTCATATCCTGCAGAAAGGTTGGGGCAGGGCAGTCCCCTGTGTGAGAGGGCGGAGCCATCTGTGCCGCCGCGGAATGCATCCGCAATGGGTGTGACGCCAGCGCTACGGATCGCTTCCTTCAGGTTGTCCACAAGGTAGGGCACATTGTCCACGACAGGCTTCATACTCAGATACTGCCGGTGGATCGTCAGGGAGATGCGGTCCTTCCCATAGCGCAGGGCAAGCTCGTCTGCGATGCTTTGGATCAGCTTTTCTCTCTCCTCAAACTTCTCCATGTCATGATCACGGATGATGAGATAGACTTCTGCCTTCTCGCAGTTCCCATGCACGGAGACTACATGGAAGAAGCCCTCCCTGCCGGATGTGTGCTGCGGCTTTTCTACCGGCGGCAGCATGCTCGCAAACTGACAGGCAATATCCACGGCGTTGACCATGGTGTTTTTGGACGTGCCGGGATGCACGCTTCTGCCTGTGACGGTCAGCGTGGCCTCACTTGCATTGAAGGTCTCAAACTCGTAGTATCCGAGGTGATCGCCATCCAGCGTGTATGCGACCCTGGCACCCAGGCGATCAAGATCCAGATCTTTGGCGAGCCCGCCGACCTCCTCATCCGGGGTGAAGGCGAGGGCGATTGTCCCATGGCGGATTTCCGGATGGTGGATGAGATGCTCTGCAAATGTCATGATGGCCGCGATGCTTGCCTTGTCGTCTCCGCCAAGGAGCGTGGTTCCGTCTGTGACCACCAGGTCCTGACCGACATACAAGAGAAGGTTCGGAAACTCCTTTGGCGACATGACAATGTTCTTCTCTTCGTTCAGAAGGATGTCTGCGCCGTCATAGTGCTCGACTACATGGGGGCATACATGGTCAGAGGGTGCATCCGGACTTGTATCCATATGGGCAATCAGAGCAAATGGGATATCACGGCCATGCTCAAGATTGGACGGCAATGTGGCATAGACGATACAGGCGCCTTCATCAAGGGAGGCATCCACGCCAATCTCCTGAAGTTCCTTCAGGAGCATGCGCGCCAGATCGAACTGCCGCTCGGTGGTGGGCGTGCGCCCGGTATTTCTGCCGGACTGTGTGTTGACGCGTGCATAGCGAATCAGGCGGTCTCGGACCGACTGGTAGAACTCGGACATCGCAGGATCATCCTTTCACTTTGTAGGTTGGATCATGACCTGTATCATAGCAGGATGAAAAAGAAAATCAATCTCGAAGGGGTCAGACACGAATACTTGGAAAGAGGGAATGCATATGGCAACTGGTGAAATCCGGGTGGTTGCTGGCGTAATCTGCAGAGGAAATACCGTGCTCTGCATGCAGCGGGGAAAGGGGAAGGCGGAGGAGACCAGCTTTCGCTTTGAATTCCCTGGCGGAAAGATTGAGGATGGTGAGACAGCGCCTGAGGCGCTCAGACGGGAGCTCAGGGAGGAGCTGAACCTGAATGTCAGGGTGACAGAGCAGGACCGCTTCATGACTGTGACGCACAGCTATGAGGCGTTCACCATCCATATGGACTGCTTCTGGGTCCAGTACCCCGAGGATGGGAATGCGACCTTTTGCTACCGGGAGCATGTATCCCACAGGTGGATGGAGCGGGACAGGATCCAGGAGCTTGCCTGGGCGCCGGCAGATGTGGCGGTGATGGAAAAAGTCCGGGAAACATCGGAAAAAGCATAAAGAAATGGCCTTCGAGATGCTCGAAGGCCATTTCCTTATGCTTCCTCATAGGGCCCGATCTGCCAGATATCACGGGCGTATTCATCGATGGTGCGGTCGGAGGAAAACTTTCCGGCACCAGCCGTATTGAGCAGACACTTGCGTGCAAACTCGTCCGGATGGTTATGGCAGTCACGGATCGCACGGAGTTTTGTCTCAAGATAGGACGGGAAATCCTGAAGCACGAAATACTGATCGTTGTTTCCGCCCCCTGTGCCAAGCAGAGAGTCATAGAGATTACGCAGCATGCCGTTTTTATCCTCGAGGGTGCCGTCCACGAGGTCCTCCAGGACCTGGTGTATGACGGGGTTCTCCTGGGCGATCGCCTTGGGATCGTACGAGCTGCGAAGTGCCCGCAGCTCCTCGACGGTAGCACCAAAGATGTAGTTGTTCTGACGCCCGGCCTCTTCCACGATCTCGACATTTGCGCCGTCAAAGGTGCCAAGCGTTACGGTGCCATTGAGCATGAACTTCATGTTTCCGGTCCCGCTGGCCTCGGTCCCCGCAGGGCTGATCTGCTCGGAGATGTCGGCTGCAGGCATGATGACTTCTGCGAGGGAACAGCTGTAGTTTGGCAGGAAGATGACCTTCATGAGCGAACTGGTCTTTTTGTTTGACTCCACCAGCTTCTGGATCTGGTGCACGAGGTAGATGACAGCCTCCGCTCTGAAGTAGCCGGGGAAGGCCTTGGCACCGAAGATAAAGGCCGTCGGCGGGAATTTGCGGATTTTCCCGGAGAGGATACCGTGGTAGATCGCAAGAATGGAGAGTGCGTTCATGAACTGGCGCTTGTACTCGTGCAGACGCTTGACCTGAACGTCAAATACCATGGTGGGATCAGGACGGATGCCGGTGAGCTTCTCGCATACCCGCGCCAGTTCCGTCTTTTTCTGAAGCTTCATGTCCCGGAAATCCCGGATGAGATCGTCGTCAATCTGTGAAGAGAGTTTTTTCAGATCCGTCAGATCCAGCATGAACCCGTCACCGATACGGCTGGAGATGATGCTGCTGTATTCCGGATTGCAAAGTCCCAGCCATCTGCGCTGCGTGATGCCATTGGTCTTGTTCTGGAAGCGCTCCGGATACAGAACAGCCCACTTGCTGAACAGCGAGTCGGTCAGGATCCTTGAATGGATCTCGGCCACGCCGTTGACGGCATGAGAACCGAACACGGCGAGATGGGCCATCTGTACGTGCGACCGGTCCATGATGGACAGTTCTTTGGACTTTGCATAGCCCCTCTCAATGCGCTCTTTTGAGAAGGTCGCTTCAATGGAGGCGATGATCTTCTCAATGGCCGGATTCAGGGAACGGAGAATGGCTGTGTCCCATGTTTCCAGTGCTTCCTGCATGACGGTGTGATTGGTATAGGCGAAGGTCTTCTGAGCGAGGGCGAGGGCGTCATCGAAGGAGACACCGTCGGAGGTGAGCAGGCGGATCAGTTCAGGAATGGCCAGGACCGGATGTGTGTCATTGAGCTGAACAGCATATTCCTTCGGGAAGAGGGAATAGTCAGAACCATGCTTTGTGCGGTAGGTACGCAGCATATCCTGAATGCTGGCGCTGGAGAGTACATACTCCTGGGTGACGCGGAGCATCTTCCCGGGACGGAAGCCGTCTGCAGGATACAGAAAACGGGTGATATCTTCCGCACGAACGGCATCTGCGGAGGCTTTGGAATAGTGCCCCTCGGCAAAGATGCCGAAGTCGACGGGGTGAAGACTCTCACACTGCCAAAGGCGAAGGGTGCCGATGCTCTTCATCTGGTATCCGATGATGGGGTAATCGTAGGGAACAGCCCGGACATCGCCGTACTTGAGGGGGACGACGACGGACAGGTCATCCCTGCGGATGCTCCATGGATCACCGAAACGGCTCCAGTCGTCGGGCCCGGCTACCTGGCAGCCGCCTTCAAAGGTCTGGCGGAAAAGCCCGTAGCGATAGCGAAGGCCGTAGCCGGTCAGCGGGATATCGTGAGCTGCAGCACTGTCAAGAAAACAGGCGGCAAGCCGGCCAAGTCCGCCGTTGCCAAAGGCGTCATCCTCGACGTCTTCCATTTGGGCAAGATCTATGCCGCGCGAGGCCAGCAGTTCTTTCACCTCGGGGAGAAGCCCCATGCAGTAGAGATTGTTATAGACAAGGCGTCCAATGAGGTACTCCATGGAGATGTAGGAGGCCTTCTTGTGGTTTTCCCTGCGCTTTTCCGTGTCGATCCACGCCGGGGCAATCTGCTCCATGGCAGACAGAGAGATGGCTTCGTGGAGCTGGACTCCGTCTGCTTCCCTCAGCGTGTGGTGATAGCGGGCCAAGGAGATGGACTCAGCCCTTGCAAGCAGCTGCTCTGCCAGTTGTTTCTGGGTATCGCTCATGTGTGTATCCTCCCTGTTTCCTCATTGAGCTTTCTGTACATTGTCTGTGCATCTGGGTCCGGAATGACCTTCAGGCGCCAAAGCCAGTTGCCGCCCACCGTGGAGGGCATGTTCATGCGTGCCGAGTTATCCAGCCCCAGAAGATCCTGCATGGCGATCATGGCTGTGTCTGAGGGCGATGCAAGGGTGGCTCTGACGAAGGCTGCAGGGCCATCCTCCAGCTTTTCAAAATGCAGCACCTGACGGGCATGGTCAACTTCCTTTTTGTCTGCCCGCTTCAGATAACCCAGCACGGTGTCGTTATCGTGTGTGCCGGTATACACCACGGTATGCTTTGTCCAGTTGCCGATAAAGTGGGGATTTTCCTCCCCGCTGCCAAAGCCGAACACGAGCACCTTCATGCCGGGAAAACCGGTCTCGTCAATCAGGGCGCGGACGCGAGCGTTGACAGAGCCAAGATCCTCCGCCACGATGTGAAGACCGGGAATCTCACGTTGGAGTGCACGGAACAGCTGCTTTCCGGGCGCCAGCACCCACTTGCCGATGCGGGCGTTTTTTGCGCCATAGGGGATGGAATAGTAATTGGCAAAGCCGATAAAGTGATCGATGCGCACGATATCGTACATCTGTGCCATGTGGCGCATGCGCGCCTTCCACCAGGAAAATCCGGTCAGGCGCAGGTACCACCAGCGGTACAGCGGGTTCCCCCAAAGCTGGCCGTCCTCAGAAAAATAGTCCGGGGGCACGCCGGCCACGCGCTTGGGCAGCCGGTTTCTGTCCAGCTGGAACACCTTCGGGCTGGTCCAGGTGTCAGCGCTGTCCTCTGCCACATAGATCGGCATGTCGCCAAAGAGCCTGATGGACAGTTTCCGGCAGTAATCATGGAGCTGAGTCCACTGACGGTCAAACAGATACTGAATGAAGATATGGTAGCGGATCTCATCCTTCATCTTCTCAGACCATGCGGCAACGGCGGAGGGCTTCCTGTTTCGAATCTCCTGATCCGGCCACTGTGTCCACATGATGCCCCCGAAGTGTGCTTTGACGGAGGTGAAAAGGGCATAATCCTGAACCCAGGGATGTGAAGCTTCAAACTTTTCCACATCCTTGTGGCATGCTTCATAGGAAGTCTGATAGCATCTTCTGAGGAGCGGTTCCCTGGCGGATCGGACAGAATCGAAATCGACTTTGCCTGGATCTGACACATGGGGAAGCTCATCATCTGAAAAGTCCAGGAGTCCGTCCCGGCGGAGCGTGCGAAGGGAGATCAGTGTGGGGTTGCCTGCAAAAATGCTGGTCGACTGATAGGGCGATTCGCCGTATCCTGTGGGACCCATGGGCAGAACCTGCCAGATAGAAAAGCCGGAAGCATGCAGGAAGTCTGCAAATGCGAAGGCTTCCTCGCCCAGGGTGCCGACACCCTCCGATCCCGGCAGGGAAGAAATATGCAGAAGAATACCGCTCTTTCTGTCTGGAGATGTTTTGATCTGAGTGTCTTTCATATGATCCTCTTTCATATGATTTTTCGCTGACCTGTGTCAGCAGATGTTACGTGGAACAAAAGGGCTTGCTGACGGATTCACGCCAACGCATACATCCTGGCACCAGGATGTGCTCGCCTTCGCATGTTTCACCTGCCACCATGCGTCTGAGCAGTGTCAGGGCATGGCTGCTGAGCTGCACAAGCGGCTGCTCGATGGTGGTGAGGCTTGGAATCATGTAGTCATCCATTTCAAGACCATCCATCCCTATGAGGCTGACCTGATGGGGTACGGAAATGCCCAGATCATGGAGCGCACGGCGCACGCCGAGCACCATGGTGTCGGAGAGACAGAAGGCCAGGGAGACATCCGGGTGCTGTGCAAAAAACTGTCTTGCGGCATGGAAGGCATCTTTTGGAGAAAACCGGCATGGAACATGGAAGATGCGCGACGGATCCAGACTCCTTTCAAGATAGGCTGTCCTGATCCCGTTCATTCGACGTGCCATGGTATCCATCGGATGATCGCTCTTTCCAAAGATGGCAATGTTTCTGTGGCCCATGTCAAGCAGAGCATGCATGGCCCTGCAGGTATCACCCTCATCATCCATGGACACGGAGGGAAGATGCTGGAGGGATGTCCCGTCTGTGCTGGTGGTGAGAAACAGCACAGGGCAGGAGAGGCCCGGCAGGATCTGATCTGTGTCATCGGCGCCGGAGCCTGCAAGACATATGGCCAGTGCATGCTTTTCTCTCGATATATCCCAGGCCCTTTTGAATTCATCCGCTTCCTCGTCAATGACGTCTGTGACGAGAGGAAGAGCGGACGAGAGGGGATCCGACATGAGGCATTCCGAGAGACGGTGATAGAAGGGGTTCTGGCGCCCACGGAAGATCACCGGCACGACGCCCGGAAGGCTTGCCTTCAGAGAGATAGCACTGGCGTTGCGGACAAAGTGCACCTGAGAGATGATGTCCTCCACCTTTTTCCTGGTTTCCTCCCCGACATCCGGCCTGCCATTGAGCACCCTTGACACGGTCGACACGCTGACGCCGCTCAGACGGGCGATATCTCTGATCGTATAGGTTTCCATCCATCCCCTCCCTGTCGCGTGATTCAAAAAAGAAAGTAGGCCTGGTAACGATACCGGAAACGTTACCGATTTTACATTTCGGACAAAGCTTGTCAAGAGAAAACAGCGCAGCGTGCCAGATTCTGTGCATGCTGCGCTCTTTGGGTGCAGGATCAGTCGTTTCTTGCATGGGCGAAAAGATACTGCTGATAGACACCGCAGTAGGGGCTGTAGTTGTCAAAGGGAAAACCGTCCGGGTAATGCTCCTGCAGGACCCTTCGGATCCACACATCCATAGGGAAGACATTCAGCTGGTGAAGACCGAACAGAGCCACGCAGCTGGCCACCTTCGTGCCAACGCCATAGAGCGATGTAAGCTCCCGGAGGGCCGTGTCCGGATCAGCTGATGTAAGAGCCTGAAGGTCCAGCCGGCCATCCGCTACAGCTCTCGCCGCCTCGAGGACATAGGGCACGCGGTACCCAAGACGGCAGGATTGCAGATCCTGTTCAGTCATCCTTGAAATGGCCTCCGGCTTTGGGAAGGCGCGAAAGACCTCACCGCCTGAACTCCTCTCCTCGCCGCACATATCACAGAGCAGCTCAATGGAGCTGCGGATCGCCGGAATGTTTCGGTTCTGCGAGATGATGAAGCTGATGAGCGTCTCAAAAGGCTCCTGACGGAGAATGCGGATGCCGCTCTGAGCCTGCATGGCCGCATAGAGATAGGGATCAGACTCTGGAGAAATGCGGCTTCGGATGGCCGTATAGTCTTCATTGAGATCGAAATAGGGACGCCAGATACGCTGGAAAGTCTCCTCCGAGCAGTTGCAGCGATATTGCCCTGTCCGGTCGACAGGAGAGATGACAAGACATTCGCCCTGGTGAATGATCCGGTATGCGCCTTCGTCTTGTGCAAGCGCAGTAAACCGGAAACACTGCCCGCTCTCGGCGATGCGCCTCAGATCCAGGTCGTCGTAGGCAACGAAATAGCAGGACGCAGGGGAAACGGCGATGGCATAGGATGCGATGACGCGGCTCTGCCGATCGCCCGGACGGTTATCTTGCATACAGGTCACGCTGGTCACCTTCGTTGTTCTCATAGGTCATGGCATTGATCTTCCCATCTTCCACGCCCTCTGTGCTGTCAGGAGAAAAGAGCGTCATGAGCGTGGCAAAGAGCATCTGAATATCACCGAGCAGACTCATGTGACTGATGTAGAGAAGATCAAACTCCAGCTTCTCATACGGGTCAGTATTGTACTTTCCGTACACCTGCGCATAACCTGTCAGACCTGCCTTGACCTGAAGCCGCAGATGGAAGTCCGGCATCACTCTGGCATATTCTTCTGCAATCTCCGGGCGCTCGGGGCGCGGACCCACGAAGCTCATGTCCCCACGAAGAATATCAAAGAGCTGGGGCAGTTCATCCAGCCTGAAGCGTCTGGCGATGCGCCCGATGGGTGTGATCCTGTCATCGTGCTCTCCGCTGCTGAGCCTCGCCACACCGTCCTTCTCGGCGTCCACCCGCATGGAGCGGAACTTATGAATCCGGAAGACCTTTCCGTCTCTTGTCAGACGATCCTGGCTGTAGATGGCCGGGCCTCCGTCGTAGAAATGCACGGCCAGTGCGGTCAGAATCATGATCGGCGAGAGAATGAGGATGCCAAGGAGGGACAGGATGATATCCATGCAGCGCTTGGCAACTCTGTATTCCGGCCGGATATGTTTTCTTGTGACATAGAGCACCGGGGAATCGAAGGACTGAATGTGGGTGGCCTCCTGCATGATCACATCACCCACATGGGGCAGGAAGAAGCCGGGCACATTGTTTTCCTTGCAGTACTTGGCGATGCCGTTCCGGCAGCGCGAATGGACGCCCGCAACGAAAATGGCCTCATATCCATCCAGTCTGTCCCGGATTTCCGAAAAACTGTTCCCGGGATAGCACAGCTCATCCGTGATGTGGTACAGCCTTTCACAGGGTTTGCCGCTGATGGACCCGAAGCGCTTCTTGTCCAGCTCATTTCGGTAAATCAGAATGGTCTTTCGCGTGGGATGGAGAGAAAAATAGATCTTGTTGCCGAAATAAGCCCAGAGTACGTCCCATGCACTTTGAAAGATAAGCATGTAGACAAAAGGGAGAGGACTGCGCAGTTTGTTCCATCCGAGGGTCACAGACAGATAGATGAAGGCAATCGATGTGAACTGCGAGAGAAACTCTGCGACGACAAGCGTACGGATTCTGGAGTAGCCCAGGAGATGTGCGTTGTAGGTTCTTAAGAAAAAGAGCAGCAGAAGAGCGTAGCCCATCAGGATGAGATAATTGTACCTGTGTCCGACAGGATCCTGCACAAACAGGCGGTCATAGCGGAAAAGCATCCAGAAAAGGTAGAACAGGAGGATCGAAACGACATAATGCATAAGTTTCAGTCCTGTTTCCTTGAGCATTTTGATGTACTCACTGTGTGCTGTCGATTGCATTTTCAAAACGAATGCCACCTTCGTAAAGAAATTCGCATGGAGAGGCCCCTATTTATGAGGGAAAGAGGGAAAAGCCAGTTTTTTGCATAGAAAGTGATGAAAAGTCGTATGATTGGTGAAAGTATAAATGTAGTTTCTGAGCGCTATATTATCCCGCCAGAGAAACTACAGCGATAGATTACCCAAGTTTGCCTCCGGGGTCAATCCCACCTGGTCCTGCAGAAGCTTACATGACCACAGAACATGGAAGAACGATACTTTGTGGCATTTTACCGAGTGTGCTATACTGAAAGCAGCCCAAGGACTCCGAAAGATATCGAAAGGAAGGCAGGGACCATATGGAGATTCAGACAGATATACGGGACCTGTCTCCTACAAAAAACCAGAAACAGATGCTTCGAAGCGCGATGAGACAGAGACATCGAGCGCTGCCCGTATGCGAGCGGAAGGCCATAGACGCAGCCATTCTCCGGCATCTTTTCGCTTCGGACGCCTGGCAGCGTGCCGGGAGCGTCTTTGCCTATGCAGGCACAGACTGGGAGATTGACACATGGCCACTTCTTGAGAGAGCCATCCGGGAAGGGAAGAGGCTGCTTCTTCCAAAGTGCCAGGGTCCTGGTATCATGGGGGCTGTTCGTGTGCGCGATCTTTCAGAGCTGCATACGGGCTATATGAATCTTCCGGAGCCACAGGGTAGCGAAAGAATGCCGCCAGAATCCATCGACTTGTGCCTTGTCCCCTGCATCGCAACGGACAGGCTCTTCATGCGTCTTGGACAGGGCGGAGGGTTCTATGACCGCTATCTTCCGGGAATTCGGGGAAGCGTCATCTGCCTGTGCCGGACGTTAGCCGTGCTCGAGAAGGTGCCGGCAGACCCCTGGGACGTGCCTGTGGAGAAGATCTGCACGGAAAAAGGCTTTCTCGAGCCACCAGGGACCGAACGATGAACAACAAGAACTATCGTGCCCGTGATATTTGAATGAAAGGAACGTGCTCATGAAAGAATACCTGCATTTTCAGGAACAGGACCTGCACATGACCTTCGGGGTGACAGAGGAGGGTTTTATCCGGCTGCTTCACTTCGGCAGAAGGCCCTATGATCCCGCGGAGGATGAAAACTTCGGATCAGAGAATGAGACACTGTACCTGAGGGACGGTTATGTGTTCTCACAGGCACTCCTGTCCGGGTATGACCGTCCGTATGAAAAACAGGGCAATATGTACATCTGTACAGTGCCAGGCGCCACCATGAAGTACGTATCACACACAACAGAAGAAACAGAAGAGGGAAAACTGCTGTGCATCCTGCAGGAAGACGATGTGACAAAATGCAGTCTGATCACCCGTTTTCAGTTTCATCGGGGTCTCAGCTGCGTGCATGTCACCAATGAAATCCGGAATACGGGCAGCGAGACGCAGACCCTCGAGTATCTTGGCAGCTTTTCCTACCTGGGCATCGACCGGGGCGGCATCACGGATGTCGATCACAAGCTTCGCATCTCCATTCCGCACCACGGCTGGCAGAAGGAGCTTGCCTGGAGGACCTATTCGCTGCCGGAGATGGGCCTTGCACAGAATCAGCCGCACGTGATGCGCAGGACCTCCAAGAACATTGAGTTTTCCAACACGGGCAACTGGTCGTCAAAAAACTATCTTCCCATGGCCCTGATCGAGAACCTTGAGACGGACGAAGGACTGTTTTTTGAGATTGAGCACAACGGCTCCTGGCACTGGGAGATCGGGGAGCAGGACAATCACATGTATCTGAATATCTCGGGCCCTACGGAAATCCAGTCTCACTTTTCAAAGAACCTGAAACCGGGCGAGAGCTTCACGTCCGTGCCGGTGTGCGTTGGTGTCAGCCATGCGGATTTCAGCGAGGCCATGTCGGTACTGACCTGCGTAAGACGCAGAATCCGGCGCGTGAACCGGGACAACGAGGAGCTACCCGTCATCTTCAATGACTACATGAACTGCCTGTTCGGAGATCCCACCCAGGAGAATGAACCGCCGCTGATTGAGGCTGCTGCGAAGGCAGGCTGTGAGTATTATGTGATTGACGCCGGGTGGTATGCCAGCGGCAGCTGGTGGGACGGCGTCGGCGAGTGGAAGGAGAGCAGGGAACGCTTTCCGGATGGACTGCGTGCGCTCACAGACAAAATCCGCGCAAACGGCATGATTCCAGGGCTGTGGCTGGAACTGGAGGTTATGGGGATCCACTGCCCGCTTGCGGATCAATTGCCGGACAGCTGGTTTTTTACACGCCACGGGAAACGGGTCTTTGACAGAAGCCGCTATCAACTGGATTTCCGCAATCCCGAGGTGCGAGCCTTTGCCACCTCCGTGGTCGACCGCCTGGTAGAGGAATACGGCGCAGGCTACATAAAGATGGACTACAACATTGAACCCGGCATCGGACCTGAGTGGGATGCCGACAGTCCAGGACAGGGTCTTCTGGAGCATGAGCGGGCCTACATCAGGTGGCTCGAGGATATCTTCCGAAAGTATCCGGATCTGGTCATCGAGAACTGTTCCAGTGGCGGCATGCGCATGGACTACGCCATGCTGTCACGGTATTCCATCCAGTCCACATCGGATCAGGAGGATTTTCAGACATATTCGACGATTGCCTGCAACGGGCCCAGTGGGGTGACACCGGAACAGTCAGCGGTCTGGTCCTATCCCATGCGGGATGCGGACCGCGAGACGGTGATCTTCAACATGATCAATGCCATGATGGGTCGCATCCATCAGTCCGGCCATCTGGCCGAGCTGAGCGAGGAGGCATATGGGCTTGTATGCGAAGGAATCAGGACCTATCAGGGCTACCGGAAGCGTCTTCCGAGCTGCCTTCCCCTCTGGCCGGATGGCTATGCAAAGGAGGAGGATCCCTGGGTTGCCCTGGCACTTCGGGACGGGGAGGAGGCATATCTCGCTGTCTGGAGGCGCGAGACCTCCTTTGGCAGCGGCGACAGTGTGCATACGCTGGATCTGCACAGGCTCTGGGATGAAACGGCCACTGACTGGACCATGGAGGTGCTCTATCCATCCGGGGCGGAAAAGGAGACAGAGGCACGCCTGGACGAAAAGGGCAAGCTGACGCTGCGCTTTTCCAAAGCGCCCATGGCACGGCTTTTCCGTATCTGCCGCAACAGGAAGGCGGGATATCAGCCGTGAACATTCGAAAGACCAGACCTGAGGAGCTTGATGCGGTGATGAGCATCTACGCCCATGCCCGCACGTTTATGGCAGAACATGGAAACCCGAGGCAGTGGGGCGCTACGAACTGGCCGCCGAGGCCGCTCGTGGAGGAGGATATCTGCCTGGGCCGAAGCTATGTGTGCACGGAAGGGGAGAACATTCTCGGCGTCTTCTGCTTCCTTCATGGTGAGGCGGTCGATCCGTGCTACAACGAGATTGACGGTGAATGGCCTGGGCATGGACCGTACGGCGTGGTTCACCGGATTGCCAGCAGTGGCGAAAAGAAGGGTGTCGGCACAAAGTGTATCACATGGGCACACGATCAGTGCGGGGATCTGCGCATGGATACACACGGGGATAATCTCCCCATGCAGTCGCTTCTTCGAAAGCTGGGCTTTCAGTACTGCGGCATCATCCACGTGGAGGAGGATGACGATCCGCGCCTCGCCTTTGAATGGCTATGACAAGACACAGAATCAGAAAAGTACAGGAGGCACAAGTTCCATGCAGCCCATGCACGCAATGAGAACTCTTCCGGAGGGAGCCACGCTGCTTCGCCATATCGACATGCAAAAGGACAAACATACCATGCGCCTGATCGCAGCCATTGCTCTTGTCCTGGCCGTGGTGATGCTGGTACCTGCCATGCTGGTGGTTCCGATCAGTACGCTCTTTGACATGTCCGAGGGAATGGGCGCCTATGCCCTTCGGTTTGTCACGCTGATTGCGGGCTACATCGCTTATATGGTGCTGCACGAGGGAACACACGCCGCAGTCATGAAACTTGAGGGCGGCGGAAAAGTCAGGTTTGGGTTCACGGGAATGTATGCGTATGCCGGCAGCGAGGAGGACTATTTTACCAGGCCGGGCTATTTCCTGATCGCCATGGCACCCGTGGTGGTCTGGGGTATTCTCTTCGGCACTGCGAATTTCCTTGTGCCGAGGACATGGTTTTACGTGATCTATTTTCTCCAGATCGGGAATGTGAGCGGCGCTGCAGGTGACCTGTACATGTCCTTCCTGATGCTGAAATACCGGGAGGATCTGCTGGTGAGAGATACAGGTGTAGAGATGCACATCTATCGGCTGCACGATATCTTGTGATATCCGGCATATAACCCCCCGATTGCTCCATTTACAATTGTGAAGGCACAGTGTATTCTTTGGAAAGCGGGGAGCACACGGTGCTGGCCGCGAAAGACACAGGAGAATGGGAGACGAGGCGTATGGAGCAGGGAACTTTCGGGCAGAATGTCGTGCACTCTACGATCGGGGGACTTCTCAATCAGCTGGGCGATTCGCGGCATGAGGAAGTGCGACAGGCACTGAACACACTGAAGTCCGAGGAAAATCGGATCTTCCCCCTGGTGGGTGATATCCTCCGGGGAGACAATCATGACTGGAAATGTGCCGTGATGCGGCTTTTGATTCCGTCTTTTACGAGGGAACATCAGGAAGCACTGAGACGTGACCTTGAATATGTGGCCTTCATTCCGTCCTCAAGCGAGGATGTGATGGACGCCTCTGACTGTGCAGAGCAGTGCCTGGAAGCCTGTTTTGGCTATGCCATCTGAAAAGGTTTTCATTGCCCGAAGTACGATTTCTCAGTCGTGCTTCGGGTTTTCTGCTGAAAACCATGCCACGACAGGAAAGCAGTCAGCGTCAAATATTACAAAAATATAACAAAGCACGCAAAGAAAACTCGAAATTATGCAACAATTTGTCACAGAATCTCGCACAAACATATCACAAAACTGTAACAAATTTGCAATTACCCATTGATTCTTTTTCTCAAACCCCCTATAATCGCCTTGTATGCTTCCGGTGCTCACACGCCGGTGCATTCATGATGCCTGTCAGCTGATGGGCGAACGCAGAAAACCTGATACCTAATCGTGAAATCTATTTTTCAGACAATGGAGGAAACACGAATGCGTAGACTTCTGGCGTGTATCCTGATGGTTGCCATGCTGCTCTCAGGTACAGCCCTGGCCGAAACCACCATCAACCCGAATGAGGACCGCGGCATCAAGGTCGGTGTGGCAGAGGGCAATCCTTCCGTGGATGGCATCAGCCCTACCACAGGACGTGCACTCAGCAGCCTTGAGATCCCTGTCGGTGCAAACGGTCTTGCCGTGTCAGGAAGATATCTGCCCATGATGGTGCAGATCAGCAACCCGCTGAACAGTTCCGGTTCCAAAAAGCATCCCGCAACCAACTCTGCCGGCGGCGGCACCAAAGCGCCCTGGGGTGTACAGTATGCGGATATCATGTATGAGCAGCAGCTTCATTCCAACGGTGAAACCCGCCTGACAGCGCTGTTCTCGGATGTGATTCCAGAGGCTGTCGGCCCGATCCGTTCTGCCCGTCTTGGCCATATCTGGCTGCGGGAAGAGTGGAACGGCGGTTTCATGTACTATGGTCAGCAGACATATACCCAGACGAACGTCATCGAATGGCTGAACATGCTTGGTGCCACCTACAAGGGTGTATGCTTCCCGGGTGCCGTCGGCGAAGCCAAGCCCTGGATGAATTACTATGAGCAGTACAAATCCAAGTATCTGAACAGCAATCTGAAGAACCCGGACCATGTTTCCGGAAATGCAGCTGAAATCTCCAAGATGGTGCCTCCGGACGTCACACCCATCAATCATACCATGCTGTTTACCACGGAGCCTTTCACGGGCGGCGACAGCGGTATGTCTGTGAAGGTGAACTGGCAGAGCAGTGTGAAATCCGGCTTTAATGACACCTTTATCTATAATACAGAAATCGGAAAGTATGAGCGCTATGTGTCTTCCACATCCTCTACATCCAAAAAGCCGAAGACCACGCTCTGGAAAGAGCTTGAGACGCAGGAAGCCCTGACCTTTGACAATGTGATCATCCAGTGGACGCCCACCGTTTTCAAGGGCAAGGATGCGCCGGTGGTCATCAATGCCAAGGTGGACATTTACGGCGAAAGCTATCCGGGCGAGGGCAATGCGGACATTTTCATGAATGGCCGTCACATCGCCGGATACTGGAAGCGCGGCGGTTACACCAAGGGAACCGAGGCGAGCTTCAAGGTCAAGTACAGTGGCAAAACATACACCCAGTCATGGCTCCAGGAAAACATGGCCTCAAGGACGGTTTTCTACGATGAGAATGGCGAAGAAATCCAGTTCCAGGTGGGAAAGACATTCATCGTGCAGTGCCCCCTGGAAAAGCCTGTAACCTACGAGTGAGAAAGACGGCGGTCAGAAACATCCATGTTCCTGACCGCTTTTTGAATGCAGATGAGATCAGAAATCGGATGACTTCCAGGGGAAAATATGGTAAGATACCATATGTTTTGCCGCGCGTCTGATGAAACCTATGGAAGTAACAGACACGTGCACAGACACACATATGGCATATGTCGCCAGATTTCACGGAGGCTGTATACATGATCCGTCACACAGTTTCGCTTCAGGAGCTGCTCTTTGGCGGCGCGAAGCGGTTTGCATTCCCGGAAAACAGTGAGGGAGGCGGGCAGAGTGCAGACACTGCACCTGCTGCCGTCCGGGCACCTATTCGAAGAACAAGGGATGGCGCGCCGAAGGCAGGTGAAGCAGGAAGCGCGAAAAACGTCAGGAAGGGGCCCAGGGGCGGGAAGCCTTCTGCCGGAGATGCAAAGGGAGCACCCAGGCGCGATGGTAAACGTCCGGCGCGTCAGAACAAGGCCGATGCGCCAGAAATGGATGAGGCAAAGGAAAATCGAAAGCAGCCTCCTCAGTCCGGGAACAGGGCGGAAAAGAAGAACGCAAAGGAAGCAAAGCCCAGCCAGGAGAAGACCGAGGCTGTAAAGGACGGTGGAAGAAAACGGGGACCATCCCGCGGCCCTGCCGCCGAGCAGCGCCTGATGGCCCAGTTCCGGAAGGCGGAGGAGGTTTCCTCGCTCGGCGAGGGCGTATACCTCTATCATGACGGGCATCAGAAGCGGCATGGGGTCCTGATCGCCTCCACCAAGTCTTTTTTTGAGCCGAGCTGGCATTTTGTAGGGGACTACGAGGACCATCTGGCGCTGGTGGAGGAGAAGGGAAGGTTCGGGTATGTTGGGCCGGACGGCAAAATAGTGATTCCTGTCGTCTGGGATGCGGCCGAACACTTCCATGACGGGACCGCGTGGGTGGAAAAGCACAGGAAAGATATTCTGCTGAGTGCCACCGGGGAGGAGATTTCAAGACCATCCTGGGACCGTGGATTCCGCTTCTCAGAGGGTCTGGCGCCGTTTAGGCAGGAAAACCTCTGGGGTTTCATCAATGAAAATGGTGAAACGGTCATTCCGCCGTCTTTTGATAAGACAGGTGCCTTCCATGAGGGCCGGTGTACCGTGATGAGAAGCCGGAAATGGGGCTATATCGATCCAAACGGGGCCGTGCTTGGCAGTATCGACTGGGATCTGGCTCTGGACTTTCAGGAGCAGATGGGCCGTGTATGTGTCAACAACCGATATGGCTTCATTGATCACACCGGACATGTCAGCGTGGACCCCATCTATGAGTTCGTCAATCCCTTCCAGGACGGGTTGGCCGTGGTGCAGCGAGGCGGCAAGTTCGGCGCCATCGACACCAAGGGCTGGGAAGTCATTGACATGAAGTATGAGTTTCTCAGTCCTTTTCAGGGAGAAATGGCCGCCTGTGAGCTGGGTGGCAAATGGGGCTTTCTGAACAGGAAGGGCGAGATTGTTTTGGAAACCAGATGGGATGCCGTGTATGGCTTCCAGGAAGGCCTGTGTGCTGTACGCGAAGAAGACAGGTGGGGCATGATGAACCTGCAGGGCGAGATTGTTGTACCGCTCAAGTACAGCCAGATCATGTCGCTGACCGATGGCTTTGCCGCCGCCAAGGGACCGGATGGCTGGCAGATCCTGGGTGCAGACGGTCAGGTGGTCATATAAGAAAAAGATGGGCACAGCGCATGTTGATGCACTGTGCCCATTTTTTTCTTTACATCTGGCCCCGGACCTGGAAAATATACCAGTCTGTGCCGTCTGTTTCCATGGTGATGGTGCCGTGATCCACCAGCAGGAAAGGAATCTTTCGGTTGGTCAGCTGCTCACGGCTGTTGACCGTGTGCTTTTCGGAACTGGTGATAAAGACGAATTCCGGATCGACGGTCGTGAGATAATCACCGACCATCCGGACGAGCGAATGATGCGGACCCTTGAGAATGTCGGCATGAATGGCTTCCGGGGGATAGTTTTCCAGGTAGTGGTGCTGTGCCTTCCCAGTCAGGTCTGCCGTCAGCATGACAGAGGTGGTCCCCACCAGGACATGACACTGGGCACTGCGGCCGTTGGGATCCGTATCCTCCTGCCAGGTATAGAAGGTCAGATGGGCGTGCCCGAACTCCATGGTTTCCATGTCATGGAGCTGATGATATCCGATCCCTTTCTCCTCTACCTGGCGAACCATCTTCTTGTGCAGGTCATTATTGTACTTTGGCGGATAGAGGGTGAGAAACTCATCTGCCCTGAGACCCAGTTTGACCATCTGCGTCTGCGCATCGATATGATCGTCATGCGGGTGGGTGTTAAAAATATAATTGACCCGATTATCATAACCCCGGTCATTGATCGCATCCAGTACACGCTGGGCAAAACGGGTGGTGCCGCCGTCAATGAGCATGACCATATCGCCGGATTCCATGAGAATCGCATCGCAGGGAGCCGTTTTCAGGGCCGTGATGCGAAGAAGGACACGGTCGGACCAGCCTTCCGGTGCCGTCTCATTGATATGAATCTCAGCACGGCGGGCAGGCGCTTCAATCTGCACAGAAGTCTCCGCAGTCGGCTCTGCCGTCAGGTCTTCAGGCTGATCGGAAGGCGCAGGGGTCTCCAGCACAACCTGGCGAACGACGATTTTCCTTTCTGTGCTTTCCTCTGAGAGGGCGCAGGTACATGCGAGCAGCATGCACAAAAGAAAGAGCAGCAGACGGGCGGCCTTTCCTCGATATGTCATGAATGTCAACCTCACTTATGATACAGACGGTTGTCGGGATACTGGGGCTCGCATGTGAGCCGGATGCCCAGGTTTTTCAAGGTCTGCGCATCGTGGGATGAGACGATCACCGTGGAATGCATCTCAAGATCCCGAAGCTGCGGGATGCAGCTGTAAGCCTTCTGTGCAGCCTCGTTATTCTCTGCCTCAATGGAGAGAATCATCAGGGTCTCATACACGTGCAGAAGAGGATTGCGCCCAAGATATTCGGTCTTGAGTTTGTTGACGGGGATCAGAAGGTTCGTGGGCAGGAGCCGCAGTTCATCCGGCAGTCCGGCCAGATACTTGAGTGCATCAAGAATCACGGCAGAGGTGGCATGCAGGAGGGAGGATGTCTTGGAGGAGATGATCTGTCCGTCCGGCATCTCCATGGCAGTGGCCGGCTTTCCGGTTTCCTCGGCCCGCTTCAGGGCAGCGCCGACGGATGCCCTGCAGGAGAGAGAAATCCCGGCCTTTTTGATGAGCAGATCCAGTTTCTGCACTGTCTCCTCGCTGCCGCTTCCCTTTCTCAGTTCACAGGCCGCCTCGTAATATCGGCGGATGATTTCCTGCTCGGAGGCATGGCGCACAACGGCATCGTCTGTGATGCACTTACCTGCCATGTTGACGCCCATGTCGGTGGGAGACAGATAGGTACTCTTTCCATAGATGCGCTCGAACATGGCTTTGAGCACCGGGAATACTTCCACATCCCGGTTATAATTGACGACCGTCTGACGATATGCTTCCAGATGGAAGGGATCGATCATGTTCAGATCACTGAGATCTGCCGTGGCGGCCTCGTAGGCGAGGTTCACAGGATGATTGAGAGGAATGTTCCAGATGGGGAAGGTTTCAAACTTGGCATATCCGGCGTCAATGCCACGCTCGTGATCCTGATAGAGCTGGCTCAGGCACGTGGCCATTTTCCCGCTGCCAGGCCCGGGGGCCGTGATGACCACGAGGGGCTTTGTGGTTTCAATGTAATCGTTCTTGCCAAAGCCATCAGCGCTTAAAACGGTCTGAAGATCGGACGGATATCCGTGAATCGGATAATGACGGTAGACGCGCAGCCCCAGGGTTTTGAGCTTGCACTCATAGGAGTAGGCTGCAGGCTGCTCACGCCAGTGGGTGATGACCACGCCGCTGACAGTCAGGCCGGATTCTGTAAATGCATCTGCAAGGCGAAGAAGATCCATGTCATAGGTAATCCCAAGATCTCCACGAACCTTGTTTTTTTCAATGTCATCTGCATTGATGACGATGATGATCTCCGTCTGGTCCTTCATCTGCAGGAGCATGGAGATTTTGGAATTGGGCAGAAACCCGGGCAGGACGCGCGATGCGTGATAGTCATCAAACAGCTTGCCGCCAAACTCGAGATACAGCTTGCCGCCAAACATGTCAATGCGCTCACGTATCTTCTTGCTTTGCATTTCCCGATAGAGCTGGTTGTCAAATCCGATCTGCATGGGACACATTCCTCCTATTGTCGCTGGGGATCAGGGGAATAATGAAACCGGGAAAAAGAAAATCAGAAGAAAAAGGGAAGCGAGGTGCTCCTTTTTCTTCTGGAGATCTCTATACAGAGAAATTGATCTGATACAGCATCAGTTCTTCTCAGCGTTCAGTGCCTTGAAGACCAGAGCAGCCAGCACGCCGCCCACCAGGGGAGCCACGATGAAGACCCACACATTGGCCAGAGCTTCGCCGCCGACAAACAGGGCCGGGCCGAAAGAACGTGCGGGGTTCACAGAGGTGCCGGTGAAATAGATGCCGAGGATGTGGACCAAGGTCAGGGTGAGACCGATCACCAGGCCGGCCACATTGCCGAATTCGGGCTTGGATGTTACGCCAAGGATGGCATACACAAACACGAAGGTCAGGATGATCTCGATGATCAGGGAAGCACCGACATTGCCGTTAAACAGGCCGTTGGTTCCAAGCGCACCAGCTGCATCGCCAAGGACCAGCTTCAGGCAGCCGGCACCGGCGGTGGCGCCAACAAACTGCGCAACCACATAACCAATGAAATCAGCCACGGACATTTTGCCAGCCACCAGCATAGCGATGGATACGGCAGGATTGATATGGCAGCCGGAGACATTACCAACGGAGTATGCCATAGCCACGATGACCAGACCGAAGGCCAGGGCAGTCATGAAGTAAGCGGCGTTCGGTTCTGCACCATTGCAGCCAACAACCACAGCAGTGCCGCAGGCAAAGAAAACCAGGACAAACGTGCCCAGGCATTCAGCAAGATACTTTTTCATATCAGGGATACCTCCATAGATTATTCGGGCGGATGACCCGCGTAGGATCATATAAGAAATGGCAGATGAAATCAAGACCTGAATTCAGAAACTGAGGCTTATCTTGCGCACGAGAAAGCAGGAAACATGCGTTTTGTGCCGAATATAATCTTGTTAGTCTATGCCTTCCTCATGGCAGGCAGGAATGCCTGAATGCATGCAAAAGCGGCAGGCAGTACAGATCATACTGAATTCATGATCCCAGGCTATCATGTATACGTGAGAGAAGCTTTCTGACACAGAGACTGCACGTCTGTCAGAAGTGCTCTGGTCTCTTAGCATCAGTTTACAGAAAGAAGGGTCGAATCGATTGCCTTCCTTTGATCAATTACCGGATTCCTTCCGTAATCAGAAGGACCGGGATCCGAAACAGAAAGGGCCAGGAAATCAGCCGCCTAAAAATCCTCTGGGTATGGTGATCTTCATGATTGTCATGCTGGGCGTGCTGGTGGTGAACATGGTGGGCATGCGCTACCTCACGCGGGAGACCACCACCGAAGTGCCATACAGCACCTTCCTCCAGCTTCTGGAGTCAGGGCTTGTGCGTGAGGCGGATGTCACATCCCAGAGTATCACCTTCAAGGTGACAGAAAACGGCAAGAGCATCGTGTATACCACAGGCAGGATGCGGGATGATAATCTGCTGGATCGGATGCAGAATGCGGGGGTCGTGTTTACCACAGCCATTCCCACAGAAATCTCACCCTTGCTTGAAATCCTTTTGACCTACATTCTGCCCTTTGCTATGACTCTTGGTGTGGGTTTCCTGCTCATCTATCTTCTCAACCGGCGCATGGGCGGAACCGGCATGGGTGCCCTGGGCTTTGGCCGCAGCAATGCCAAGGTCTATATGGAGACTGCCACAGGAAAAACCTTTGCAGATGTAGCGGGCGAGGAAGAGGCCAAGCAGGCGCTCATGGAAATTGTCGATTTCCTGCACAGTCCGGAAAAATACAAGAATATCGGTGCGCGCCTGCCAAAGGGTGCGCTGCTGGTGGGCCCTCCCGGTACGGGCAAAACGCTTCTTGCAAAGGCTGTTGCAGGGGAGGCCAAGGTGCCGTTTTTCTCCATCTCCGGCTCCGAGTTTGTGGAAATGTTTGTGGGCATGGGTGCGGCACGCGTGCGCGACCTGTTCAAGCAGGCCCACGAGAAGGCGCCCTGCATCATCTTCATTGATGAGATTGATGCCATCGGAAAAAAGCGCGATGCCGGCATGATGGGCGGCAATGATGAGCGTGAACAGACGCTGAACCAGCTTCTCAGTGAGATGGACGGGTTTGACTCCTCCAAGGCGATCGTCATTCTTGCAGCCACCAATCGGCCCGAGAGCCTGGACCAGGCACTCTTGCGTCCGGGGCGCTTTGACAGGAGGATTCCGGTGGAGCTTCCTGACCTGGCGGGAAGGGAAGCTATCCTGCGCGTGCATGCCAAGGATGTCAGAATGTCCCCGAATGTGGACTTCCGCGCGATCGCCCTGGCCACCAGCGGGACCAGCGGTGCCGAGCTTGCCAACATCATCAATGAAGGTGCGCTGCTGGCCGTGAAGGAAAACAGGCACATGGTGGAACAGAGGGACCTGGAAGAGTCCATTGAGACGGTCATCGCAGGATACCAGAGGAAAAATGCGGTCATCTCCCCTGAGGAGAAAAAGACCGTTGCCTACCACGAGATCGGCCATGCGCTGGTGGCGGCAAAGCAGAGCAATTCTGCACCGGTCCATAAGATCACCATCATCCCGAGAACCTCGGGCGCGCTGGGCTACACGATGCAGGTAGATGAGGATGAGCATTACCTCATGACCCGCTCGGAAATTCTCAATAAGATCTGTACTCTCACGGCCGGACGGGCGGCGGAGGAATTTGTGTTCTCCCGCGTGACAAGCGGAGCTTCCAACGACATTGAGCAGGCCACGAAACTGGCCAGAACCATGGTCACACGCTACGGTATGAGTGACCAGTTCGGGATGATCGCCCTGGAGACGGTGAACAACATGTACCTTGGGGGTGACACCCAGCTGTCCTGCTCTGAGGCCACCAGTACCAGGATCGACAGGGAAGTGATCCGCATCATCGAGGAAGCGCACGAGAAGGCAAAACAGATTCTCATGGACAATGAGCAGAAGCTGCACGAGCTGGCGGCATACCTCCTGGAAAAGGAGACGATCACTGGCGAGGAGTTCATGAAGATTCTGGAGGAAAAGCCGAGGCTGGAGGATCCATCGCCGGCCCTTCCTGACGCACAAAACGAAACCGGGAACACCTGAAAGTGGAATATGTAAAGGAAAAGCCTCAGGCACATGCCTGAGGCTTTCCTTTACTGTGCGCTGTCCTCCGCATCGATGGAGGCTTCCAGCTTGTCGATTTCCTGGATCACATTCAGCTGCCGCTCGTAGAAGAGCAGAGACTGGTTGTGGCGGAAATAGGCGTCGCAGCCATACTGGGAGATGAAACGCGCGGTGGCTTCGGCGGCTGTCAGCTCCGTGACGATGATCAGCATTTCCTGTCCTTCGCCGAAGGTGTTCTCGGCGAACTGGAACAGATTCTCCATCTTTTTCTTTACACCCTGAGCCTGCTTTTTCACCGCCTTGGTGGAGGCATCAAAATCGGCCTTCATGATGTCCAGCATCTTCTGCTGCTCAAGGCCCTCCATGTGGCTGAGACAGGTTTCAAGATAGCTGATCACCTGGAAGTAGATTCCTTCCTGCTCCTGGCTGAGCATGCCGCCCATCTGGCCCTGCTTGAGCTTTGTCCTGTCGCTGTCAATCTCATTGCGCATAAGCTGCAGGGGATCTGCTCTGCGGGACATGCAGATGCGGCGCACGTTGGTGAGCTGCTTCTGGACCATCTCCAGCATGGCGCGCTGGCTCATCACGGGTTTTACCTCGCCCAGCATCGCGTCCATGAGCAGGGCAATCAGGGAGATGCGTTCATCGAACTTGGCCGCCTGCGCCCGCTGTGTGATTGCCTCCGGAACCTTCCCGGAGAGGATCTGATCCACCTGGTAGTCGCTGGAATACTTCTGCCACAGGTCATAATAGTGGCTGAACTGCTTGGCGATTTTGGCATTCTGCAGGTACTGGCCCACCAGATCCTCGTCCACCTTCAGATTCAGCTGTTCATAGAGGCGAATCATATCGCTCAGATCCACCCAGCCGCGGGGCGTGACAAAGGTCTTTCCGTCCACGGTGGATTCCACCTGGTAAAAATCTCCCTTCCGGATGTCCAGGTAGCTGGTGACAGCGGGATGCACTCCCTGGTCCATGGCCCAGGTGTGCCATACATCGTAGTTGGCTTCCACGTCAATGCGCTTGAGTCGGTCCCAGGTGACCATGTCGAACTCACGGACGGACTGATTGTACTCCGGCGGATTGCCGGCGGTCACGACGATCCAGCCATCCGGCACCCGGTGCTGACCGAATACCTTATACTGAAGGAACTGGAGCATGGCAGGGGCCAGAGTCTCCGAGACGCAGTTGATCTCGTCCAGAAAGAGAATGCCCTCCTTCACGCCGCTCTTTTCCATCTTTTCATAGATGGCCCCGATGATTTCGCTCATGGTATATTCGCTGACGCGGAATTTTTCTCCATCATATTCCTTCTCCACGATAAAGGGAAGGCCAAGGGCGCTCTGCCGGGTATGATGGGTCATAGAGTAGGAGACAAGCGCAATGCCCATCTCCTGTGCGATCTGCTCCATGATGGCGGTTTTGCCGATGCCGGGCGCGCCAATGAGGAAGATCGGGCGCTGGCGGTGCATGGGAATCACGGGCCGACCGTAGGCGTCCCGGGTACGATAGGCCTGAATGGCGCTCGAAATCTGTTTTTTGGCTTCATAAATATTCATATGTTTCTCCCTGTGCGCAATGCGCTATCTTCATCTTTTTGTGTCTTCCAGGTCCGGTGTTTCCAGAATCACCCGAACGGCCCATGGCGGGACCAGGTGCTGGCCATCGTCATCGTCGTCGAGGAAGACAAAGGCAGTGGTGTAGTCCGTCTGATGGCTGGGGTAGGTGCCGTAGCCATCCGTAAAGTAGAGAAGGCCCCTCAGATCCTGGAAGGCATGCGTTCGCCGAAGCTGTTCCACATACTCAAACACAGGCCTGAAATCTGTGCCGCCAAACCCATGAAGCCTGAGATGCGAGATATACTCATCAAACTCTTCCTGGGTGGTGATCAGGGCGTCCTCCTGAATGTCTGCATCGCACTGGATGATGTGCAGGTTAAATTTCCTGTCAAAGGTCTCCTCCTGCTTGAGGATGGTGTAGGTCTTCTGAAGGAAATTCTGGACCAGGGCGCCCCGCACGGAGCCGGAGGTGTCAATGGCGATCACGAAGTCCCGGATGCGCTTGTCCTCCCTGTATTCCAGGGGTTCAATGAGCGGCATGTCGTGGTACATCTCCAGACCGTACGTATAGAAGATATAGTCAAACTCATCCGGCGAAAGCCGCATTACCTCGTGCATGGTGGCAAACTTTCGAAGGAAGGCGGTATAGTCGGCTTTCTCGCGGTTCAGGGCATGCAGGGCCTGTGTCATGCGGCTGGGGGAGAAGCCATGCTGCTTGGAAAAGGTTTCAAGATCTGTCTGGACATGCTCGGAAATGTCCCGCCACATGCTCTCAAGTTCCCGAAGCTGCGGGTAATCATAACGATCATCCTGCAATTGCTGACTGGCCTGTGAGGGATCATTTCCCGGGCTGTCACCGGGTTCATTTTCCGCTTGATTGCCCTGTTCAGAATCCTGTTTGTTGCCTGGCAGGGAGGAAGCGCCGCCGTCCTGGCCCTGGCCCTGATCCTTCTCCTCGTCGGATTCCTGAGATCCCTCGGGAGATTCTTCGGATGAATTGCTGCTGTTCTCATCGTCCTCGGACTCTCCATCGCTGCCTGAGGGGGAGGGCTGCGGCGATGATCCTGCCTGGGGCGGCTCATACCACAGGCTGTGATCCTCGACGGTGAAAAGATTGCGCCACCGCTGCAGGGTACTCTCATCAACGTTTGTCTGCTGAAAGT
>JAFUBA010000095.1 GCA_017460395.1 Clostridia bacterium | reverse complement strand
GGTGCCCTCGATCATGGCGAGGGATTTCTGCCTGTCCATGGTTCTGGTGGGGACAGCCTTCAGAAGCGCTTCGGTATAGGGGTGATGGCTGTTTTCGAAGATCTGGCGTGTGGTGCCGCGCTCCACAATCATGCCGCCATACATGACGGATACATGACTGGCAAAGTTGGCCACCACGCCCATGTCATGGGTGATCAGGAGAATCGAGGATCTGCGCGACGCCTGAATGGAGCGCATCAGATCGAGGATCTGCGCCTGGACGGTCACATCCAGGGCGGTGGTCGGTTCGTCTGCGATCAGCAGCCCGGGATGGCAGGCCATGGCGATGGCGATCATGATGCGCTGGCGCTGTCCTCCGGAAAACTCATGCGGATACTGCCGGACGCGTTTCTCGGGATTGGGCAGACGGACCTCACGCAGAAGCTGCTCTGCCTGTTTGAGTGCGTCCTGGCGCGTGAGTGTTTTCTTTCCCCTGGCATCTGCAGGTGCGTGCTGCAGAAGGACCTCTGCAATCTGGTCCCCGACGGTCATGGTGGGATTGAGTGAGGTCATGGGATCCTGGAAGATCATGCCGATCTTCTGTCCGCGGACCTTCTGCATTTCTTTGTCTGAGAGGCGAAGAAGGTCGACACCGTCAAGGAGAATTTCACCGGACTTGATCTCTGTGATGGACATGTCGTGCAGCCGCATGACCGTCTGTGCAGTCATGGACTTGCCGCAGCCGCTCTCCCCGACAAGGGCCGTGATATCGTTGTCCTGAAGCTTCAGGTTCACGCCGCGCACGGCCTGTACCTCACCCGAATAGGTGTGAAAAGAAACCCGTAGATCTTTGATTTCCAGCACAGTCTCACCGCCTCATCTTCGGGTCCAGTGCATCTCTCAGGCCGTCACCGAACAGATTGAACGCCAGCATGAACAGTCCAAAGAGGATAGCCGGGGAGAAAAACAGCCACAGGGATCCAGGGAACTGCGCTGCGCCTTCCTGCAGCATATTGCCCCAGGAAGCTGCGGGCACCGGAATGCCAAGGCCGATATAACTCAGAAATGCTTCCGCGCCGATGGCGCCTGGTATGCTCATGCTGTAATTGACCAGAATCGGGCCGACGGTATTGGGCAGCAGGTGGTTTTTCAGAACCTCCCATTTGCTGGCGCCGAGGACCAGGGCAGCGGACACGTACTCGCTCTCTCTGAGAGCCATGACCTGTCCCCGGACCATGCGGGCAAGCCCTGTCCAGCCGGTGATGCAAAGAGAGAAGATCAGGGTGCCGACACCGTTGGACAGCACGGTCTGAAGGAGAATCAGGATGATCATCTGCGGCACGGCCACCAGCACATCGATGATTCTCATCATGATGACGTCGGTCTTTCCTCCGGCAAACCCGGAGATCCCGCCATAGATGATGCCGATGAACAGATTGATGGTCTCTGCGATAAACCCTATGAGGAGCGATGTCCTCGTGCCCCACAATAGCCTTGTGAAGGTGTCCCGGCCCAGGAGATCTGTCCCAAGCAGATGACGCTCAGACGGCGGCTGGAGGGTCTGGAGCATGTTGGTCTTCATGTAATCCGGGTACAGAATGGGACCGATGATACCAATCAGAACGACCAGAATGATGAAGATAAGGCCACCCATGGCTGCATGGTTGCGCCTGAGGGTCATCAGGGCGCCCTGCCAGTAGGTCAGAGATTTTCGATTGATTCGGCCGCTGGCCTCCAGATCCTTTGGGACTGGTGTGAAGTCCTTCACAAAAGGCTTTTCTTCCGCTGGTTTTCCGGTATTTGCCGGTGCTGCGCGCAAAAGGCTCATGCTGAATTTCGCCTTTCTTAGATAGTAAAAATATATTTCAGATAAAAAGTAAACAGAACAGATGAAATAGAAAAATAATTACTATAAATTGTAAATATCGGTTATATAAGATATATGAGATAGCAAATATAAATTCACTATCTCTTCCGTCCGACCAGGGAGATTCTCGGGTCAATCAGTCCGTAGACGATATCCACCAAAAGCATGCTCAGCACAATAAAGATGGCATAGAAGATGGTGAGTCCCATGGTGAGGGTATAATCCCGGGCGGTGACAGAGTTGACGTAATACTTCCCGAGCCCCGGGATGGCAAACAGGTTTTCCACCACGAAGGAACCGGTGCAGAGAGTGCCGATCATGCGTCCGATAATGGTGACCACGGGCAGGATAGCGTTTCGGATCTCGTGGCGAAGGACAACCCGGCGCTCACTGATGCCCTTGCTCCTGGCCGTCTTGATATAGTCCTGGCTCATCACATCCAGCATGGAGGAGCGCATCATGCGGGTGATGCTGGCAATGGACCCGAGGGACAGGACGAAGCTCGGGATGATGGTATAGCGAAAGCTTTCCCATCTGGCGATGGGAAAGAGCTGATAGTCAGTCTGAAAAACATCCTTGATAAAGCCTGAGAACCAGAGGCCCAGCACAAGCTGGAGGATGGTGCCCAGGACAAAGCTTGGGATGGAGATGCCGATGATGGCAACGACGGTGGAGAGGCGGTCGATCCACTGGTTGTGATGGAGCGCGGCCTCAATGCCAAGAATGAGACCTGCGATGACACCGAAGATCATGGCACGAAGACCAAGATCGAGAGAGACCGGAAAGGCCCTGAGGATGATGTCGGTCACGCTTCTGTTGGTGTAGGTGATGGAGGTGCCGAAGTTCCCATGCAGAAGGTTCCCGAGGTAGATCACAAACTGCTCAGAAATCGGCTTGTCCAGGCCGTAGTTCGCCTCAAGCTGGGCCAGCGCCACCGGATCCATGTTGGTGTTTCCCGTATTGAAGGGGGTGCCGGGGATCAGCCGCATCAGGACAAACGTCAGGGTAATCACAAGAAAGATGGTCACAAGGGAGAGAATCACGCGGCCAAGGATGTATTTTTTCAAGCCTTTTCACTCCTGTACCCGGGCAGGGAAGCCCTGCCCGGGTGAGTCAATGGATACAGATGTGTGGTTCCGGATTACTTTACGTCTGCAAAGTAGAAATCAAGATACGGAATCACGGCACGGCGCTCGACGCCCGTGAGGCGGGAGGAGACCGCATAATACTGGGAGGTGTAATAGATGGGCACGATGGCTGCATCTTCAAGGAGAATGGCTTCCGATCTGCCAAGATCCAGGACACGGTCGTGGATATCGGTGTTATAGACGCCCTTCAGGTAAGCTTCGTTGAAAGCTTCGCTGTAATACTTCGGCGCGTCGTGATCCTCGGTCTGCTCATAGCCGGAGAGGAAGTTGGTGGCGTCGTTCCAGTCAGCACCCCAGGAGAGGAAGACGATGTCGTATTCGTAATTGTTGCGCCTGGTGCGGTAGGAGGAGGAGTCCAGCACGTCCACGTTGATGGTGATGCCGAAGGCTTCCTGCCAGATCTGCTGGAGCGCAGCGGACACGGTGGCATTTTCTGTGGCATTGGAGGTCAGAAGGGAGAGCGTGATGTCACTGGCCTGAATTCCTTCTTCCTGCAGGCCCTCTGCAAAAAGCTTTGCAGCGTTTGCTTCGTCATAGGGGTAGTTGAGGGTCGGTCCGACGACCTCGCGGAAGGAAAGGGTTTCATCGCCTGCAAGACCTATCGGCACAAAGCCGTCTGCGGGGGTGGAGCCGTTGCGGACCACGCCGGCCACCAGAGACTCCCTGTCAATGGCAGCGGAGAGGGCCTGGCGGATCTTCTGATTCTTTACGCCTGTGCTGGTCAGATTGAAGCTGACATAGGTGGTACGGCCATTGTTGTAGGTGAGAGGAGTGAAGCCGGCAGCAGAGATGGCACCGACGCGGGAGGCATCAAAGTCCACCACATCCAGCTCACCGTTGAGGAACAGGTTCACTCTCGTGGTTTCATCGGGAATGATGAAGACATGGATCTCATCGATGGCAATGTTGTCGCGGTTCCAGTAGTAGGGATTCTTTTTCAGGACCAGGTTGTCATCATGTACCCAGGATTCGATGTAATAGGGACCATTGGCGATCAGCGTATCGGCTTCAAGACCGACATTCTCGGCACCTACGGATTCACCGTGGGCACGGCTGTAGCCAAAGTGCATCGGATGGGTGATGAGCTGCGGGAAGTAGGTAACGGGGTATTCAAGCTCAAATACCACGGTCTTTTCATCCAGGGCCTTCACGCCGAGCTCGTCCGCCGTCGCGGTTCCGCGGACCACACCGCGGGCATTCTTGATCTCATACAGGAAGTCCGGATAACCCACTTCATAGGTGCCGTCCAGCTGTGCGGTGATGGCATACACAAAGTCGTCTGCCGTCACGGGCGTGCCATCCGAATAGCCGCTCTCGCGCAGATGGAATGTCCACTGGGTGTAATCGTCATTGTGCTCATAGCTTTCTGCCAGGCCCTCAGTCAGGGTTCCGTTCTGTCCCTGGCGGGTCAGGCCTTCACGCACGGCACTGGTGATAAAGCCGTTGGGTGAATCGCCGATATCGTCGAAGTTGATCTCGGGATCGGAGGTGATGGCGACGTTGATGGACTTGGTGCCCTCGGCCAGGGAGGGTGTCAGGGTGAAGAGTGAGACGGCCAGAAGGGCCAGGGACAGGATAAAAGATAAACTGCGCTTCATATGCTTATATCTCCTTTTCGTCTGATTTCATGATTTGTCCGGCTCACTTGAGCCACTTTTCAACCAGGACGATGGTGAAACCGAGGTTTGGCGCCTCCTCGCCCCGGGCCTTCCGCTCCTCCTCGCGCTTTCTGCGCCGGGCGACATCCTCGGGGAAATAGGTTTCAAAATCGCTGTCTGGCAGGATTTTGTATCCGTTGGATGTATAGAAGCCGACGGAGCGGTCCTGACTGGTGATGAGGATCTGTGAATATCCATTCTCTGCGATCCATTTCTCGGCTTCCCCAATCAGGATGGAGCCATACCCGGAGCGCTGTCTGTCCCGGACGGTGGCAACCCGCTGGATCTGAGCAAACTTCCCTTCAGGATAGACGATCCTCAGTCCTGCCACCGGCTTGTGATCTTCCACCAGCACCAGGGCCTGCAGCTGACTTTCAGG
>JAFUBA010000094.1 GCA_017460395.1 Clostridia bacterium | reverse complement strand
CAGACACGGAGATCTTCCGGCCGTCGCTGAGCGTGTAGCCTGCCTCGTTAAACTTTCTGGCCACCACGTTCATCCAGTCGTCCGGGGCGGCGGAGGACATCTCGGTCGCGGCTGCAACCTCAATGTTTACGCTCGCCCGGCCTTCCACCGTGATGGGAAAGGTGGAAATGTCGGCCAGGGTGTCGGCCACAGAAACCTCGGTGCTGTTGTAGATGTCCAGGGGCGGGTTGCCTTTGCCCACATGGACCTTGGTGAGCAGAGCATTCATTTCCTTCACGGCATCGTCGTAGGACATGGACGAGGTGGTGGAACCGGAGGAGCCGTCCGTGCATGCGGTGAGGGACAGAAGCGTGAGGCTCAGGGCCAGCATGAGTGCCAGTACTTTCCAGATTGTTTTCTTCATCTTAAACACCTTCCTCCATCTGTTCTCTCAGCGACTGCACCAGAATGTCCATGGTTTCAGCCGTGGCGTGGTCGCTGTCCTGATGGTTCACATAGTCGGTCAGGGCGCGCAGAAGATCGTAGGCCCGGGAGAGAAGATCGTCATTTTCCCGCAGTACCCCGTCCAGCCGGTCGCGCAGCTGCATATCCGGGGCGGCGGAGGTGCCGGAGACCTCGATCCAGTTGATGGACTTCCTCAGATTCCGGAACAGATTCTGCTCCACCCGGTCCAGCAGCTCCTCCGTCTCCTGGAGATTGGTGATGCCGTTCATGGACAGGAGGTGATGGAGCTTTGCCTGACTGCGGTTCATCTGGTCCATCTGCTGCTGGTAGGAAAGAATGATCTCCTGAAGGGGACGGTTGCCGGCGGCTCTGGTCCGCTCAAGGAGGGATGCGAGGAGCCCTGTCATGGTCTCTTCATCCAGGCGCCCGTTCTCCCCCGAGAGCACGGCTTGCCGCCGCTGCTCCTCGGCCTTCAGCTGCGCCCTGGCCTTTTCTTCCTTCCGCCGCGCGCGTCGGTCTGAAAGAAACAGAAGAACGGAGAGCAGCAGGAATATGCCGCTGGCACACAGGGCAGTGAACCGCATGTTCCGATAGGCAACTGCGCCGGAGGAAATCAGCAGCTCCGTTTCCCGAAAAAGGATCAGGAGCAAAAGAATGAGGGACACGCAGAACAGGGCAGCGGTGAGAATCCAGGGACGCAGAGTTTTCCTGCCGCTTCCCTTTGGCTTTGCGCCTGCTTGCCGCATATCGTTCATCCCCCTTTCGTGGCCACAAGGCATGCTTTGATGGTAGATTCTTTGTGAGACAGTGTCAAGCCGGGAAATGTATATTCTGGGCATTCGGGCGAGGCATTTGTACCTCACACTTTGCCGATTTCATGCAAAAGCCTGGCAAGGCTATAGGCTTCCTGCTGCCTGCTTGATGTCTGAATCGCCGCCTCCGCCGCCTTCAGGTCCTGTGACAGCATGTCCCACTCGCGGATCTTGTCGCGGATGGGGCTGAGCAGCACGCTCTGCTGCATGGTATAGGTGAAGTCCTCGCCTGCAGTAAGGCGGTGATTTTCGCTGAGTGCCTCCCCTTCCTCAAGGAGCCTTCGCAGACGGTTCTCCCCCACCCGAAGCTTCAGGCGGAGGGTCGAGATGAGGGAGAGGGCGGCAGCAGCATCCGCATCCTGCATGCTCTGCAGCCTTTCCAGTGTCGAGTTCAGATCTGTTTCCGTAAGTATCTGGGCAAAGCGGTCCGGCAGTTTTGCCATCTGGCTGTCTGCCGGAAGCGCCCGGGTCGGTAAGGTCATAGGCAAATTTCCTTCCGGATGTGTTGTCGGTGGGTCTTCAGGGGATTATACATAAGCGAAGGGAAAACCGGAAGAACCGCGCATTTATCGGGCTCCGCTTTTGCCGTTTTCTTGACCGCCCATAGTGGTTTTGTTATGATTCCTGCGCCGTCCGATGAAACCGGCGGCGCAGCTTTTTTGGAGGACACGTGAAGATGCTGAAAACACATCTGAGTGCCTTGCTTGCACTGATTATGATGTTTCTGGCCGTGGCAGCCACGCCGGCTGCAGGACTGTGCGAGGCCAGCGCGGAAAATGCCGACAGGTGGGAAAAGTTCCGGTATGACATGACCTTTGATATGCCATCTGCGGATGCCGCCTCCCCTCTGAAGGGTCTGGAGGAACTGATGGATCTTCTGCGCCTCCAGGGCACGTTTGTCCTGTCGGAGGATGGCAGCTTTGACCTCAACTGCCGTGTGAGCCTGAAGGGCGATGCCGGGATAGAGTTTACGCTCTGCGGCCTTGAGGACCTGTGGAAGCTGACAAGCCCGATCTGGAAGGCAGAGGAGCCGATCATGATCAGCCTCATGGCTGTTTTGGAATTTGGCCTTAAGATGCAGGCGCACCTGAGACTTCCGGTGCAGTATGTGGGACTGGCCTATCCCTGGATCAGCTATGATGCCTTCGGAAACACCTGGAGAGACCTGTGGGAAACCATGCACCAGACGGAAGGAGACCGTGTGGTCTCGCGCGATGACATCGTGGAGCTTGGCGCGAGATTCGAGAACTATCTGGTGGAGGACAGAGCCCTTCGCATGTGGTTCATCGTCATGTCGACCATCAACGATGCGGGAGGCCATCTGCAGGATGTCTATCGGGGCTTTCATGCATGGGTCGACGAACATGTGCAGGACCAGATAGAGATAAAAACCACCTCTGACGGGGAAAGATGGATGCTCGGTGATACAGAGCTGTATGCGTATCAGGATAACGCAGCGGGAAAAGCGATCCGGGTATACCTTCCGGACTTTGTGGACGGTACCGATGCCAGCTTTACGTATCAGCTGACCATGCAGGAGGATGAGACGTACAACGTGGAGTTCCGTTTCCTTCTGGGCGAGGGAGACGCGTGTCTTCTGGACCTGAGTTATGCGGCAGATCATGTGCCGGATGTCTGGCCCGCAAAGCGCGACTGGTCTGCTCAGCTGGATGCGAAGGGTCCGCTCCTCTCCGGGGTCGCATGGCCTGCAAGAAACGAAAAGGGTGAGCTGACGGGAGGCGCACTCACAGATCAGCTGCACCTGTCCCTGAATGGCACACCGGATGAAGTGAGCGTGGCAGATGAACAGGGAGAGCTCCTGAAGATGCTGATCAGTGCTTCTCCCTATGAACCGGAACAGATGCCTTCCTACAATTATTATACACTGTATGGGTTCAACATCTTCTCCCTCAATGATGATACACTGCCGGACCTCCATGAGGCCATTGACAAGGACGAAGTGAAAAAGCTCTTCCCACTGATCTTTGATATGCCCACATCCACGACCGTGGAGCTGATGGATATTCTGCAGGGCAGCGGACTGCTGGACGAGTTCGCCTATGCTTCCTATACCGGAGACTATGAGGAAGAAGAATACGATGAAGAAGAGGAAGAATGGGACGAGGACTGGGAGGAAGACTGGGAAGACGAGGAAAGCTGGGAAGACGAGGAAGAAGACTGGGAGGAATAAGCTCCCGGCACCATATAGAAATCAGGCCCCATGCCAGGAGGCATGGGGCTTTTTATAGTCAGGTGCTACTTTGCTTTTTCAGGGCCTGGTGCAGCACGCATCCCATGATGATCAGCAGCAGAATGTTCAGGAAGACCTGGGCCACAATGCTGGAGAGAATGGCGCCTGTCATCTGCATGCGCTGTACAAGCATGGGTGCGAGGAAAAAGATGAGCAGGGCTGAGAGGAGATAGGCATAGAGGAGCCACTTCTGCTGGCGCGTGACGGCGATCATGTCATAGAGAAAGACGCTCACGGCATTGAGTCCGCCATAGACCATGACCAGAAGCAGGATGGATTTTTCCTCCGTGAGGTCCACACCATATAAAAGACGCAGGAAGGGAATGCCAAGGAGCCAGGCACCGCCGATCCCAAGGAGGGTGACGAGGCAGATCCCGAGCAGCATGGTCAGGACGTTTTTGCGGAAGGCAGCAAAGCGCGCATCCGCCCACATTTCCGCCATGGAGGTCAGCATGGGCCTTAAAATGAACTGGCTGAACAGGTTGATCACAAAGGCAGGCATAAAGAGGATGCTGTAGCGGTTCTGAATGACATCCGTGCAGTATCGGTCAATGGCGTACTTGGGTGCATTGCTGATGTAGAGCATGACAAAGACAGACACGAACAGCGGGAAACAGGCAATCAGAATCTCCCTGGCGTGGGAGAACTGGAAGGCGATGGGTACATCGGAAAACTGCTTCCACTTGCGCATGTTGTAGGTGCAAAGGACGAGAAGGGAAATGAGCACCATGACGATGCCGGCAGCATCGAGGCTTCGGGTCAGAAGGAGGGTGAGCGTGAAGCCCAGGAGCACCAGGAAGACCCTGACGGTGCTGACCTGGCCCGAAAAGGCGATGCGACCGTGCTGCTGGAACATGGAGGCGAACAGGTCATAGAAGGCATCCAGCATTTTGTAGGTGCACATATACATCATGAACCGTTTTTTGAGGGGATCGCCGTCCAGCAATATGGCGTAGACCGCGCACACAAGCATCATCAGGATGCAGGAGGCGGTCCTGAGGGAAAAGTAATCGGCGAAGCGGTACTTTTGCTTTACATCCGTAGAATGAATGGGCCGCACCTCCAGGGTGCCGAGGTAATACATCATCTGGGCATGGGAGAAGGCCAGGGTGAAGATCCCGCCGCCTGCTTCCCCCACCAGCCGGTTGACCACGATGAGCAGCACCAGGTTCAGGGCTGACTCTGCGATGGATCCGACCATGTTCCAGAACACATTCGACTTTGCGTGATTTCCAAGTTCCATATCTGCTTCCTGATTTCCTGTTTCATTGTATCTGCCATCCGGCGCCAGAGGCAATTGGAGCAGGCCGGCAGCCTGACGTCCGGAAGAACAGGGGCATTATAAGGATTCGGTATGTGCTTTACAAGCGGACAGGCGCTGCGCTCGGGGCGGAGGAGGGACATGGAGATTGCGGAAGATGCGCGCGGAACGTATAATGCAGCTGTCCCTGGAGACATGTCCCGGGAATAAGACTTGCGCCTGAGAGACAGGTACAAATGATCTGAAAAATCCGGAGCCGGTCATGCCTGCAGACGGCTCATGGAGGAGGCAAGACAATTGGGAAGTAAAGTCAAAGCGGTACTCTTTGACATGGACGGTGTGCTCATTGATGCCAAGGACTGGCACTATGAGGCACTCAATAAGGCACTGGGCCTTTTTGGCATAGAAATCAGCAGATATGATCACCTGCACACCTTTGACGGGCTGCCCACCAAGGTGAAGCTTCAGATGATCAGTGAGAATCACTTTCTGCCCGAACAGCTCCACGACTTTATCAATCAGATGAAGCAGCGCTATACGGCGGACCTGATCTACCAGCGGTGCCATCCGATGTTCCAGCACGAGTACGCCCTGTCCAAACTGCATCTGGAGGGTTACAGGATCGCCGTGTGCTCCAACTCCATCCGCTCCACCATTGAGCTCATGATGGACCGTGCCCAGCTCACCTCGTATCTTGACCTCATCATCTCCAACGAGGATGTCACAAAGGCCAAGCCGGATCCTGAGATGTACCTGACGGCCATGAAGCGCTTTGATCTCAGGCCTGAGGAGTGCATCGTGGTGGAGGACAATCCCAAGGGCATCCAGGCGGGTAAGGCCAGCGGGGCGGCCGTCCTGGAGGTGGCGACGGTCTACGATGTGAACTACGAAAACATCATGCGGAAGATTGGAGAGGTGGAGAATGGTTAATGTGCTTCTGCCCTCCATGGGCACGTCGGTGTTTTTCAAGGATGTTTTCTTCCCAAAGACCATGTACGAAATCCAGGGGAGAACCATGCTGGAGCTGATGGTGGAAAACTACCAGAGCGTGGGTGACAGGCGGTTTATCTTCGTTTTCTCCGAGGAGGACTGCCAGTCCTTTCATCTGGATCTGTCAGCCAAGATCCTGGCACCCACCAGCGAGGTGATCCGCCTTCGAAACCAGACGGCCGGGGCCCTGTGCACCTGCCTGATGGCCGTGGACTTTATCAACAATGATACGCCCCTGATCATCGCCAACAGTGATCAGATCATCGATGTGGATT
>JAFUBA010000093.1 GCA_017460395.1 Clostridia bacterium | reverse complement strand
TGTCCGCATGCGTGTTGAGCAGCTCCAGGGGCAGATCCGTCAGCTCCTGTGCAATCTCCCGTGCGTGATGGACCTGCATGCCGGAGTCAATGAGCAGCGCCTTCTCCTCGCCCGTCAGGAGGAAAAACCTCACACCGCCGTCCTCAATCCGCCAGGTATGCTCGTTCATCTGAATGATCTTTTCTGCCATAATCCTTGCCGCCTTCTTTTGTTGTTTGGTCAGTCTCTTTGTCTTCTTTTGGGTCTCTGTTTATGCTCTTTTCACTCTGATGGCCGCTTGACAGCGGCCAAAAAAAACGTAAAATGCCCTCCTGCAGCGTGTGGCTTACAGCGTAAATCCAACTGTGGCCAGCGCTCTTTTTCTGTGTTCTCCCGCGTCCGGCCACAGCGTACCAGCTGATGGCCAGACGCGATTTTTTATGCCTTATTGGCAGGAGGAACCATCCCATGGAACACAGGGAAAACAGTTTTCTTGAGAGGGAGCCGGTCGGGAAGCTGATGACAAAATATGCCGTCCCGTGCATCATCTCGCTCCTCGTGGCCGCCCTCTACAATATCGTCGACCAGATCTTCATCGCAAACGCCACCTACCTCGGCTCCTACGGCAATGCCGCCAACACCGTGGTCTTCCCCCTGACCGTGGTGGCTCTTGCCATCGCCGTCATGATCGGCGACGGTGCCTGCGCATTCGTGTCCATCAGCCTGGGCAAAGGAGAGAAGGAAGATGCGCACAGATCCATCGGGTCCGCGGTGATCCTGTGCATCGTGTCCAGTCTCCTGATCACATTTCTCTATCTGGTGTTCGCGGACTCTATTCTGACAGCCTTCGGTGGACGTGTCAATGATGAGACCTTCCATCAGGCACAGAGCTACTTTTTCTGGATCACTGTAGGCCTCCCCTTCTACATGTTCGGCCAGGCCATGAACCCCATCATCCGCTCAGACGGAAGCCCCAGGTTCGCCATGGTGTCGACGCTGGCCGGTGCCGTGGTCAACATCATCCTGGACCCTGTCTTCATCTTCGTTTTCCGCCTTGGCATGATGGGCGCCGCCCTTGCCACCGTCCTTGGCCAGGTCCTGACGGCCGTGCTGGCCATCTGGTATCTGTGCCACATGAAGGCGGTGAAGCTGGAGAAGAGCAGCTTTGGCCTGCATCTGCATCTTGCAAAACGGTATCTCGCCCTTGGCATGACCAGCTTTCTCTCCCAGATCTCCCTTGTCGCCGCCATGATGGCCATCAACAACATGATCCAGAAGTACGGCGCCCTGGACGCAGTATTTTCCAATCCTGAGTACGCCCAGATCCCCATGGCCGTGGTCGGCATCGTGATGAAGTTTTTCCAGATCGTGATCTCCATCGCCGTGGGCCTGGCCGCCGGGTGCATCCCGGTGGTGGGATACAATGTCGGAGCCGGGCGGCGGGACCGCGTGAAGGCTCTGTTCACAAGGCTTCTCACCTGTGAAGCCCTGGTCGGCGCGGTGGCACTGATCATCGTAGAATTCTTCCCGCGCGCACTGATCGGGATCTTCGGTGCAGCAAACGAGAGCCAGGCCTACACCGATTTCGCCGTGAAGGCCTTCCGGACCTACCTGTGCCTGATGCCCCTGGCAACAGTGAATAAGGGCACCTTTATCTATCTGCAGTCGGTCGGCAAGGCACTGGCATCCACGCTGATCTCCATGATCCGTGAGGTCGTGTTCGGCGTGGGCTTCGCCCTCCTGCTGCCCATCTTCTTCGGTCTGGACGGCGTGCTCTACTCCATGCCCGTCTCCGATTTCCTCACCTTCCTCATCGCTTTCTTCGTGATCAGAAAAACATACAAGGAACTCTCATAAGGCTGAAAACCGTATACTTCAAACCGGGCAGATGTGCTGTGAATCACGTCTGCCCGGTTTTCATATGTTTTGAACTGTTTCTGGCTGCTCTACGGACATCCGGAGAAATAGTACATCACGCATCCTTCAGATGCAGCACCTTCTCCGGAGGAAGCTGTCCCGAATCTTCCATCCCGCAGCTTCCCCGGCATACGATGTGCACCGGCAGAACCACATGCTGCGGCGGGAGTGCAGCGTCATGGATGCGGTTGCGCAAAAGCTCAATGGCCACCTCCGCTTCCTTTTTCAGCTGCGCATCCACCGTGCAGATCGGCGGAAGAAAGTTCATGTAGCCCAGGATATTGTCAAATCCGACGATCGACAGAGGCCGCTCAGCGCGCAGGGGGCTGTTTTCTAGCATCGTCTTAAGGTACCAGGCCTCCACATCGCAGAAGGAGAAAAGGCCCGTCACGCCGCATTCGCACCACGCATGCACCTGCTTCAGGATCGCTTTCTCCCCCTCCGGCTCCGCATAGTAGATGTGGTCCTCCCCGATCCCATGGTCGACACACGCCTGATGAAAGCCCTCAAAGCGGTTCTTCGTTGAGAAGACCACGTGGCGGAAGGACAGCATGGCCAGATCCCGATGCCCGTGTTCGATCAGATGCTCCGCCGCCAGATACCCTCCCTGATAGTCATTGCACACGACATAGTCATCGTCCTCGCAGTCAAGCGACCGGCTGAGGAGCACGTATGGAAGGCCCGAGGAGCGCAGGAGATCCAGAGCAGGGCTCTGACTGGAGCTGGGTGTAATCATGATCCCGTCCACCTGCCTTGACAGTGCCATCTCCACCATCTGCATCTCTGTCTCCTGATTGTCCTGGGCACTGAGGATCATGAGGCCGTAGCCGAGTCGCACCGCCTCCAGCTGGAGCATGTCGCAAAGGATTGCATAGTAGGGATTCACCATGGTGCCGGTAATCACGGCAATGGTCTTCGTCCGGCCGGAGCGCAGAGAGCTGGCGATGTAGTTGCGCACATAGCCCATGTCCTTGGCTACCTGCTGAATCTTCTCGCAGGTTTCCCGGCTGATGTCGTCCTTGTTCTTCAGCGCCCTGGACACGGTGTTGACGGTATAGCCGGTGGCTCTGGCAATGTCCTGCAGCGTGACCCTGGTTTTTTCCTTTGCCATACTCTGCTCCCTTCCATGAACGTTCATGTGAATCCCTGCAATTTTTCCACGTTCGAAAAACCTTGTCAACACGGAATTCTTCTGGGAAGCTCTCCGGGAAGATGAAGGTGTGTTTGTATTCAGGCCGTGTTGCACGCGCCTTCATCCGCCTGAAGCTTTTCCCGCATAAGAAAACCTGCCCAGGGCTTTTTTTCTGGTTGACAGCGAACAGAGCACCATGTAAGATATTCATTGAATTGACATTAACGTTAATGTGAACGTTCTTTCTTCCCGGATCTGACATGTTTTTGTGGTTTTGGGATCGAGCACGCTCACCGATACGTTCCCCTCTGCCTTCAGGCACCCTCAATCGGAAGGGACGAACAGCATATGAAATGGTTTCACCTGACGGGGCTGATGCTGATGATCCTCTGTCTTTCTCTTCTGGGTACGGCTCTCGCAGAAGATCTGCCCATACCTCGCTTCCGCGATGTATCCGTCCATGACCCGTCCGTGATCAGGGCCGGGGACGGCACCTTCTATATCTACGGAAGCCACATGGCAGCTGCAAAGAGCACCGACCTCATCTCCTGGGACATGATTTCCCGGGACGCAAAAGCCGGCTGCACCCTTTTCACAAACGTTCAGGAAGAATTGCAGGAATCGCTCAGGTATGCGCAGACCGACACCTTCTGGGCGCCGGATGTGCAGCAGCTGGATGACGGACGTTACTACCTCTACTACTGCACCTGCCGCGGAGACAGTCCCCTCAGCATGCTGGGCGTGGCCGTGAGCGACAGTCCTGAGGGCCCCTTTGAGAACCTCGGCACGATCCTCAAAAGCGGCTATCCCGGCTATGATGCCACCCGCCTCCCCAACGTCGTGGACCCCTGCGTCTTCTTTGACAGGGACCACCGGCTCTGGATGGTCTACGGCAGCTACTCGGGCGGTATCTTCATCCTGGAGATGGATCCCGCGACCGGCTTCCCCCTGGAGGGTCAGGTCTACGGGAAAAAGCTCCTCGGGAAAAACCATGCGCGCATCGAGGGTCCCTATATCCTCTACAGTCCCGAGACTGACTACTATTACCTGTTCCTCTCCTTCGGCGGGCTGAACGCGGATGACGGCTACAATATCCGCGTCTGCCGCAGCCGCAACCCCGACGGACCCTACGAGGACGCCCTCGGTCAGGATATGCTGGAATGCGGCGGAAAGCCCGGCACCTTCTTCCACGATGAAGATTACGAAGGCTACGGCGTGAAGCTCATGGGCGGCTACTGCTTTGAGAACATCCCGAGCGACACAAACCAGTTCCGCCTGGCCTACAGAAGTCCCGGGCATAACTCAGCCTACTTCGACGAGGAGACCGGACGATATTTTCTCGTTTTCCACACTCGATTTGCCGCTAGCGGCGAGACCTTCCGTGTCCGCGTCCACCAGATGGTCATGAACGACGCAGGCTGGCCCGTGGTGCTGCCCCAGCGCTACGCCGGGGAAAACGTGAAGGCGCCGGAGCACATGGAGGGGCTCTACAAGGTGCTCTTCCACCTGCGGGATATCAACAAGGTGGAGCACACAAGCGTGTCCGCCACGCTGAATCCGGACGGCACGGTCTCGGGTGATGTGACCGGGACCTATGAGGTGAAGAGCGACGGAACGTTCACCTGTACCCTGGGTGGCCTGACGTATGATGGCATCGCGACCCTGTGCCTCGACTCAAAAGAGAACGCCTGGGTCCCCTGCTTTTCAGCGATGGACGGGACGGGCCTCTGCGTCTGGGGTACCCATGCGGCAAACGAAGACTGATACACATGCATGACTGGAGAATTGCGTCATGAAAAGATCTGCGGTTATTCTCGCGCTCGCACTGCTGTTTCTGTGCTGCCTGACACCAGGCCTTTCCGAAGAAGAATCCGGTCACGACTGGATGATGTTTGTCAGCCGCACGGAGCCCTACTACAGCGATGTTGTGGGCACTTACGCCCTGCCCCTGTATGAAGGGGACGCTGTGGACGTGCCCCTGTCTCTCCTTCTGCAAACAGGTGATGAGGGCGATGTCTCCTTCCACGTCCCGGAGGATGGGCTCTATGAGCTCTGGTTTTCCTATTACACTGAGACCCAGAGCGCGCTGCCGGTGGAGATGACCGTGGAGGTGGACGGGGAGATCCCCTTCTGCGAGCTGAGGCGCGTCAAGCTCCGCAGCCTCTGGATGGACGATGGGATCTTCCCTCTCGACCGCTACGGCAACGAGATCGCGACGACCCCGGAGGCAAAACATGTGCTCCTCTCCTGCGGCATCTCCGACAGCGCAGGCTGGACCGATGTGCCCTTCCTGTTTGAAATGACGAAGGGCGATCACGCCCTGCACCTGACACTGCAGGAGGGTGCTGTGACCCTGGCGGGTCTCTCGGTGCGTGCACGCAAGACCATCCCCGCCTATGAGGGCCAGGCGGATGAGGGCGACGGGCTCATCATCCTGGAGGGCGAAAAGATCTATTCCCGCAACAAATCCAGTATCCGCGCGGCCGGCGAGTTTGATCCCGTCCTGACCCCATACGAGACCGAACACCGGCGGATGAACTATCTCGACGGTGCCTCCTTTGACACCGCGGGCGATGAGGTGACCTGGCACCTGACGGCAGAGAAGGAGGGCTGGTACAGGATTCTTTTCCACTACCGGCAGAACGTGAAGGCCGACTTTCCGGTCTTTGCAGATGTACTCATCGACGGCGAGCTTCAGAGTGTCGAATCCCGCCAGATTCCCTTTGACTATGCCACCTCCTTCACCTATGCCCCGGTAGAAACGTCCCTCGGGGACGTGCAGACCTTCTATCTGACTGCGGGCGAGCACGACCTGACCCTCCGGCTCAATAATGCCCTGCTGCTGCCTGTATATGAGGTCATCAACAAGGTGCTGGGGGAAATCAACGGACTGAGTCTGGAGGTCGTGCGCCTGACCGGCGGTGTCACCACGGACCGCTATCGCGACTATGAGCTGCTCACCTACATCCCGGACCTGGTGGAGATCCTGAACGGCTGGGCAGATGAACTGGATACCGCGGTCGACAGGATGAAGGCCTACTCCTCCACCTCCTCCGGCAGCGCGTTCTCCAGCCTCACCATGGCGGCCGATCAGCTGCGCCGCCTGGCCCTCAAGCCGGAGGACCTGCCAAGGAGACTCAGCGAGCTGTCCACCGGCAGCAACAGCGCCGCCAGAATGCTGGCCCAGCAGCTGCAGGACATCGCCCAGAACGACCTGTCCATCGACAGGATCCTGATCTGCCAGGCATCCTCTGAGCTCCCGGAGGATCTCAGCTTCCTCCAGAACACTTCCCTCAAGGTGAGCCGCTTCTTCACCTCCTTCGGCAGCCAGGACTACTCTGTGGGCAACGGCACCGAGGGCCATCTGCAGGTCTGGATGGGCCGCAGCCGCCAGTACCTGGAGATCGTGCAGAACATGGTGGACTCCATGTTCACGCCGTTAAGCGGCATCGCGGTGGACCTGTCCATCATGCCGGATGCCAACAAGCTGGTGCTGGCCAATGCCGCCGGCACCGCGCCGGACGTGGTGCTGTCCCTGCAGTATGTGGTGCCGAGCTACCTGAATATCCGCGGCGCCCTCTACGATCTCACCCAGTTCCCGGACTTCCCGGAGATCGCCCAGCGCTTCTCCCCCGGCCTCTTCATTCCCTATACCCTGGGTGAGGGCATCTATGCGATGCCGGAGACCGTGAACTTCTGGGTGCAGTTCTACAGAAAAGACATCCTCTCGGCCCTGAATATCGAGGTCCCGGACAACATGGAGCAGGTCAAGATGATGCTCCCCGAGCTCCAGCGCCGGAACATGAACTATTATTTCCCCACCGCCGGCATGGTGGGCATGAAGGTCTTCCCCGGCACCCTGCCCCTGATCCTCCAGAGCGGCGGCAGCATCTACGGGGATACCATCGGCGACACGACCCTGGACAGCGAGGAGAGCCTGAGGGGCTTCCGCGAGATGACAGAGCTGTTCACCATCTACAACATGCCGACCGACGTCCCATCCCCGGGCTTCTACCAGCAGTTCCGCGACGGGACGCTGCCCATCGGCATCGCAGACCTTGCCACCTACAACCTCCTTCTGAACGCCGCCCCGGAACTTGACGGCATGTGGGATATTTCCCTCTTTCCAGGGCTTCTGGACGATGAGGGGAACGTCCTGAGGTGGACCACAGGCGGCGCCGAGACCATGGCGATCCTTTCCAAGACCGAGATGCCCGAGGAAGCCTGGACCTTCCTCAAGTGGTGGTCCAGCGCTGAGACCCAGTCCACCTTCGGGAATCTCCTCCAGTCCACCTACGGCAGCGAGTACATCTGGCCCACCGCCAACCGTGAAGCCTTCGAGAGCCTGCCCCTGAAGTCGGCCCACAAGGCAACGATCCTCAGTCAGATGGAGTGGATGACCGAAGCGCCCTGGGTGCTCGGCACCTACATGCTGGAGCGCGAGCTGTCAAACGCCTTCATCTCCGTGGCCGTCGACGGCGTGGACGCAAGACGCGCCCTCGATACCGCCGTCAAGCGCATCAACCGCGAGACCTACCGCAAGCTCGAGGAATTCGGCTACTGGAAGGACGGACAGATGCTCAGAGAATTCCCGACGCCGTCCCTTGATGTCGTCAGACGGCTGACAAAACAGAATGCAGAGGAGGAGGCAGTCAAATGATTACCAAGCGCAGAACACCGTATCTTTTCCTGCTGCCCTATCTCATTCTGTTTACGGTGTTTATCATCATCCCCACTGTCATGGCCATCGCCCTGAGCTTCACCAACTACAACGCGGTCCAGATGCCGCAGTTCGTTGGGCTGACCAACTATATCAATCTCCTGACGCAGGACACGATCTTCCTGCAGTACGTTCTTCCCAACACGATCCTCTTCAGCCTGGTGGTGGGCCCCGTGGGCTACATGCTGGCCTTCTTCCTGGCCTGGTCCCTGAGCCAGCTGACCAAGCTCCCAAGGACCATCCTGGCCCTTATTCTCTACAGTCCCAGCATGACCATGGGCGTTGCCATGACCGTCATGTGGCGGGTGGTGTTTCTCGGCAACCAGAGCGGCATCGCCAACTACGTCCTCACCCAGCTGGGCATCATCACCGAGCCCATCATCTGGATGCTGAACACGGACTACATCATGCCGATTGTCATCATCGTGGCGCTCTGGGGCTCCATGGGCGTGGGCTTTCTCGCCATGCTGGCCGGCCTTCTGGACGTGAATCCTGAGCTCTATGAGGCGGCCGCCATCGACGGCGTGCGCAACCGTTTTCAGGAGGTCTTCTACATCACCATCCCCAGCATGAAGCCCCAGATGCTTTTCGGCGCCGTGATGAGCATCGTCAACGCCTTCCAGGCGGGCAACATCGGCGTCATGCTCACCGGCTCCAACCCAACGCCCCAGTATGCAGCCCAGCTGATGACCAACCATATCGAAGACTACGGCTTCACCAGATATGAGATGGGCTATGCCGCGGCCGTATCCGTGGCACTCCTGGCGCTCATCTACGCCTTCTCCTATGTGGCGCGCATGCTCTTCACCGAAAAAGACTGAGAAAGGGGGACAGGAATATGGCAGCCATCGGCGGAACCCGGGTCAATCCCAAGAAATTCCACAAAAATCAGATTCCCTTCTATCTGTATCTGGTCCCCATTGCCATCTTCATGGGCCTGCCCATCGTGTACATCATCAACCACGCCTTCAAGCCCATGGATGAACTGTTCGCCTTCCCTCCCCGCTTTTTCGTCTCGCACCCGTCGCTCATCAACTTCCAGAACCTCTTCCAGGCGGCGGGCAGCTCATCGATTCCGCTGAGCAGGTATGTATTCAACAGCATCCTGGTGACCATCGCAGTGGTCTTTCTCAGCGTCCTTTGCAGCACCATGGCAGCCTTTGCGCTGAGCAAAATGAACTTCCGCTTCAAAAACACCATCTTTGAGGTCAATAACCTGGCCCTCATGTTCGTTGCAACCGCCGTCACGATCCCGCGGTATCTCACCATCTCCGCCATCGGCATCCTGGACACCTACTGGGCTCACATCCTGCCCCAGGCCGCGATGCCCGTGTGCCTTTTTCTCATCAAGCAGTTCGTGGACGGCGTTCCGAACTCCCTGATCGAGGCAGCCCAGCTGGAGGGTGCCGGGAGCTTCACGGTGTACCGGAAGATCATCCTGCCCCTCATCCGGCCCGCGATTGCCACCGGTGCAATCCTGGTCTTCCAGAATGTATGGAACAATATTGAGACCTCCAATCTCTTCACGACCTCCGAGGGTGTGAAGACCCTGGCTTTCTACATGAACACGCTCTCCACCGCCGGCACCGTTCAGGGCCAGGGTATGGCCGCAGCGGCAGCGCTGATCATGTTCGTGCCGAACCTCCTGCTGTTTATCATCATGCAGTCCAGCGTCATGAATACCATGGCCCACTCCGGGCTCAAGTGAGGGGGATGCAGATGAAACAGCACATGAAACAGCAGAATATAAGACATGTACTCCTGCTTTTCCTCATCCTCATCATGGTTCTGACATCGCTTCCTGCCCTTGCCCAGATGCCCTATAAGACCTTCACCCTCGGCATCAACGGGGAGCTGGTGGAGACGCAGACCGCCTATGAGCCTGTCCGCTCCATGACCCGCTTTGGGGAGGAGACATTGAAGGATCCCCAGGACCTGAGGATGGGAAAGGACGGAAACCTCTATATTGCAGACACCGGCAACAAGCGCATCCTGGTTGTCTCCCGGGAGGGAGAATTGATCCAGGAGATCAAGGACAAGAAAAACTTCAAGACGCCCAGCGGTGTCAATGTGGACGCGGAGGGCAACATCTATGTGGCCGATGAGAGCGCCCGCGCGGTGCTGGTCTACAGCCCGCAGGGTGAACTGATCCGCACCTGGAATAAGCCCACCCATCCCCTCTTCGGGGACACGGCACCCTATAAGCCGCGCAAGGTTGTCATCGACAAGCGCGGGAACCTCTACATCTGCTCCAAGGGCAACACCAACGGCATCGTGCAGATCTCCCCTGCCGGCGAGGGCGAGTTCCTCGGCTACTACGGGGCGAACATGTCCAGCGTCACCCTGCTCACGGCCATCAAGAAGGCCGTCTTCTCCGACGAGCAGCTCTCCTCCATGGCCGGCATCGTGCCGATCTCGGTGGAAAACATCTGTATCGACGAGAAGGGCATGGTCTACGCAGTGTCCCAGACCAGCGATGAGCGGAGCCTGAGGCGGCTCAATGTTGCGGGCCGCAACACCCTCGTGCCCGACTACTGGACCGAGCTCACCAGTGCCGTCGCCGTGACACAGGACGGCTCCGTCTTCACTGCCAACGCCAACGGCCGCATCGTAGAATATACCTCCGAGGGCGACATGCTCTTCGTGTTCGGCGCCTTCGACCGAGGCGATCAGCGCGTGGGCACCTTCAAGTCCGTGACCGGCATGGTGGTGGACGAGCTGGACCGGCTCTACGTCCTGGACTCCGTCCTGTGCAGCATTCAGGTCCTGGAGCCCACCGAGTTCACCTCCCTGGTCCACGAGGCCTTCCACCTCTTCCAGGACGGCAAGTATGCACAGTCGAAGGCTCCCTGGTCCCAGGTCCAGCGGATGAACAGCCTCTTTACCTATGCCAACACCGGCATGGGCGAGGCCCTCTACCGCGAGGGCGACTTCGAGGAATCTCTCACCAATTTCCGCAACAGCGGCAACCGCCAGGGTTACTCGGACGCCTACTGGGAGATGCGCTCCAACTGGCTGCACTCCAATGTCGGCACCATCCTGGTTGTCCTCGTGGCCCTGATCGTCCTCATTCAGGTCCTCAAGGCCGTGAACAGGAAGACCGGCTTCATGAAGCCCCTTTCCTCCCTCAGGGAGCGCTTCACCTCCCTTCGTCTCATCTCCCAGACCGGCTGGACCTTCCAGATGCTCAAAAACCCCTACGACTGCTGCTACGGCATCAAGCACGAGGGTCGGGCATCCTACGTGAGCGCGGTGATCATGCTGATCGTGTTCTTTGCACTGAGCGTCATCAGCAAGTACTTCAGCGGTTTCCTCTTTAAGACCGTGCAGGAAGGACAGTTTGAGGTTCTGAGCGACTTCATCAACTTCTTCAGCGTGTTCCTTCTTCTGGTCATCTGCTGCTACCTGGTGTGCACCATCAAGGACGGCGAGGCCAGGTTCCGGGACCTGTTCATCGGGAGCGCCTATGCCCTGGCGCCCATGATCGTGTTCCTTCCGGTCAGGATCCTTTTCACGAATGTCCTCACCTACAATGAGGCCTTCTTCATCACGCTTCTGGACGTCATCAGCTACGGCTGGACGGGACTGCTCATTCTTCTGATGCTCATGTATCTGAATGACTATTCCTTCCGCCGCACGCTCTCCATCGTGATCCTCACCCTGTTCACGGTGCTTGTCACCGTGGCGCTGCTCTTTGTCATCTATGTGCTCATCATCCAGCTGGCCAACTTCATTTCAGGCATTTACGGAGAGGTGGTGTATCGCTTTGTCAGAAGGACATAACATGAGAACATGGCACCTCCTTCTCTGTATCCTGTGCATGCTCTGCCTCTCTTCTGTCGCGCTTGCCTCCGAGGGCACGATCCCGGAAGAGTATCAGATGATCGCTCAGAACAGCCGCTTTCAGCTGTACCTGCAGCCGGACACCCTGGCCGTGATCGTGGAGTCCAAGGCCACGGGCAAGCTTCTCTTTTCCACGGTCCAGAACCCCGATGACATGAAGGACAATGCCACCTGGAAGGGCTTTTACCAGAGCGGGATTGTCATGGAGTACCTCGACGGGGTGAAAACCATCCCGCTGCAGGCAGACTTTATCAACACAGAGAGCTCCATCGACCTGTTCCTCACGGGCGACGGGTACAGAGCCAAAGTATTCTACCCCGAGATCGGGATCAGCTATGAGGTCTCCCTCACAATGGATGAGCGCGGCTTTCAGGTGTCCGTGCCAGGCAGTTCCATCCGGGAAGAGAACCCCGATACCTACACCGTTGCAAGCTTCTACGTCTATCCCTTCATGGGCTACAGCTATCTCGGTGAGGACGAGGGCTACATGATCATCCCCGACGGACAGGGGGCCATCATCGAGCTCAAGGACAACGAGGAGCGCTTCTCCTCCCCCTTTGACCGCACGGTCTACGGCACCAATATCGGCGTGGAGACGGGTGTCTACAGCGACTGGTCCGTGGATGCGGAGCAGGTGCTGCTGCCGGCCTTTGGCATGGTGCACTCAGGCGACCAGATGGCCTTCCTCGGCTTCATCGAGGACGGGGACGCAGCGGCGCGGATCATGGCCTACCCGAACGGTGTCAGGATGAAGTTTGACTGGGTCTGCGCCAAGTACCTCTACCGTCTGGTCTACTCCCAGCCCACCGGCCCCAACTCATCGACCATCAGCATGCGGACAGAGCACGCCCGCGGCATCGACATCTGCCAGCAGTTCCTTCTGGAGGAGGGAGGCACCGCCACCTATGCAGGCCTTGCCTGCGCCCTGCGGGACTACATGACAGAGAAGGGCTACTTCGGCGAGGCAGACCCCACCGCCTTTGACATCGCCGTGGATTTCCTTGGCGCCGAGACTGAGAACTTCGTGCTCGGAAAAAAGAGTGTCCCCATGACCACCTTCGAGGATGCAGGGAAGATCCTGAAGGCTCTGGGGGACAGGGGCGTGAAGGGCATCAGCGTCACCTACCGCGGCTGGCAGGAGGGGGGCCTGAGCGGCGCCCTTCCGACGGATGCCTATGCACCCGCCAGGAGCCTGGGCGGAGATGGTGAACTGCAAAAGCTCATGGAACTATCCCGCGAGCTTGACAACCGCCTGTCTCTGGAAGCAGACTTTCTGCACCTGAACACGCAGACACATCCCCTCCTCTTCTACTCCAGCTTCAAGTCCATCACCTCCCAGACCTGGTCCCGGCCAACCTTCGGGAAGGTGTATGACACCATGTACCTTCTCAGTCCCGCAAAGTCCCTCGAGATCGGACGGAGCACCATCCAGCAGTTTTCGCAGCATGCCGTGCCCGGCATCTCCCTCACCGGCCTTCCCTCCCTCATGAGTGACTTTTACGAGAGCAACCACTACCAGGATTCCTCCCTCATGATGGCCAGGTACGAAGATCTGGTGAAGGAATCATCCAGTCAGCTTGAAACCTCGCTCACCAAGGCCAACTGTTACCTGTGGCGGCACGCTGCGGCCCTCAAGGACATGCCGGTCTCCGGGTCCGACTACAGCTATGTGCTGCGGGACATTCCCTTCCTCGCCATTGCGGTCTCCGGCAAAATCCCGTACTATACGGAGTATGCAAACTTCCAGGCCAATACACATTCATACTTCCTTCACCTGATCGAGCAGGGCACCCGCCCGACCTTCCTTCTGACATATGAGGATCCGATCAGACTGCAGAACACCAACAGCAATGACATCTACTCCTCCAGCTTTGACCTCTATGAGGACCTGATCGTCTCCTGGTGGGGTGAGCTCAGCGACCTGCATGCCGTCCTGGGCCATGCCCAGATCACGGACCACGTGAAAGCAGGTGATATGGTCCGGGTCACATGGTCAAACGGCACAAAGGTGTATCTGAACTTTGGCAATGCAGATGCCCTCCTGGACGGCGTCAGCCTTCCCGGCGGCGAATATAAGGTGGTGGCGAAACCGTGAGCAAGAAAACGAAAAGGAATCCCCACGATAAGCGTCACTTCACCAGAAGGACCCTTCGGGAATGGGGCTTCGGGTATCTGTTCATCCTCCCATGGATCGTGGGCGTGAGCATCTTCTTCCTCTACGCCATGGTCCAGAGTCTTCGCTTTTCCTTCAGCCGTGTGGAGCTCAGCAACGGCGTGATCCTCAGGCCCCTGGAAAACGGGCTTTTCGAAAACTTTGTGAAAGTCTTCACCACCGATGTGAACTTTCCGACGACCCTGGCAAACTTCGGCATCGGTCTCATATTGCAGCTGCCGGTGATCATCGCCTTTTCGCTCATCATTGCCCTGCTGCTCAACAGCAACATCCGCTGCCGGAGCCTCTTTCGGATGATCTTCTTCCTGCCGGTCATCATCGCGACGGGCCCTGTCATGTCCCAGCTCACCGCCCAGGGCGTATCCAGCGTCCCGATGGTGAGCCAGAACGCCCTGCTCTCGGTCCTGAGCGATCTCCCCGAGTTCATCTACGCGCCGATCAACAACCTCTTCTCGTCCCTCATCCTGATCCTCTGGAACTCCGGGATTCAGATCCTGATCTTCCTGGCGGGCCTTCAGAAGGTCCCGAGGACCCTCTATGAGGCGGCCAAGATCGACGGAGCCTCAGCCTGGGAGTCCTTCTGGAAGATCACGCTGCCCACCGTACGCTCCCTCATTCTCCTCAACTCCATCTACACCGTGGTGACCCTTGCCACCGGCGGGTCCAACGAGATCATTGAGCTGATCTACACCGCAACCTACACGGCCACCCAGGGCTACTCCTACGCGATGGCCATGAGCTGGATCTACACGCTGGTGGTCGCCGTGATCCTCGTGATCGTGTTCCTGCTGTTGCGCGAAAAGAGCGACCGGCATGTGGTGTATGAGCAGAAGCGGCGGGACGTCAAAGAAAATGCGGGGAGGTGACGGACGTGAAAGAAAAGAAAGCAAATCCGGACAAGATCCGAAAGCGGGAGAACCAGAAGGAGCACCTGAAGAGCCTGATGCTCGGCAATGCCGAGAAGCGGGGCTTCCTTGGAAGCTTTGTGGTCTACCTTCTGCTGATTGTGATTTCCTTTATTTTCCTGTATCCAGTTCTGTATATGATCAGCCGTTCCCTCATGAGCAGAAGCGATCTTCTGGACTCCTCGGCCATGTGGATTCCGAGCAGTCTCACGCTTCACAACTATGAGTCCGCGGTCCTCACCATGGACTACTGGAACAGCCTGCTCAAAAACCTGTATCTCGCCGTCGTACCGACCTTCTGCCAGGTCTTCATCTGCTCCATGGTGGGCTACGGCTTTGCCAGGTACAACTTTCCCCTCAAGAAGATGTGGATGGCCATCCTGATTCTGGCCTTCCTCCTGCCCAGCCAGACCACAGCCCTCCCCAACTATCTGGTCTTCCAGAATCTTCGCATGATCGACGGAACCATCAAGCCGTTCCTGATCACCGCCATCCTGGGACAGGGCTTCAAGAGCACGCTGTGCATCCTCATTTTCTATAACTTCCACCGACAGGTGCCCCAGAGCCTGATCGAGGATGCCGAGATCGACGGTGCGGGCCACGTAAAGGCCTACTTCCGCATCGCAATCCCGCTGGCCGGGGCAGCCATCGTGGTGGTGACACTGTTTTCGTTCGTGTGGTACTGGAATGAGACCTATCTTGTGAGAAACTACCTGGGCTACGGCACAACCCGGGCGACGGGGCTGACCACCCTCATGCTCGAGCTCAGCGCCTTTGAGGACAGTTATGCCAATGCCTACACCACCTGGGCATCCAGCGTCACGTCCTCTGACCGCATCAACGACGCCATCCGCATGGCTGGCACCGTGCTGGCCATCGCGCCCCTGATGATCCTCTACTTTGTCCTGCAGAAACAGTTCGTGGAAAGCGTGGACAAGGCGGGCATCACGGGCGAGTAATGATTTCGTATCGAAGCCGAAGAGGCTTTTGATAAACTACTCTTTACCCCATCTACAACCCCATCTACTTACAAAAGGAGGAGACCCTATGAAAAAGATCCTGGCGATCCTGTTGGCCCTCACGATGTTCATGGGCATGGTATCCCTGGCCGGTGCCGAAGGATACAACATGCCTGAGATGAACACCACCGATGAAATCACCCTGTCCTTCATGACCTGGGATGACTTCGAGATGACCGAGGCACTGGCTGCCAAGTTCATGGAGAAGTATCCGAACATCAAGGTGGAAGTGCTTCGCACCACCACCGCGGACATCGCTGGCGAGCTGCTCAACCGGGCTGCCACCAACGATCTGCCCGATGTCTACTTCTGGCTGGACCTCGAGCCGCTCATGGCCGGCAAGTACATGTACGACATTGCCGAGTACATCGAGAACGACGAGGAAGCCCAGACCCAGCTGTACGACACCCTGAAGAGGGTCGGGTATCTGGACGGCCAGCGCTGCTACTTCATGGCCGGCGAATTCCTGCCCGCCACCGTCTACTGCGATGCCAACGTGTTTGAAAAGATGAATGTCGAGCTGCCCTCTCAGGACTGGAAATGGGAAGACATGCTGGAGCTCATCGACAAGCTGGCTGATCCCTCCCAGGGCTACTGGGGTTACTTCAACGGCATGTACGGTCTTGTGACCGGCGGCCCCATCGCCCTGACCGACAATGCCATCGGCGAGTTCGGCTGGAACGGCGAGCAGTATGACTTTGCCTCCGGCTGGGTGGATTCCATCGAGAAGCAGAATGAGAACCTGCGCCTTGGAAAGACCCTGGATGTCACAAGCGACGAGTACCTGGCCCTGAACCTTGGCGATGAGTGGGGCGGACAGACCGGCCACGTCGGCATTGTGACCGATGCCTTCTGGACCCTCAACAACATCTACTCCAAGCCCATCTCCACCGACCGCGGCATCAAGATGATCCCCTACAATCCGCCCGTGGGCGCCGATGCTGAGAACGCCGGCCAGCTGGCCTTCCTGGACTTCTATTCCATCTCCGCTTCCTGCGAGCATCCCCGCGAGGCCTATGAGCTGGCCAAGTTCCTGACCTGGGGCAAGGAAGGCTGGATGGAGCGCGTGAAGCTGTTCCCCACCCTGACATGGGAGAGCACCGGCGAGAAGGCCTATGATGTGCCCAACTGCCTGCCCATGATCACCGACGAAGAAGTTGTCAAGGCTTATGTGGATCTCATGCCCGACCTCGGTTACTGGAACGACTGGGCTGCCTTCATGGACGGCATCCAGAACCCTGTGACCTGGGGCAGCCGCTCCATCCCCGGCTTCGCTTCCTTCGTGAACAACTACTATCACGGCTCTGACTACAACGGCACCGTGGGCATCGAGGCCGCCATTGCCGAGGGCACCGTCGATCCCTATGACTACACCGACAAGCTGGCAGAGGCCGGCCGTCAGTACTATGACGACGCCATGGCTGTGTTCTTCAGCATCTATGGCCAGCCCTGATCCTGTCTTCTGAAGTTTATGAGGCGCGGCGCTGCCGCGCCTCTTGCTGTTTTTTCTGTCTTGCTTTGGAGGGAAAACCATGCTTCGAAAAACCGCCGCCCTGATGCTTGCGCTGCTTCTGATTCCGACCTTCACCTGTGGTGAAACCCTCACCGTGAACACAGGCAGCCGGGTGCACGAGATCAGCCCCACGCTCTACGGGATCTTCTTTGAGGACATCAACCACGCCGCGGACGGCGGGCTGTACGCAGAGCTCCTGCAGAACCGTTCCTTTGAAAACGAGGACCTTCTGAGCCCGTCTGCCTACCAGCATCTGAGCGGCTGGCAGTTCAATACCTCCCCCGAGGGGGACGGCCTTGCCGCAATCGCGGACAGCATGCCGCTGAACGCAGGCAATCCCACCTACGTGTCCATCACCGTCAGGAGTCCCGGCTATGCCTTCCAGAACCTGGGCTATACGTCCTCCGTCTTCCGCGGCGGCATTCCTGTCACGGAAGGTGAAAGCTATGATGTGTCCGTGTTTTTGCGCACAAAGAGTTTCACCGGGCGCGTCTGCGTGAACCTGATCACCCGCGGCGGACAGGCGCTGAGTGACACCGTCTCCTTCACCCCCGGCGACGCATGGGAGAAACACGTTTCCACCCTGACGGCCGTATCCACCTCCGATGAAGCCTGCCTGAACTTCACGCTTCTGGGCACGGGCGATGTGGACATTGACATGGCCTCCCTGATGCCCTGTGACCGCATCGGGCGCGACTGGCCCGGCGGGGGCGTTCGCCGGGACCTGTTTGAAGCACTCCTCAGTCTGCACCCGAGATTCATGCGCTTCCCCGGCGGCTGCGATGCAGAGGGAAGCTGGGTCTGGGACAACCTCTACCGGTGGAAGGACACGGTCGGGCCTGTGGAAGCACGCCGTGAAAACTGGAACACCTGGGGCTACATGCAGAGCTATGGCCTGGGCTTTTATGAGTACTTCTGCCTGTGCGAAGAGCTGGGCGCTCTCCCCCTCCCCGTGGTCGGCAGCGGCGTTCTGTGCCAGGCGAGGACACCGAGCGAAAAGCCCATGAATGAAGAGGAGCTGGCTGCCTGGACACAGGACGTCCTGGATCTGATCGAGTTTGCGACAGGTGACGCCGGGACGGCCTGGGGCGCCCTCAGGTGCGAGATGGGCCACGAACAGCCTTTTTCTCTGAAGTACCTGGCGATCGGGAACGAGAACTGGGGCGATGTGTACTTTTCAAGGTACGAAAAGATCCGGGACGCGGTCAGGGACCGGTACCCGGAAATCACCTGCATCGTCGCCTGTGGGCCCGTAGCAGAAGGGAGCCTTTTCTACGCAAGCCGCGCACGGATCCTGCAGGCCTTCCCGGAGGACACGGTGGATGAACACTACTACATGGACTCCGACTGGTTTCTTCGAAACACCCACCGCTACGATCTGTATCCGCGGGACACCAGGGTCTTCCTCGGGGAGTATGCGGCCCACGAGCCTGCCTCCGGCGGCACACGTCCGAACAATCTCTACAGTGCCCTGTGCGAGGCGGCCTACATGACGGGGCTTGAGCGCAACAGCGATGTGGTCACCATGAGCTGTTATGCCCCGCTCATGGCGCGCCTTGGCATGGACCAGTGGACCCCGGATCTCATCTGGTTCAGCGGACGGGATATCGTGAAAACGCCAAACTACTATGTGCAGAAGCTGTTCTCTGACTCCCTCGGCACCTGGCTGTTGGACAGCAGCTTTGATGAAGGGAACCTGGAGGCAGAGGGCCTCTTCCAGACGGCCTCCGCGGCAGATGACGGCAGGGTCATTCTGAAGCTTGTCAATGTGTCCGGGGAGGAAAAGACGATTCATCTGCACCTTGATGGCAAGGAAAACGTCCAGGGGCACGGCACACTGCTTGCCGGCGACAGGCAGGATACGAATGCGCTCTCGCGCGAGAAGGTATCGCCCGAAGAATTCTCCTTCGAGCTGAGCGGCGCAGAAGCACATCTCACCCTCCCCGCCTGGGCCGTCCTTGTCCTTTATGTACCGTGACAGAAATTGCTTTCCGCAGCGCCCGGGCGTAAAATATATACGGATTTCTCACCGTATACAGCCAGATTCCTGAGACGATACCCCGTATCTCTGCATACACATCATGTCCTGTGGAGGAGTTTATGCACAGTAGTCTGCAGATCGATCTTGAGAAGCATGTGATGTATTCCCCGCTGATGGAGAAGATCATCAAAGAGCATCTCGGAAAAAGGTATCCCGAAAGCGAAGTTGCACCCATGTGGGAGAAGGTTCAGCAGCAGTACGCGGCCTTTCTGGAGGATCTGCCCTATCTTGGCGGAAAGAAAAACACCCATAATGGGACGGGCGGCACGTACGACTGCATCATGATCTTTGCCTACTATGAGGCGCTCCACCACACGCCTGATCTGGATGAACTGTACGACATGAACTGCGAGGCTTTTCTGACCGGCTTCCAGGGTCTTGCAAAGGTCGCAAATGCCAACAGGCCATGGGTCAGGCGGATTCTCCACATGGCATTTGACACCACCGCGAAATCGAAATACAACTGTGACCCACATCAGCCCACCGGCTACATCATGAAGGTGGATAAGTACGATAAATCAGTCGGCCCGAGATACATCTTCGAGCGCTGCCCGATTGCCGAGTTTGCCAAAGCGCATGGCTATCTTGATATCATGCCTGCGTTCTGCAACAGCGACTATCCTGCCATGGAAATGATTCACGGCCACCTGATCAGGAGATATACCTGCGCCAATGCAGACAAATGTGATTACTGGATTGTGGGCGATGAATCACAGGCGGCAAAGGAGCATCCGAAGAAGACGGATGCAAAGGGATACTGGTACAACGATTGATCAGGATTTGCGGAGGCACATTATGAAGCTCGTATTCATCGTTGGGGATGCAGCCGTCGGGAAAATGACAGTCGGTCAGGAACTGATGCGCATCACCGGACTTTGTGAGGCTTGCCATGGAGAATAGAATTGTAGATCATGATATCGTCCTGATTCCGTATTATCCGAATCCGTCAGTGAGCCTTGCGTGGTACCAAGACATTGATGTGTGCAGACAGGTTGATAACATCGATCACGTGTATGATCTGGATTTGCTGAATCGCATGTACGATTATTTGAGCACGCATGGAGACTGCTACTATATTCAGTACCGCGGGCAGCTTGTCGGAGATGTTTCCCTGCGGGATAATGCAGAAATCAGCATCGTTGTCTGCAAAGAATATCAGAATCAGCACATTGGACGCAGATGCGTTCTGGATATGCTTGCACTTGCAAAAGATAAAGGAATGCAGGAAGTGAAGGCGAACATCTATTCTTTCAATGTGCAAAGCCAGAAAATGTTTGAGTCTGTGGGATTTCATCAGACAGCAGAAGAGTGGTATGCATGTTCCATTGACGAGGTTTGAGTCATTTCATTCGGGCTGTTGACCTGTTCCTTTTGGAATGGAACTGCGGCACATCAGACTTACGGAGATGAACGGATATGGAACTGTGGGATGCCTATGATGGTGATTTTCGGAAAATTCCGAATATGACGCTGATTCGCGGCGAGACAATCCCCGAGGGCGTCTATCATCTGGTGAGTGAGATCATCGTGAGGCATACGGACGGAACGTATCTGCTCATGCAGCGGGACAGACGCAAGCCATATGGCGGTCTGTGGGAGGCCACGGCAGGTGGTTCCGCCCTGCAGCATGAGTCTCCCCTTGAATGCGCCATCAGGGAGCTCCTGGAAGAAACAGGAATCCAGGCAGATCACATGCTCGAGGTTGGAGAGGTCCGGAGTGATCACACCATTTACGTGGAGTTCCTGTGTGTTACAGGCTGCGAAAAAGACCATGTGACCCTGCAGGAGGGTGAAACCATCGCGTATCGATGGGTCAGCAGAAGTGAGCTGATCTCCATGGAGAAAAATGTACTGTTGACAGAGCGCATACAGGCCTTTATCCAGGACCTGCAGAAATAAAGCCCTATGGCTTGCATGCTCATGAGGCGTCTGTCAGATAGTTTCTGATACACAAGCCTTGCGCAGGTTCCAGGTTTCTCAGTCAGGAGGTATCCGATGTCCATCACCAAATCGTACAATCGCAAGACAGATACGTACTATGTGTACGAAACGACGTATGTCTGGGACGAAGAAAAGCAGAAAAAGGTTCAGAAGCGGCGCTGCATCGGAAAGCTCGACGAAAAGACCAACACCATCATGCCCACCGGTCAGCGGGGGCAGCCCCGCGAGAAAGCCATTAAGCCTGCCGAGGAAGCGCCGCTGGAGAGCAGAGCACTGCATCCACTGGATCAGGAAGCGTTTGTACAGTATCTGAAAACTACAGAAGCAAGCATCATGGCACTCCAGGCTGCCATTCTCGAGATGAGACAGAACATGGAAAAGTTATCCAAGGCCTTTGAGATCCAGAGTCCAAGCGGAGATGAAGCCCACCAGGAATAGTATTCCTCCCGTTTTCAGGGCCCGTCTGTCATTTCATAAACTTTACGTATGCCCTCTTTGCATAGAAGGCAATGGCGCAAAACAGCGCCTTCTCGTCACCTTCCGCCTGCTTAATTTTTAGGGTTTTATCAAAAGCCTGCCTGATCACTGCATTGCAGTCGGTCATCAGGGCAGTCCGCCGCTCAGACAAGATCAGAGCAATCCGAAAAACGGACTGTGCTGCACCGTCCCTGACCCGAAGCATCGCCCTTTTCTTGCCGCCGCCACGTGTGGCTTCCAGCATGAGCCCGCGCGATTTGAAGATCCCACTCAGCACGTCAATGTAATACGCCTCCGCATAGTGTCCATAGCTGATGGATCCGGACAGGATCTCCGTGAGCATGTCCGATGCCGTCTGCCCGTTTTTTTGCCGCATCGCCGTGACGAAAGCCGCCGCGGCATCTGCGTCCAGCTTTTCCTCAAACCTTGCCCGGACTTCATCCCTGAAAAGATCTTCGATACCGGCATTCGGGATACGGAGCCTGACGCTGCCGCCCGCACTCACCTTGTCCGCCCTCGTGAGGCAGCCGCCCATCAGGAGGGCACTCCAGAGATTTTTCCGGTCATCGCTTAGCATCACGCAGGCAAGGGGCTGTGAGATTTCCTCCGAGATGGTTCCTCCATGCAAAAGCGCTTCGACAGGCGCAGATGCGTCACTTCTCCCGGGGTTCACAAATTTCCAGAGGACTCTCTCCGAACCTTCTGACATATGGCAGGGCAGATACTTTTTCCGCCCTGCTTTTTTCATGTGAGCGATATAATCTGCCACACCGCCCGGACAGAAGAGTTCCGTGTCCCCGATGAGGTAGCCGCCATATAAGTCCTTCACCTTCTCCAGCTTGTCTGACAACTGTAAGGCCTCCAGCATGCCCGCGACCTCGTCCTGCAAAAAGCCAAAGTACCGGCTGCACTTTGGGTCTTCTACCGTAAAGCGCTGAACCTCCGTGAAGATGCTGTCTCCGGAAAACTGCAGACATCCGGTCACGACGGCACACTTCAGATGCTCGTTCTTCTTCGTGGCAGCACGCAGGATCCCGAAGATCGTCTTCCGCACCTGCATGCAGAGCTCTTCATTCCCGGTCGCCTCTGCCCTTGAAAGCGGTACATCATAGTCATCCAGCAGCAGGATCACCGGTCTGTCGTACACAGCGTGCATCATCCGCATGATGGTCTGAAGTGCCTTTTCTACCTCCGAAGGGTTTGCCTTTCCGGACAACAGATGTTCAAATGTCTTTACATCGCCCGGCTCCGCCATCCCGCGCTCCATAAGATCCGCGTGCTCCCTGCAAAGCGCGGAAAGCGACTTCTTGAGCGCGCGAAAGAAAACGTCATACGTTTCTCCTCCCACGTCCCCAAAGGACAGCAGCAGCACAGGATAGCGGTTCATCCATTCCCTGCAGAACTCCGGATGAGCCGAGATCCTGAGCCCAGAAAACAGCTCTGCACTGTCCCGTCTCATATCGAAGAAGCTCTCCATCATGCGCATGTTCATGGTCTTGCCAAAGCCGCTCGGGCGCGTGATGTACGTCACCTCATCGGGATATGTCCCCATGAGCTCATACATCAGCTCGGTCTTGTCCACAAGATACCTGCACTGCCGAACGACTTCCTCAAACTGACTGGAGATGGCGATCGCCTTTGTATCCATCCGTATCCGCATCCTTTCACTGCCATCAGTGGCAGGCCGGGTAGAGCTCGGACTCCGTCCGATGAAGCGTCTTCTTGGACTCCATGATTTTCACGATCCGTTTCATGTCCTTTGCGGCCAGGCCCGGACTGGAAAGACACGGCTTTCCGGTGGCCTGCGCGATGTCCTTCTCCAGGAAGGCCATGGATGCCTGGGCAAGCACGATCACATCCGAGAATTCTGCAAGCTCCCTGGCGGCAGAGATGAGCTTTTCCCGGTATAGCTCCGGATCCTCTGCACCGAAGACGTCCGCAAGACGCGCCTGGCATATGATGTGCCTGCCCGACGCATACGCTCTGATGCCGCTGCAGGTGGGCTCGATCGTCGATCCTGCGGTGGCAAGCACGCCGACCATTCTGCCCATGTGCCCGGCCACTCTGAGCATCTCCGTGTCAATCTGCAGCATGGGGACGCCGTAGCTTTTCGATACCTTCTCAAACTCAAGTGCCGCTGCGCGCACCGTGGAGCAGCAGTTCACGATCACATCGGCGCCGTCCGTGATGGCCTGCAGATAGGTGTGCATGAGCTGCGCGGCACCCTTGCGTGTGAGGCTTCCCTTCTCCATGGCCTCAGAAAGCGCTTCAGGCACCCGGTAGATGAGGCCGTCAAACTTCCCGATTTCCCTGAAGAAAGTCTCCGCCACCAGTTGCTCGAGGGCCGGTGTGGATATCGTGTAGACAAATGCAAGCTTCATGATGGTCCCCTCCTGCATGACTGTGTTCATGCCGGCTGTCTGAGGAGCAGCGGCACAGAAAATACGCTTCCGCCATTTTTGCTTTCCGCCACTCAGATTCATCCGGGGCATCCCGTCTTCCTCCGGCGCAGCGGAGAGCCTGAAAATCAACGATCAAAGTTCAAGAACTTTGTTCAAGAACTTACCAGAAGCTTTTGGGCGAAACGCAGAGCGGCGAGTGAATGGTGCATTCCAGAAAGACGGCAATCATGCGTGTGGGCGTGTCTGAAGTGTGAGAAGATGATCGTGAAGATATCGTCCCCCTCGGACAACAGAAGATATTCATACCCACCTGTTTGCGCAGCGTTATAGTTCATCTGCGCCTGAACCGACATCCGCGTATTCCCCGCCCCGCTGCTGCTCAGACAGCCGGACCTTCAGCTCATTTCTTCTGCTCCATGTACACCTCAAAGACCTCATCGAAGCCATCGTTGACATCAAAGAGGCAATTGTAGTCCACCTGGTGGTTGATGGCGCACTCATCAATTGCCTGAGAGACCGCATCCGAGCGCCTCTCCAGCTCTGCCGCCGTGTTTCTCACCATCTTGCGGTCAAAATTGATGGTGGTCACCTTCTGCAGATCGCAGACATATGTCACCTGATTGCCCTCTGCGTTGAAACGATAGCCCCGGCCCCCGCCGATGACCGTGCGCTCAGAGTTTCTGAGGGCAGTCATTCCCCGCAGCACCGAGGCGATTTCCTGCCGCTGCCGGTTGAGGCTGATCTCCCCGTCCATATCGATCTTCAGGGCATTCTTTGTCCTTCGAATCGACTGTGTCAGCTTCTCATGCTCAGACAGAAGCCAGACCAGGAAGCCTACGACATCATTGATCCTGTCCGCATACTGCGAGGGCACTTCCTGAATTCTCGTCTCATTCTCTGCATCCGGCATAACCTGCTTTTTCATCACGGTCACCTTCTGCACCGTGACATTGTCCTCCGTATTCAGGATCGTCCTGGCCTCATCCATCAGGCTCTGGAGCCTGTTCTGGTAGCGAAATGCTTCTTTCAGGTTCATTCTGTCCACCTCATCTGTCTTTGATGCTCCCAAGTATAGCTTTGTCCCCGGGAAAAGTCATGGTACCTGTAGTTGAAAAACCACAGAAAAACCATCGGGCAATATGCCCCAGGGACAGGGACGGCGTGCAGGCACCGCCGTATTTATGACATCTGCTTGAAAAGGCTCCGTGCAGATCAGCACCGAGCCCAAATATGTTTCCATTTCAGAATCGGTTTTCAGGACATCTGCAGCATGCCATGATCTATCGTCAGATCATAAGACCATCTAGGCGCGCAGACGGCTCAGGGAACGCTCTGCCTGATTGCTCAAGACCTTCTGCATCTCCAGATCTTCCGCCCGGTCACCGTGCTCCCCCGGATGCTGATATAGCCCCCAGTATAGCACAGGGATACAGCTGCGTCATCTTTTTTCAAAACAGGTGCACAGGCCTGCGGAAACCTGCGATGATCGCCCGTCTCTCTTCCTCACACCTTTCCGAATCTCTTCTCCAGCAGATCTGCTGCCGCCTCGCACCCACGCTCCTGCATCAGGCAGGCCTGTGCCTTTTTCGCGCCCTCGTCGTATTTTCCACTGATCAAGTCCCGTATGGCCTCCTGAATGGTATCGACAGTGGGCAGCTCAAAGCGGACGTACAGGGGTGCCGGACCGCAGCGGAGTTCATGCACCTGTCTCCCGTAAAACAGCTGATCCAGTGCAAGCGGCATCACGAGCGTGGGTTTCCCGGCTCTGAGGCCCAGCCCTGTGGTGGAGCAGCCGCCGTGATGCACGACGGCGCGCACCCGCGGATAGAGCCAGCCATACGGCACATTGCCCGCATAGAAGATGTTCCCGTCCCCATCGTGAATGTTCGAGCGATCCGCCTGTTCTCCCTGAAAGATCGCCCTCACGTGCATATTTGCGATGGCCTCCAGGGTTCTATTCTGCAGCTCCTTCATCTCGGGCGAGGCGGCACGGCCAAAGCCCACAAAAAGAGGCGCTTCCCCACCTTTCAGGAACGCTTCCAGCTCCGGACTTGGCTTGAAGTCTCCCTTGTCGTCCGGATGATACCAGTATCCCGTCACGTGGATGTGTGAGCCCCATGTGGGGTCCGGCGGCATCAGATACGGGGATACCGGATAGAAGGTCAGCACCTTCTCCCCGTTTTGTTTTCTGTAGTCTGAGAGCATGGTCCACTTCCGGAGGCCGTGCTCCGAGCGCCACCCATTGAACAGCTTCATCGTCAGCATGTTCATGCCGGGCTCCTGCATGAGGTAGTTCAGTCCGTTGGTGAGGGAGTTTCGCCTGTCAGAATACAGGGAGTACTGGTTCGTTGCATCAAAGGGGCTGAAGAAGATTCGGACAGCCGGCACTTTATGCAGATCGCAGGCGGACCTCACAAAGAAGGAGCAGATCCCGTAGGTTGCAGCATCCGACCCCTTCACAGCATCCGCGATCTGGTCCAGGATGCCCGGAAACGCCCTGTAGAGCTTCATATAGCCCGGCATGAAGTCCGATACCTTCACATACTCCGTGATCAGGTACTGCGTGAGCGCGGCGACATTGCCGTCAAGATGAATGAATTCCAGTCCCTTTTCCTCTGTCATGGCCCTGAAATCCTCAAAGGAGGCGACGCGGTATTCATGGCCGCGCTTTTTCATTTCAGCGCCCAGTTCAATCAGCGGCTGAACATCCCCTCTGGTGCCGATACCGACTGCCGTGATCTTCATGTGTTTTTCTCCTCCATGTTTCATTCGATGCGTTTTACTTTCCCGGGAGCGTCTTCACGCGCAGGGTAAAGTACAGAATGTGCCCCAGCCACACGGCCGCCAGGATCCCGCAGGGGATCCAGATCCCGCGCCTTGCCATCATGAAAAAGCCAAGGCCCATCAGAAGCGTCACGGAGGTCAATATGGACACCTTCGTCGAGCGCGTCATGCCGCGGCCCTCCACGTACGATGCCAGGTGCTTTTTGTAGAGCTTCGTCTGAAGGAACCAGTCATGCAGCCGCTGCGAGGAATTTGCAAAAAAGAACACGGTCAGAAGATAAAACGGCGTGGTGGGGAGAATCGGCAGAAACACGCCCACCGTGCCAAGGCCGAGACAGATACATCCAAGGGCAATGAAACCGTACTTCTTGAGCTTCAATTTCGGTGTTTCCTCTTTTCTGTCATGGTGGAGACCACGTGCCACAATGCCATCACCGGATGGTGAAACAGCATCCTGGGACCGGAAAAGCGCATCACCGTGCGGATCTTCTCCCGCATCTCAGGTCCATAGCAGTGCACGCGGCAGTTCGAGCAGAAGGTCTTGGTTTCCATGAAGGGACACCTGTCGCTCCGCTGACAGGCATAGTCCAGGAGCGCCTGGCACTCGGGGCAAAGTTCCCCTTTCCGGGACCGGTGGTTCCTCCTGCAGTAGAGCGCGATCATGTCGCCCACCATGCGCTTTTCCTTTTGCCTTTTTGTTTCCTGCTTTGTCGACAGAGTGCTCATGATACCCGCCCGCTCTCCATCTCAATGGTCTCATCCGCGATGCGGGCGGTGGACCTGCGGTGGGAGACCAGCACCACGGTTTTGCCCTGCGCTTCCTCCCGCAGTGATTTCAGGATCACGGCCTCGTTCAGGCTGTCCAGATTGCTGGTGGGCTCATCCAGCAGCATGAAGGGCGCACCGTGCAGGAAGGCCCGGGCAAGGCCGATGCGCTGGCGCTCGCCGCCGGACAGGGTGTGACCAAGCTCGCCCACCGGCGTCTCGTACCCCTTCGGGCATGTCATGATGAAATCGTGGATGGAAGCCTTCTTGCATGCCTCCACGACCTCCTCGTCCGTGGCATTCAGCTTGGCCACGCGGATGTTGCCGGCGATGGTGTCCTTGAACAGCTGGGTATCCTGGGTCATGTAGCTCTCCATGTCCCGGAGATTGTTTGTGTTGATGTCCTCAAGGCTGCGGCCTGAGATGGACACCTCGCCCGTCTTCACCTGCCAGAAGCGCATGAGGAGCTTCAGGAGGGTCGACTTGCCGCAGCCGCTCTTCCCCACGATCCCGATGATCTTTCCCTCAGGAAGCGCGAGCGTGAGATCCTTCAGCACGGTCTCCTGCCCGTAGGAGAAGGTGACATCCTGCACCTTCGCGCCGCGGAAATCGACCGCCTGCTTCCCCGTGATATCCTCGGTCTCCGGCACCTCGTCGATCACCTGAAGCACGCGCGCGCCGGAGGCCACCGTGGCCTGCAGCGTCGTGCCAAGGCCCGCCAGGGCCGTCACCGGACCAAAGGAGGACATGAGGGCGAGAAGTGGGATCAGGAAGCCGTCAAACTGGACCGTGCCGCGGGCGTAGAGGAAGGCGCACAGAAGCAGCATGAGGACATCGAAGACAAGGATGAAGGTGTTGGCCAGCGCCATGTTGATGCCGGTCAATTGATTCATGCTCCCCTGCTTTTCCGTGAGGGCATTGGTCTTGTCTGTAAGGCCCCTCAGTCTCGCCGCGCCCCCGCCGTACTGGACGGTCTCGTCCAGGCCCCGGATGCTCTCCAGCATGTAGGCGGAGAGCTCGCCGTTGTCCCGCCTCAGCTCGTCCCCAAGACTGCCGCTCCGCCTGGATATCAGAAGGGGAAGCAGGACGCCCACGCACAGAAAGGCGATGAGTGCCATCAGCCCCAGGCTCCAGTGGAAGGAGCCGATGAAGATCACCATGATGGTCTCCACCAGGAAGGCGATGCAGATGGGCGAGATGGTGTGGGCGTAGAATACCTCCAAAAGCTCCACGTCGGAGGTGATGAGGGAGATCAGGTCGCCCTTGTCCCGGCCCTCCAGCTTTGCCGGGCACAGGCGGCGCAGCGCCTGGAACACCCGGTCCCGGATGATCGCCAGCAGCGTGAAGGCAATGTAGTGGTTGGTCCGCTGCTCCCCGTACTTGAGCACGGCGCGCAGGAGCGCGATCCCGATGAGCAGGACCCAGATCTTGCCGATCGGAAAAGGAATCTCAATCTTCAGCCCGTGCAGCACGGCATAGCCGCCCAGGATCGGGATGAACTGGGCACACAGGAAACCCAGGGTCCCCATCAGAATCGCCAGCAGCATGAAGCCCGTGAGCGGTCTGACCAGCTGCACGAGGCGAAGCAGTACCCTGACCTTGCTCTGCTTTTTCATCTTACACCGCCTCCCTTCCGTACGTTTCGAGGGCCGACTGGACGCGCCAGAGGCCTGCGTACACGCCGCCCTTTGCGAGGAGCTCCCCGTGCTGCCCGTGCTCTGTCACGGTGCCCTTTTCCATCACATAGATGCAGTCCGTGTCCGTCACATTGGCCAGGCGGTGGGAGATCAGGATGACCGTCCTCTGCTTTGCAAGGCGGTGGATCTCGTGAAGGATGGTCTCCTCGCTCTCGATGTCGATGTTGGAGGTCGCCTCGTCGAAAATGTAGACCGGCGAATCGTGCAGAAGCGCCCGGGCCAGGGCCAGACGCTGCCTCTGCCCGCCGGAGAGGTTCCCGGCGTTTTCAAGAAGCCGGGTGTCCAGGCCCTGCTGGCTCTGTAAAAACTCCTTCAGCCCGCACTTATCCAGGGCCTGCCACAGGTCCGCATCCGAAACGCCGGGGGCTGCCAATGCCAGGTTCTCCCGCACCGTGCCCTTAAAGAACACGGAGCTCGTGCCCACGTAGGTGACCGCCCGCATGAGGCTGTCCTCCGAGATGCGGCCGATGTCCTTGCCGCCGAGGGTCAGGGACCCGCTGCCCACGGTGTTTCTGCCCATCAGGAGAGATGCAATGGTGGACTTGCCGCTGCCGCTCTCCCCCACGATGCCGACAAAGCCCTTCTCCGGGATGCTGAAGCTGACGCCGTGCAGGATCTCCCGCTCGGTGTCATAGGAAAAGTGCACGTCCCTGAATTCGATATCGCAGCCCTTCACCTGCTCCGTCTTCTCGCCCGGCTCTTCCTCGCCGAGAAACCTGAAGATCTTGTCGCTGGCCGCCATACCGTTCATCGCCACGTGGAAATAGCTGCCGAGCCGCCTCATCGGCAGGAAGAAATCGGCGGAGAGCAGGATCATGAACACCACATTGAAAAGGCCTATGCTGCCCGAGATGAACGCCTGAGTCGCCAGCAGAATCCCCAGGGCCGCGCCGCCGTAGGCCACCAGATCCATGATGGTCACGGAGTTGAGCTGCATGGTCAGAACAGCCATGGTCACCTTTCGGAAATGCTCGGACTCCCGGTTCATCTCCTCGTTTTTCTGCCCGTCCGCCTGGTAGATCTTGAGGGTCGTCATGCCCTGGAGGTTCTCCAGGAAGGTGCTGCCGAGCTGCGTATACTGCCCCCAGTACTTTGCGAGGATCTTCTTTGCGATCTTCTGGACCATCATGATGGCCCCCGGAATCAGCGGCACGCAGACCAGCAGCACCGCCGCCACCTTCCAGCTGCCGCCGAAGCCGAAGAGGAAGAAGAGGGCCAGGGGCGCCATGAAGGCATAGAAGAACTGGGGCACATACTGGCCGAAGTAGCTTTCCAGCTGCTCCACGCCCTCCACGGCCTCCTGCACCAGCTCGGCCGTGGTCACGTACTCCCGGTAGGAGGTGCCAAGGCGCAGAAGCTTTCCGTAGATCTTTTCGCGCATGACCCGCTTGACCGTGCGGGAGGCAAGATAGCTCATGCGAAGCGCAAGGCGGGTGGTAAAAAAGCGCAGAACCACGGTGCCAAGGATCACAAGGAGGGGCACCACCAGATCCTGCAGTCCCCAGACACGCGAATAGAGCTTCTCCACCGTGAGGGCCATGGTCACGATCATCAGGACATTCAGGCACAGTTCCAGAAACTGCAGAAGGATATTGCCCAGGATGTACTTTTTGCTCTCCGTGCACATGAGCATCAGCCGTTTGTCAAACATGTCGTTCTCCTTGCATAAACGTGATGGGAAACCAGATCGCCATGCTCTCGCTCATCAGGCCGTTCGTGAAGCCCAGACGGAAGGCGCTCTCAGGCATCAGGAGGGAGAGGCCCTTGAGAAGCGCAAAGATCAGGAGCACGCTGGTAAAGGCCATCCATCCCGGGAACACCGTCCGCCCCGTGACCTGAAGATAAAACCAGTAGAGGAACACGGGAAGCATGACGGCCTCACACACCGGCACAAGCCAGGAAAGCTGCGAGAAGAGCCCTTCTGAGACGGCCAGCGCCTCCGATTCGAACCCGTTCCCGTGCATCCAGGAAAAGAGCGCCAGGATCATCACGTAGAAAAGGTGCAGGGCGATCCAGGGCGTGAGCCCGAAGATGTTCAGGAAGTGAAAGACCTTTTGCTCCCGCTCCTCCCGGATGAACTCTTCCAAGGCAAACAGGGCGATCCCGTACAGGACGATGCCCGGAAAGGCCAGTGCCATGGAAAGGCTGAAGCGCCACAGCGGGATCGCGGCCGCACCTCGTGTGAGCCATGTCAGCCTTCCCGCGTATGCCGCATCCCCGAAGATCATGAGCCAGTCCCCGGCGCCAAAAAAGAGGCAGCCGGTTAATCCGCATATCAGCGCTCTTCTGAGCCTTGTATTCTTCATCTCCTGTCCTCCTCGCTTTCTTTGCCGCATGCGGCCATCATGCCAAGGAGCATCGCGCCAACGCCAAGGGATGGACCGGATTTTGCCAGGAGGGAAAAGACACCGTTTCCGGTGAGGCCGGAGAGCAGTGCACCCAGAATCTCAAAGATGACGGTCACCCCGATGGTGTTAAGCCATGCGCACGCCTTCTTCAGTGGCACGGCCCCTCTCACCACGAACGATATGAAGGACACGGACAGGACGATCTCGGAGGCGGTTACCCACACGTTGGTAGCCGCAAATGACAGTAGGAAGGGCACCTGAAAGGCCGCATTGGCCTCCCCGGGCGTCAGGCCCGAGACGAGCGCCTGCCGCAGAGATAGCTCGAGCACGGCGCAGACCGCGTGCGCTGCAAAGAAGGACAGGGAGGCCGTCACGGCGCCAAAGCGAAACCACCGGTGCATCCGCCCCTTTGAAATGCCGCCTGTGTCCGTCAGGTACGAATCCATGGCCGAGAGCCCGAAAAACAGGGCCGGCGTGGCGATCACGCCGGACAGGAGGGTGAAATAAAGCTTCCACAGAGGCATGTCCCGAAGGGACGAATTCAGGATCAGGAGCAGCGTCTCGCCCTCCCCTGAAAAGCTCTGCAGCAGGACGTCCCCCACGGCAAACAGGAGCGCCCCGAAAAAGCCCACGATCAGCATGGGCCGGCGCTGATTTTTGGGTATGTACAGCATGGTCTCGCATCATCCTTCCCTCGCCATGACAGGTGTCCATCCATCGTTAGGACCTCCTAACGGTCATCCGGAATGAAAGCCCGTCATCCGGTCGTTCTTTTCCTGTTTCGCCGCAAGACGGCCAGGCGCCCGGGTTAGGAGCAGCTTACTATTATACGGGGCATCGACCCTTTTTCAAGGCAGAACCCCGCATCCGTGAAAGCGGGATGCGGGGCCCTGTGCATGTTTTTCATCTGTCAGATCGTGATGCTCGGAAACGCGATGCCCTTCTCCTGGAGGGTTTTCAGCAGCTGAATTCTCTCGTTCATCCGCTCTGTGGCGAGGGCGATCTCACACTCGCTCGGATGGTCCTTCATCAGTGCCCAGCGGGCTTCTGCGGCAGGACTTGCACTGTGCGGTCCCGCACCCATCCCGCGGAACATCTCGATCATCTTGTCGCTCATGTGTCCGTTGACCACGATGCCCCCGATGACCGTGTTCTTCTCCTGCACGCACGCGGCACCATTGTGAAGGGCCGTCGCAGCGTGGCTTGATTCACACCAGAAGGCCATCGTGCAGAAAAGGCCCACGTGCCTGTTTTCCAGTGTCTCGGCCAGCTCCCGGATTGGTTTGCAGGGCCCCGCCTGATCCACCCAGTATCCCAGAAGGATCACATCGCCATCGATTTCAGGGGTCCCGTCCGCCAGGTTGTGCAGCGACTTCTCCTCGCATTTGAGGCCCTCAAAGATGCCCCTGGCCAGCTTTTCCGTGCAGCCGGACAGGCTGTGATAGATCACCTGTGTCTTCATAATCTTTCACCTCAGGGTGTTGAAATAGGCTTCCACGGTCTCCATGATCATGTCAGCACCTCGATTTCCCATCAGCGGCATGTGGACCGCCACCTGGGCAGAATCGATCAGGGGCGTGGCGATGCGAATGAATGTGTTGTCCGCATCCACAAGACGCCGGGAGGTGTCATCTGCCAGCAGCAGGGTGCGATGCAGCTGAGACAGAAGGTCCATGCGCTCCTTTTCATGCGGCATGTAATTTACGGCATCCTCCGCGCTTTCCAGGGGTGCCAGGCTGTGGGCGCAGATCTGCCATTCAGGCGATATGCCCATGCCGCCAAGAAATGCCCCGAGGCCCTTTACGGCTTCGTATTCCCCGTACAGGTATGCCTTCGGCTGGTCCCTTCGGAGCATCCGTCCGTACATGCGGTACTGTGTGGCCTCCATGGCGCGCTTTTTGAGTTCACCCTTTAGGCTCGGATTCACCTCACGCCCGATCTTCTGTCCGACGGACTCCAGCCAGTCCAGCGTCCCCTGATACCCGTACGGCGCGCCATACACGTATGGCGCGGCGCATTTCCCCTCCAGCGTGCGGGCTGCAGGGAGCGCCTCCTGGCGGATGACCAGGTTCACAGACGCGCTGCCCATATCTGCGATTTTCTCCAGATCCGTCTCAAGGCACAGGGCCGTGTGCAGCGTCAATCCAAACGCTTCATCCATGAGTCTTACGATCTCCAGGACATCTGCCTTGCAGCGGTAGGCACCGACGGAGGCGCCGAGGATATTGAAGGTGTCCTTCTGCTTCTCCTTCGTCTCATGGACCATCTCCTCGGCCAGGAGGCGGTAGGTGTCCCGGATCCCGAATGCATAGTCTCCCCTGAAGCCGCCCGCGGTCAGGGGAATCAGCCTGGCCTTGACCCTTGGCTGTACCATGGTGCACACACCGCGCAGGTCCGTGCCGATGACCTCCGAGCAGGAGGAGGCCACCACAAAGATCACAGAAGGATGGAAATTGTCATCCACCTCCGCCAGCGCCTTCTCCAGGCGGCTCGTGTCGCCCATGACGACGTCTTCCTCCCGCAGATGGGTGGTGAACAGACGGTTTTCCTGTTCAATGCCAAGCTCGCCGAACAGTCCCATGCTGTAATGGGTCGTGCCCGCCGGGCCGTATTCCACGATCACACTGTCCTCGATGTTGAGCAGGCTCCAGAGCATGCCCATCCGGTCACTGGGCTGGGGCAAAAAGCGTGTGAGACTCATCCGTTCATACCTCCCTTCCGGATTTCCCTGGATTCTTCCAAAGACGCCAGGAGCTGTTTTAACAGATAGGGCGTGACCTCATACCCGAGCATGCCGCCGCCCATATCGGTATGGACCTGGGCAATGCCCTTTTTGCGAAGCCGCATGGGATATTCATGGCCCAGATACAGCATCGGGTGCAGCTCATCGTAGATATACTGAAGAGGAGAAATATTCGCCGCCTGCGTCATGTAGGGGTCAGAAGATACCAGGATTCGCTGCACGTCCTCCGCGTCCTCCTCCACAATCCCGTGGCTCTGAATCAGCTGGGGCACCATGCCAAGGGATGTCATGTAGGCACAGCACTCAAGGCACCTGAAGGGCGTATTCCCATACATGAAGGTGACGCCGTGAAGCGTATCCCTCGCCTGCCGCGCGGCCTCCTCCGCCGCCCTTCTGAGTTCAGGCAGTTCATCCGGCAGTGGGAGATTCAGGAAAGAAAACAGGTTTTCATAGGCCGCTGCAATATGGGCGGGATCCGTGAACTTGTCAAAAAAGACATAGGGCGTCCCAAAGCGCTGCTTCATCTTCCTGGCCAGCGGAAGTCCGATATCGTTCACCACGATGTTGACCTGTGCAGCAGGAGCACGCCTGATCTCCTCCACGCTGCAGCCGCTTGGCAGCTGGGCCAGGATGGATACGCCGGCGTTTTTCAGGACCCTTGAGAGCTCCGTATCCTCAAACCTTCCCATGCGCTGGCCGATCACGTTGACGCCGCCGGATCTCTCCTGCATCTCCATCAGGCGAAAGCATGCCGTGATCGTCCGCTCCACACCGGGCATGTGGTTCTCGCACTTGAAGTGCTCTGTATGCACCGCCATGGCCGGCACACCGTACTTCTCCCACATGGCCTCCGCCACGGCGTCAAAGTCATCCCCGATGATCTCCGGCACACAGGTCGTCACGATGAAGACCGCCTCGGGCTTCTGCTCGTCCATCAGCTCCGCGAAGGCTTCCTCCACCTTTTTTGCACACCCGAAGGTGATGTCATGCTGGTCGATGGTGACCGACACGCACCGGCCCATGAGCCCGCCCCAGTCCTCTGAGTGAATGGTCATATGCTTCGTGTAATAGGCGCACTCATCCGTGCCCACGATCATCATGACAGCACCCCGGATCCCCCGCACGGCCATGGCGGCACCCATCAGGGGACAGTGCGTGCCGGGGAACTGGGCATAGGTCAGGCCGTGAATATCCTTCTTCGGGTCCTCGATCTGGCTGAGTGTCTTCAGCCGCAGGAGCAGTTCTTTTCCGTCCATTTATCCGATCTCCTTATACGCAATCAGCGGTTTCTCCCGCCCGGGCACATGCACGATATCGCAGGATACGTCATAGACCTCCCGCATCATCCGGGGCGTGATCACCTCTTCCGGCGTGCCCTCGTCGTACTTTTTCCCGTCCCGGATCACCACGATCCAGTCACTGACCTCCATGGCCTGGCTTAGATCGTGCAGCACCATGACAACACCGATTTTGTTTTCCCGGTTCAGCTTCCGGACCAGCTGCATCATCTCCAATTGGTGCGCGATGTCCAGATACGTGGTCGGCTCATCGAGGAAGAGGATCTCCGGCTGCTGGGTCAGGACGGTGGCGATCCACACCCGCTGGCTCTCGCCACCCGAGCATTCGTGGATCGACTTGTCCTTCAGCTTCCACACGCCCGTGCACTGCATGGCCCAGTTGACGATTTTCTCGTCCTCCTCATTGTTTTTCTCGTACCACTTCTGATAGGGCACCCGCCCATAGCCCACCAGATCCTTCACCAGAAAGTCCGGGGGCGCGGAATGGATCTGCGGCAGCACGCCGACGCGTCTGGCAATCTCCTTGGCGGAGTATTCCCTCAGGCTCTTCCCGTCCAGCGTCACCACGCCGCCCTGATAGGGCAGAAGCCTTGTGAGCGCCTTGAGCACGGTGGATTTGCCGCTGCCGTTTGGCCCGATGATGGAGGTGATCTTCCCGGGATGGATGTGAATGTCCATGTCGCTGACCACCTGAACATCGCCATAGCCGATCTGCAGGTGCTCGCCTTTAATTTCCATAGACCCGACCCCGCTTTCTGAGCATATACAGGAAGAAGGGACCGCCCGTCACGCTCATGACGATGCCCACCGGGATCTCCATCCCCGGCACGATGGTGCGGCCCACGGTATCGGCAGCCAGAAGCACCACGGCGCCCATCAGCATGGAGGTGGGCAGCATTTCCTTGTAGTCAGAGCCCACGAGCAGGCGCGAAATGTGCGGCACCACGAGGCCGACAAAGCCGATCATGCCGGCCACGGACACGGTGGAGGCCGCGAGGAACGCGGACACGGCAGAGAGGAGGACCCTCGTCACGCTGACGTTCACGCCCAGGGACTTTGCCATCTCATCGCCCAGCTGCAGCGTGTTGGCCCCCTTGATACAGAGAAACGCGAGAATGAGGCCGATGCCGGCATACACGCTCAGTATCCTCACCTGGCTCCAGCTGCGACCGGAGAGACTCCCGTTCATGAAGGCCAGGACGCCCTCCAGGCTGTCCGAGTGCAGCATCTGCAGAAGGCTGTTGTACGCGCCAAGGACGCTGTTGATGGCCACGCCCGAGAGAATAATGCGCGTCGGATCCACGCCGCCCTTCCAGGCCATGGTGTAGATCAGAAAGCAGGCAAGCGCCGCGCCGCCAAAGGCAAACACCGGCACGGCATTGGTCATGTGGGGAAACAGAAGCAGAATCGTGGTGGCCGCCGTGCCCGCGCCGGCCGACACACCGATGGTGCCGGGATCGGCCAGGGGGTTGCGCATGACAGACTGCAAAATGGCGCCCGATGCTGAAAGCGAGGCGCCAATAAGCAGAGCCAGGATCAGTCTGGGCAGGCGGAGGTTCACCACAACCACCTTCACGGTGCTCTTCTCCGGGGAGAAAAGCGCCGAGAGGATCTGGGAGATGGAGTACCCCGCACTGCCCACATTGACCGCCACCAGGGAGAGGACGATCAGCGCAAGGAGCAGAATCAGCCAGACTGTACCGATCCGAAGCGCGCTGACCTTCCGTTTCCTGGATGTTTTCATTTGATCACTCCGCGAAATGAGCCGTGACCAGATCGGCCAGCTCAGTAATATGATCCACCACGTTGATGCCGGCGGAAGAGATGAAGTAGACGGGCAGGTAGATGATATCGCCCTGGGCAATCGCCTCGATGGCATTCCAGTATTCGGGATTGTTCGCCATGTCTTCCTCCATGAGGGCCTTATGGGCTTCACCGGTGGGGCTCATGCCCACGGCCAGCACCAGGTCAGGATGAAGATCCAGCGCGGTCTCATAATCGATGGGTGCCATGAAGGTGGCATCGTTCTCATACACGTTGGTGAGACCGATCATCTCCGCCATGGAGCCCAGGGTGCCGCCCTTTGTCTGGATATAGTGGGCGGGCGGTGCGGACTGCAGCACCATCACGGTCTTGCCGGACAGCTGCTCTTTTGTGGCGGAAAGCTTCTCTTCCAGGTCACTGAAGGCCTTCAGCATCGCGCTGCCAGCCTCTGTATCCTTCCCGAAGGCATTGATCAGGGCCTCGGTCTGGGCCTTGATGGACTCGTAGGACACGGTATGGCCTGCATCCACATAGTAGACCGGCACACCTGCGTCCGTCAGCACGGCGCCGTAGGTATCGCGGCTGGTGCTGCCGAGAATCACCAGATCCGGCTCCATGGCGATGACGGTCTCGATGTCAAAGTTCGAATTGTGCGCCAGCTGGAGCAGAGTGGCATCCGCCATGGACTCGGGCCAGGTGACGACGGTGGAGGACGGCGCGGCAATAATCTTCACGCCGAGATTGCAAAGGGCCAGGACGGGGCTGGTGGACATGCAGACCACGCGCTCGGGCATCTTGTCCAGCTTCACGGGCTCCACGAAGCCCTGCGCCTGCATGTTTTCGGGATACTCAATGGTGATGGCGTCCTCTGCGCAGCCAAGGGACATGGTGCCAAGCAGCATGGTGAGGGCAAGGATCAGGGAAAACAGCTTTTTCATGGTTTTCTCTCCTTTGTTTGTAATTATGTCCGGGGGTTATTTATCCATGGCTTCCAGCTGGTCGATCAGGTTGTTCACGCTGTCGATCACCTGCAGGCCCTTGGAGCTCACATAGTCTTTGCCCAGATACACGATGTTGCCCTGCGCAATCGCATCCATGGTGTTCCACAGATCCGGGTTTTCGGCAAAGGCAGCCTCATCCTGTTCCCTGACCGCCTCAGCGTCGGCCGCGGGAGAGATGGCAAAGATGATTTCGGGGTTCAGCTTGACGATGGTTTCCGTGTCGGTCTTGACATTGCGCATGGAGGGATCGAACACGGTATCGGCCAGGTTCTCAAAGGGCAGCTGCTTCAGGATGCTGCCAAGGTACCCCTCGGAGGTCTGAAGGAAGGAACCGGGCGTATAGAAGAAGATCAGCATGGACCGGACGGGGTGGGCAGATGTGTAGCTTTGTGCCCTCGCCTCCACTTTTTCAAATTCCGCGGTGATTTCCTTTGCCATCTCATCCCCGCCAAAGGACCGTGCCAGGGTGATGGCCTCCTCCCTTGTCTGGCTGTATGCGATGGAGGGACCTTCGCTTGTGTAGTACACCGGAATGCCGGCTGCTTCCAGCTGCTCGCCGTAGGCTTCCTTCTGGTAGTTGCCCACGATCAGAAGGTCGGGCTCCATGGCCACGATGCTCTCAATGTCCATGCCGTTCATGCCGGTGGTGATGGTGGGCAGCTCATACACCCAGTCGGGATGCTCCGCGTTTGCCACGAGGCTGGTCACAGCAATCGGGTGAATGTCGCAGCGAACCAGGATCTGCAGGGCGGCATTGGAAAGGCACACGATGCGCTCCGGCATCCTGTCCAGCACCAGGCTCTCGCCTTCTGTCTCCTGCATATAGGAGGGATAGTAGAGCGTGCAGGCACTCTCATCCGCGCAACAGGCACTCTCTTCCGCGCAAGATACGGCTGCCATGCTCAGGATAAGCATGGCGGCAAGGATCACAGACAAAAGCTTCTTCATATTGATCATTCTCCTTATCGAATCGTCTTTGAATTCATGCATCCTCAGTTTTCTCCAGGATGGTCTTTGCAAGGTTCCGGTACACATCGCACATGGGGGAATCGGGCACACACTCAAACACCGTGCCGCCGCCCGCCTCCGCCGTCTGGATATCGCCGCAGCGCGGGATGCGGGCGATCACGTCCGTGCCGATTTCCCCGGCGGCCGTCTCGACGATGGCGTCCTCGTTTTCGATGTTGCGGCTGTTCTGAATCAGGCCGCCGAGCCGTGCGTAGCCCCGGCTGGCGAAATTCCGGACCGCATGGGCGATATTGTCGGCCGCATAGAGGGCCATCATCTCGCCGCTGGAGACGATGAACACCTCCCGCGCATATCCTTCCCGGATCGGCATGGCAAAGCCGCCGCATACCACATCGCCCAGCACATCATAGATCACGATGTCCGGCTGATAGGTTTCAAACGCTTCCAGCTCGGCCAGCTTTTCAAAGGCGGAGATGATGCCCCGCCCGGCACAGCCGATCCCCGGCGTCGGCCCGCCGCTTTCCACGCACAAAGCGCCGCCATAGCCCTGAAAGACAATGTCCTGAAGAGACAGATCATCGCCCTTCTCGCGAAGCTGGTTCAGCACCGTCGGGATCCGCCTGCCGCCCATCAGGCCCTTGGTGGAATCCGCCTTCGGATCACAGCCCACCTGCATGACCCTGTATCCCATCTGCGACAGAGCCGCCGACAGATTGGAGGTGGTGGTACTCTTTCCGATACCGCCTTTTCCGTATATGGCAATCTTCCGCATGACACCCCTCTTGCTTGTCTTTATCTGTTGTCGTTGAAGCATCTATTTCAGCTATTGTGTTTATCAAGGCTATTACGTCTATGATTCACATTTTGTCTATCCATAATGCATGCATTGACACAGAGAGATAAAAGAATAGAATTTCTTGTGTTAGGTTCTCCTAACCGGTGCGTATTATAGCACACGACCCGGCCCGGTTGCCTGCAAAATCTATGGGAGAATCTGCAAAATCTTGTCATCGGATGTGAGATACCATGCAGGAGCACAGTGAAGACACGGCGTATCTGGAGCTCATCTACAATCTTCATTCCATCTGTGAGGCGCTGGCCTATGACGGGCTGGACAGTGCCTGGGCCATGCTCAGGGAAAGGATCCGGCATGTCGCCTCCTGGCATGGCGGAGATATTCCGACCGTCGACGGGATGATCCTGATCACCTCCCTCAACCGCAGTCTGTATGATTTTTTCCAGTTCTATCTTCACATTAGCTTTACAAAATGCTGCTATAATAACCGCGTGCATCTGGATCAGATGCAGGACAGCGACAGCGTCTATCGGGCAGGCATGAAGGTGCTTTCCGATTATGACCATGCGTATTCCGAAAACCGGGAGATCTGCAACCACATGGAAAGGGCCAGGAGCTACATCCGGGAGCACCTGGGCGAGAAGCTGTCCCTGAGCGTGGTGGCCGGCGCTGTCCATATCTCCAGCAGCTATCTCAGTCACATTTTCTCTGCCCTTGCAGGACAGTCCTTCTGTGACTATATCTGCGATGAAAGGATGGCCCTGGCCCGTCAGCTGCTGAACAGGACGGATGATTCCATCGACGAGATTTCCAGCCGCTGCGGCTTCAGTACACCCAACTACTTTTCCATGGTCTTCAAAAAGTACATGGGCCAGACGCCTACCGCCTACAGAAAAACCGGCAGGCGCGCAGCTCCTGACCCGTGATCACGTAAGCCACGCTCCCACAGGAGCGGCTGTTACGGGAGGTATTGCCATGTCTCTCTCCACGCCCGCCCATAGCCTCATGAACCACGTCCGCGCCGGATGGAACCTGGGAAACACCCTGGATGCCCTGCGCCGCGATATTCCGGAGGGAACTATCGTCCCGCCCGGGGATGCGGAGACCGCCTGGGGAAATCCGCCCGTGACAAGAGGCCTCATCCGGGCCGTGCACGACGCCGGTTTTGATGCCGTCCGCCTCCCCGTCACGTGGAAGCAGCACCTGGACCATCAGGGTGTCATCGATCCCCCGTGGCTTGACCGTGTGGAGGAGATCGTGCAGTGGATCCTTCAGGAGAACATGGTCTGCCTCCTCAACGTCCACCACGACGCGGGTGCCCACGGCTGGCTGCAGGCGACCGGGCAGTGCGAGGCTGACTTCGGACCGCGCTTTGACGCCATCTGGACGCAGATATCTCAGCGCTTCCGGCACGTGGGTGACCACCTCGTCTTCGAGGCCTTCAACGAGATGCTGGACGGGCAGGAGCACTGGACGGAGACCTCTGTTCCGGGTGCCTACGAGCAGCACAACGCGTGGAACCAGCGCTTTGTGAATATCGTGCGCGCGGGGGGCGATGAGAATCTGACGCGGATCCTCTCCGTGCAGACCTACTCCGGAGGGACCTCCGAAAGGACCCTGGACGCCTTCCGGTGCCCCGGGGATGCGTATGGCCCCGGCAGGATCATCCTGCAGGTCCACAACTACGATCCCCAGGGCTTCTGCTGGCGAAAGGCAGAAGGCCATGCGCTGCGGGACACGTGGGGCACGGAGGACGACCTGAGTGAGATTGACCGCCTGATCTCGAGCCTTGCCGCCTTTTCAGAAAAGCACAGGGCGCCTGTGATCATCGGGGAGTTTGGCTCCGAGGACAAGGAGAACACGCCGGAGCGCGCCCGCCATGCGGACTATATCACCCGGAAGGCGTGCGAACATGGCATCGCCTGCTTCTGGTGGGACTGCGGCCACTTCGCCGTGATGGACCGCAAGAAAGAGTGCGTCCTCCACCCGTCGATCGTGAAAGCCCTGACGCTTGCATAACGGCATTGAAAAAGGAGCAGCCATTCAGCTGCTCATTTTTCAATGCACTTTACTTTTTCCAAACTTCTTCCCATACGTTGCGCCGCCGTCTGCCAGCACGTCTACGCCGCAAAGGTATCCGTTGCGCTCGTCGGCCAGGGTGGCCAGGGCATAGCCCAGCTCCTCTGGCGTGCCCATGCGCTGCTCGGCCGTAAACTGCAGCATCTTACCGCCCTCCCCGGCCTCCAGGTTGCCCATGTCCGTGGCAATGAGACCGGGACTCAAAGAGACCACCCGGATGCCCTTCTCTCCATAGGCGAAGGCGCACATCTGGGCATACTTGCACACGAACTTCTTGGACAGGGCGTAGGCCAGGCCGGATTTCTGATACTCCCCCGGCACCAGGCTGCACAGTCGCAAAAACTTTCGCACAAACCCTTCGGGATCCTGTTCCGCCCGCCTGAGCGATGCTTTGCCCACCATGAAATCCGGGAGCACATAGGCCGAATTGGAGGACACATCCACGATCACGCTGCCGGGGCGCATGACCTTGCTGAACTCCTGGTTCACGTTCACCGTACCAAGGGCGTTGACCCGAAGGAGCTGCTCCGGCTTTGCCATGGCGGGTGAGAGCCCTGCCGCGTTGATCACGTTCCGCACGTTGCCAAGACTGGCGGCATACTCCGCCATTTTTCGCACGCTCTCCCGCTTTGATGTGTCGCAGGCGAAGGGGTGCGCTTCATAGCCCAGCGCTTCCAGCTCCTTCACGGCCTTTTCCAGCTTCTGCACCGTGCGGCCGGACAGTACGATGATCTTTTCCTTCGGCATGCACCTGGCAGCTGCAAGGCCCATGCCGCTGCCGCCGCCCGTGATTACGCACACCTCGCGCATCTTGCAGCTTCCTCCTTTCTGCCATGCTGATGCATATACCCAAAGAACAGGGCACTCACGGCCAGAACGATTTCCATAGACAACATGATCTCCAGCATGTTCTGTGTCTCCCTTCCTCAGGCAATCTTGCCGGTTTCCTTGAGCCAGGCGATCTCATCCCGGATCGTTTCCCGGTAGGAGCGGGTGGTGTAGCCCAGCTCCCGCACGGCCTTCGTAGAATCAAAGCTGTTGTTCCGGGCCAGGTTGTAGACGGAGAAGCGGGTCATCATGGGCTTTGTGCCCTTCTTTTTGGCCTTTTTTTCCATCATGCTGCCCATCCTGTCGGCGGCCCAGAGGGGCAGGAACATCTTCACGGGCCTGCAGCCCGCCTCGTCGCTGACCATCCTGGAGAAATCCCTGAAGGATACAGGCTCGTTGGCGAGGATGTAGCATTCGCCCTTTCTTCCCTTGTCCGCGGCGGCAATGGTACCGGCCGCCAGATCACGCACGTCGCACAGGTTAAAGGAGCCATCGATGCCGGCCGGCATCTCCCCCCTGATGATCTTGATCAGGGTCCCCGTGGTCTCGCCCACGGCGTAATCCTCCGGTCCCATGATGCCGCTGGGATGCACGATGCAGGCGTTCAGGCCCTTTTCGTGTACCGCATCCAGCACCGCCTGGGTGGCCATGGCCTTGCTGCGGCTGTAGCAGCCGACCACCTCGTCCGGCTCAAAGAAGCCCACCTCCTGGATCTTCTGTCCCATGGGCCGCTCCGGGATGGCACCTGTGGAGGAGCAGTAGACCAGCTTTTTGCACTCAGGATGGGAAAGGCAGAGGCGGATGATGTTCTTCGTGCCGTCCACGTTCACTTCCATGACCTTGGAGGAAAAATCGGGATTCACCGTGACGATGCTGGCGATGTGCAGCACGATGGTTTCGGTGCCCTCCTCCACCTGAAAGAATTTCTCCAGGGACTCTGCATCGGTCAGATCGCCCTCCACAATCTCTGCCTCCTCCGGCACAAACTTCCTGGCCGGATCGCCTGGCAGCACAAAGGCCCTGACGCTCTCGCCCCGCTCGATCAGCTGCCGGCAGATCGTTCCGCCGAGGAACCCTGCCGCACCGGTCACAAGATACTTCACATCATTATTGCTCTTCATAAAATAAGACCTCCGTCATGAATCTGCTTTCTCTGTCAGCGGTTTCTCAGCTGACATGCTCATCATAGCGGAGGTTTGTTGTGGTTTTGTTCAAGTTTTGTTAGAGAAGTGTTAACGCTCGCCTTTTTTAAACCAGGTCCTGCCTTCTGAGCAGCATTTCAGATACCTTGCAAAGCCCTATACCGAACATGACGCCGCCTGCCAGGCACAGTCCGACGTTCATGATGCCGGCATCCAGGGGCGTCAGCATGGGGATCATCATGAACAGCAGCATCCCGGCGAAGGCAAACAGGAGGATGGACAGCCAGGAGCGGCTTTTGCCAAACACGCTCACGGCCACGGCGATCGGCACAAAGACGGGCATCAGAAGGATTTTGGCCATCATGCACATCACAAGGCCAATGACGCCCGCAGCGCCAAGGGTGAAGGGCAGGCCGGCTGCTCCGCCGCCGATGACCGCGCCGATGAAGAAGGCAAGCAGCATCAGGGCCCCGGCGATACAGCCAGATACCGTCTTGGAAATCACATAATCCATCTTATGGGACCTCACGGTAAACAGGTTTTTGGCGTATCCGCTGCGGAAATCATCGGCGACAAACAGGCACACGAACACGCCCGCCATAAAGAAAATCAGATTGATGTTGACCATCGTCGTCATGTCCATGGCCATCATGTCCGTACCGCTTTCCGTGCCGATGACCTGCCAGGTATTGGTGAAGGCTTCCATGGTGGTGACAGCACCCGTCTGGGGGTTGGTCACTTCCGTGCCGCCGACCATGGTCGTCATGGTCAGAATGAGGACCGGCATCATCAGGGCGATGAGAAGGAAAATGGGCAGCCGGGACGTGGTGAACAAACGGCGGAAATCCACCTGCATCATGCTGCGAAGTCGTCTGGATTTACTCATTGCTTCTTTCCTCCCATCAGATCGATATAGTATTCCTCCAGGCCGATCCTGGCCGTCCAGATTTCACGAACCGTGACGCCCTTTTCATAGAGGAAGGAAGCCACATCCTCCGGCCGGGCATCGCCATATACGCGGATGGTGCCGTCCTCCTCTTCCTCCACCCGGTCATACTTTCCTTTAAGCAGCAGCCTGGTCCCGCTGCCCTCGCCACTTCGCAGGGCAATATAGGTCGGACAGTCCTCTTCCAGCTCCTCCGCGGTCATTTCCCTGACCATGCGCCCGTGGCGGATGATGCCGTAGTGGGTGGCAATCTTCTCCAGCTCGCCCAAAATGTGGGAGGAGATCAGCACCGTGCAGCGGCAGCTTTGCGTAATATCTGTGAGCACCTCCCGCATGATGCGCATGCCGTCCGCGTCCAGGCCGTTGATGGGTTCATCCAGCACCAGAAGGCGGGGGTTCCCAAGCAGCGCCATGGCGATGCCGATGCGCTGCTTCATGCCCAGGGAGCAGTTCTTGAATTTATTGGAAGCAGCTCCCTCCATGCGCACGGTCCTGAGCACCCTGGCAATTTCCTGCTCCGGATTTTTGATTTCCAGGTTTGCAGCCTGGATCCGCATGTTGTTCCACACGCTCACATTCGGAAAGCAGCCCGGTGCTTCGATGAGCACACCGATGTGGGAACGGATTTCGTCATCATTGTGATCCTTGCCATACAGCGAGATCGTACCGGAAGAAGGATGAAGCAGTCCGCAGATCATCTTCTCGGTGGTGGATTTCCCGCTGCCGTTTTCACCGATGAAACCGTAGATGGCCCCCTCCGGCACGGTCATGTTCAGGCCGTCCACGGCCTGCTTATTGCCAAAGCATTTGCTCAGATTTCTGATTTCAATCGCATTCATGCTTGTCCCCCCTTAATACACATCGCTGCGGTTCAACACCAGCGTGCCCAGCGCGTTATAGATCACAGCCCAGGCTGCAGACACCGCGATGCATGTCAGCAGCGTCACGAGATTGCTGCTCAGGCAGGCATTCACCGAGGAACCATACAGGAACATGTTCAGGGCGGGGCTGTTACCCATTAGTGCCGCCGCGCCGATGACCGGAATGCCCGTACCCAGCACAAAGCTGGAGGTGATGGATACCCCAAACTGGCGGCGGAGGATCACGTTGAGGAAGGTATACAGGCTTGCCCATCCAAGGCTCATGACTGCCTTCCCCAGAATCGCAAACAGCAGCGAGAAGAAGCCGGCGTGAAATTCCATTCCAGAGAACAGGCCGCCCGCGATGCCGCCCAGAAGGTACGTCCCGCACATACAGGTCATCGCGAACGCGCATACCAGGGACTTGGACACCATGTAATCACTTTTCTTTGCATGGGTGGTGAACAGCTGCTTCACATATCCGCTGCGGTAATCGTGCCCGATGAAGATGGATACCATGATGCCCCCGAAGATGAAGACCATGTTCATGTTGGCGTATTCGCCGATGTCATGCACCACATAGAGCGGACTGTCCGCTGCGACAATGTTCCATGCGTTGGTAAACAGCGGGGCCGCCGCCGCGCCATCCGGGCCGCTCATCATGCCCATGCTGGATACCATGGCGGGGATCAGGGCAGCAATGGCCAGGAAGATATAGAACATGGGCGTATGAAAAAGCCTGTAGAAGTCCACGCCCAGCATGCTCTTCAGACGCTTCTGCAGGGTGGGAGATTCAAAGGTGGGGGTCAGGGTTGCCTGCATGTCAGCCACGCTCCTTTCGGGACATCAGTTCAATGTAGTATTCTTCCAGGCCGATGCGGTTCTTCCGGATTTCCTGTACGGTATGGCCATGGTCCAGCAGCTGCCGGACGATCGCTTCCGTATCGTCCACATCATAGACCCGCAGCCTGCCCTCCTCCAGCCGCACGTCAGCATACTGCATCTGCAGATCCGCAAAGGCCCTGTTCATATCCGCTGTTTTCACGGTGGTGAAGGTGCGGCAGCGGCCTTCCATCTCCTCTGCGCTCAGCTCCTGGATCATCTTTCCCTGGCGGATGATGCCGTAGTGAGTCGCGATCTTCTCCAGCTCGCCCAGGATGTGGGAGGAGATCAGCACCGTGCAGCCGTCATTCTTTGTGATGTCCACCAGTATCTCCCGCATGATGCGCATACCGTCGGTATCCAGCCCGTTGATGGGTTCATCCAGGATCAGAAGGGCCGGGTCACCCAGAAGCGCCATGGCGATGCCGATGCGCTGCTTCATGCCCAGGGAGCATTTTTTGAATTTCAGCTGCGCCTCGCCGTCCATGCGCACGATCTTCAGGACACGCCGGATTTCCTCATCCGGGTTTTGCAGGTTCAGGTTGATGGCCTGCATCATCAGGTTCTGATAGATGGTGGAATTGGGAAAACACCCGGTGTTCTCGATCAGCGCACCGACGCGCGCCCGGACGCCTGTATCCCTGTAGGATTTGCCAAATAACTGAATGTGGCCCCCGCTTGGCACCAGGTGCCCGCAGATCAGCTTCTCCGTGGTGGATTTGCCGCTGCCGTTTTCTCCGATAAAACCGTAAATCGCGCCAAGCGGCACGGTCATGTTCAGGCCGTCCAAAGCATACAGTCCCCGAAAGGACTTTTTCAGTCCCTGAATCTCAATTGCGTTCATTGCTCCGCTCCTTCTCAGTATTTTTCCAGGCTTTCATACTGACAGGGCGAAGGATACAGCGTGTTTGTTTGAGTATTGTTCACGAATTGTTAGAGAAGTGTTAACGCAAAACCGGTTCAGGCATAAAGAAAAACGGCTCCGCAGAGGAAGCCGTCTGGTTTTGTATCTGAGCCTGAATCATGATTCTTTGCCGCTGCTCTGCCTGGCCGCGGTGCGATCCTGCATTTCCTGCATTCTCTTCTGGTGGCCTTCTTCCCGCGCCTTCTGCTCGGCGGCAAGGCGCTCTTTGGCCTGTGCCACGGTTTCGCCTTCTTTGGTCAGGAACTTGCCCACGAACCTGTCGGTGATCTTATTGAAGCCGCTGACCACACCATGCTCGATGGCCTTGTAGCCGCCCACGACCCCGTTTTCTATGGCCTGATAGCCGGAAACGACGCCCTCTTCGATGGCCTCAAAGCCGCTGACCGTACCCTTTTCAATGGCCTCACAGGCGCTTATCGCACCTTCTGCGATCTGTTCCCCCACCTCGCCTGCCTTTTCCAGCATCTTCTGCTGGCCCTCCGCAGCAGCCTTCGCCGCCTGCTCGCTGACATCCATTGCGCTTTGCAGAAACTCCTTCGTTTCACTCATGACCGTTTCTTCCTCCTCTTCAGATTGTCTTCGCCAGATTGGAAAAGAGCATCAGTCTTCACTGAGCCGCATGATTTCCGGCGCTGCCTTTTCCCGTTCCTTTTTAAGGACCTTCTGATACAGGGGCCAGGCGGCAATCATGCCAAGGAGACCGGCCACACCCACCAGGATACCGAGCACCGGCCGCCCCAGGGACAGCGTCATGCTCATGCCGCCGCCCATCACCAGAGTGCTCAGAATGCCGGCGCTGAGCCCGGCAACCATGGCCCTGCTCTCCACACGGGCATCCAGCTTTTTGATCTGCTCAAGCCTTGTGGGCTGCGCTTTGTCGCCGTTTTTGTACTTGGAGCGGATGGCGTCCAGCTCCCTCTGCTCCTCGGCGGAGTAGGTGATGCTCACGGTGTTTTCATTCTTATCCATGATGAAGCGGTCTCCCTCTGGCGTGTGTGCCATGACCTTCTGCTGATTCCTTCTCTGCTTTTCATCCCCGGGTTTCCGACTGACAGGTCAATCATACAGGAGGTTTGTTTCCGAATTGTTCAAGTTTTGTTAGAGAATTGTTAATGCAAAGCGTTTTCATCTGTGCTTTTCCATGCGCTGCTCCGGGCGATCATCAGCGCGGACAGGGTCACCAGCAGAGCTGTGACACCCGCACCGCCCAGCGCGTTCATGAGCTGGGCAAAGGCGACATCGTCCTCTCCAAACCGCGCAATCAGCGCTGTCTGCAGCGCCAGGATCGACATGAGGGCTCCTGCAAAGGATACACAGCGGGCGGCAGCCAGCACCTTATTTTCGTCTTTCTGCCGCCTGATCAGATTCACTGCCGCCACGATGACATTGGCAAACGTCCACGCGGCCATGGCAAAAATCAGCACACCCGGGTAATCATACGCCCGGTTTTCCCGCACCATCTGCACAAAGATGCCCGTCATGGTCAGCGTCAGCAGATTCAGAAGCCAGGCTGTGCGCCGGTAGATCAGTGTCTGATCGTTTGGCCTGTGGATGGCATGCAAAAGGAAAAAGCGCAGTCCGCCCAGTACAGCGTAATAGATGCCCAGCGCGCCCATCCAGAAGGAATGATAGTAAATTCCACTCCCCAGCTTGAGGACTGCGTAGACCAGGTTCACGACCAGGGAAAGATTCAGAAGGAGCTGGGAGCGGCGCTCATAGCTGAACAGGATCTCCGAGAGGTTTTCCGGAAGCAGCCGGCACAGGAGGGCTTTCATCATGCGGCGCGTCCTCTGATCTTCACGGTAAAATTGCTCCCTTTTCCGACTTCGCTCTGCACCTGGATCTGCCCGCCGGTCAGATCGACCACCCGCTTTACCAGTGCAAGGCCCAGGCCGTTGCCCTCCGTGGCGTGGGAGGTGTCGCCCTGAAAGAACTTGTCGAAGATATGTTTTCCTGTCTCCCTGTCCATCCCGCAGCCGGTATCCTTCACAGACACCACGGCCCACTCGTTTTCGCATCTCACGGACACGCAGACCGTCCCGCCATCCGGTGTAAACTTGACTGCATTGGAGAGGAGATTATTCCACACAAGCGTCAAAAGCTCCGGATCCGCGCTGACAAGGATCCGCTCATCCATCTCGCACTCGAGTTCCAGCTGCTTTCGCTCCATCTGATCGTCAAAGGACAGAAGGCACTCTGCCACCTGCTCCGTCAGGTCGTATTCCTGCACCTTCGGGCTGATCTGCTGGTTTTCCAGCTTGTTCATCTTCAGGATGTTGGTGATCAGCGCCGTCATGCGCTGCGTCGCCCGGTCAATGCCCTGTGCGTACTCCATGCGCTGAGCGTCTGTCAGGTCACCGCTCTGCATCAGCTTTGCATAGTTCCGGATCACGGCCAGGGGCGTTTTCAGCTCATGGGACACATTGGACACAAAGTCTGTCCTCAGGGTGTTCGTGCTCGACAGCTCCTCCGCCATGAGGTTAAAGTCCTCGGCAATACCGTTGAAATCCTCGCTGAACACCCGAAAGCTCGAGGTGTCGATTCGCGCGGACAGGTCGCCCTCGGTCAGCCGTCTTGTGGCCTCGCGGATCTGCCGGATGGGCTTGTCCACGGTGATCTTGCGCAGCACCCATTCCGCCAGGCAGCAGAAAAAGCTGAGAAACAGAATATTGCCGAAGGTCAGAACGGCATTCTGGGCCAGGACCGTAGAATCGATCTGCATGGAATTGAAAAAGAGCAGAAACGATGAGGTGACCACAAAGGAGATCAGGAGAAAGAAGGTCACGTACCGCCAGATGAGAAAGCGCCGCCGTTCTTTATTCATGAGAGGACCACCGCCTTGTACCCGAGGCCGCGCACCGTCTGAATCTCAAATGCGCCGCAGTTTCCAAACTTCTCCCGAAGCTTGGTCATGTACACGTCCACCGTGCGCAGCGTGGAGGAGGAATCGGCATCCCAGAATTCGTCCATGAGCTGGGCGCGGGTGAAGGTCTTTTTCGGATAGGACAGGAGCTTGTAGAGAATGTTGAATTCCCTTGTGGTCAGCGGCACTTCACTTCCGCCCACCGTGCAGGAGCGCTCGTCCGAGTCCAGCACCACATCTCCCACCTCAAGCCGGTGGCTGCCGGAGATCCTCGAGCGCCGAAGCAGCGCACCGATTCTCAGGACGAGCTCTTCGAGGTCCACGGGCTTTACCATGTAATCATCCACGCCGATCTGGAATCCCTGCCTCTTGGCGGCAAAGTCATCCCGCGCGGTCATAAAGAGGATCGGGATGTCCTCCCTCGTCTCCCGCACCGTGCGGGCAAAATCAAACCCGTCCATGCCCGGCATCATGATGTCGGACACGATGAGATCATAGAGATCATTGTACATGGCATTGAAGGCATCGTTGGCACTCAGGCACCCAACCGCCTCGTAGCCATTCTGCTTCAGGTATGCACACACCTGCCGGTTCAGTTCCTTCTCATCTTCCACGACCAGAATCTTAAACACGCCATCGCCTCCTCTGGTGACTTCCCCACCAGTATACCATATTCTGTGTTAAAGTTTCGTTAATCGTGATGCTGTGACAGGTGCCTGGGCGAAAATATGCAACAAAGCAGCTGCATTTATGCAACAAGCGCTCCCATCCGCCGGGCATCCTTCAGAATGTGGAGGTATTTGTCCGTATCCCACAATATGTGGTGGCTCTGCGAAATTGTGCATACAAAAATTTTTTCTGGACCCTGGATTTTTTCTTCAGGGCCGAAAAGAGCGCTTTCCTGCTGCATTCTCGGGCCGTCCGGCCCTTTAATTGTGCCTTATACAGCAAAAAATGTTGGCAAAAACTGCCCATTTGCCCATTGACATCTAAGTGCCGATGATACAAAATGCCGTAATTGTGAGCCTGATGTGCCACTAAATATGGGATATGTCGGGATTTGCCTCCTGGCATCCCCCGGATCATGGATTTCTCATCGAAGCGATGGTCCCGCATGGCACTCAGGCTCGGACACTGACTTCAAATCTTTCTCAAATCATAATTCTTCATATTCATCCATAATCATTTCACATTTTTATTTCAAATGATGGAGGACAGATCCCGCCCATGATACGCAGCATTATCAAGCGTGACGGCCGCCAGGTCCTGTATGACCAGAACAAGATCGCTTCCGCCGTACTCCGCGCCATGGAGGCGGCGAGGGAGGGCAGCGCCACAGACGCCGCCCGGGTCGCCGACGCCGTGCAGGCCAAACTGGAAGCCGCCTTTCCCCAGAAATCCCCTGACATTGAAGCCATCCAGGACACCGTAGAGCGCCAGCTCATGGACTACGGCTTCAACGATACCGCCAAGTCCTACATCCTCTACCGGGCCAACCGCACCTACACCAGGGATGCCAACACTGCCCTGATGAAGACCATCAACGAGATCACCCAGGAGGATGCCCTGGACAGCGATCTGAAGCGGGACAACGCCAACATCGACGGCAACACCGCCATGGGCTCCATGCTGCAGATCGGCTCTGCCGGCGCCAAGGCCTACAACGAGATGTACCTGCTCCGCCCGGAGCATGCCAGGGCCTTCCGCGAGGGCGATATCTACATTCACGATTTCGACTTCTATCACATGACCACCACCTGCACGCAGATCGACATCCTGAGTCTGTTCCACGGCGGTTTCTCCACCGGGCACGGATATCTGCGCGAGCCCCAGTCGATTCAGAGCTATGCAGCCCTGGCGGCCATCGCCATCCAGTCCAATCAGAACGACCAGCACGGCGGCCAGTCCATCCCGAACTTTGACTATGCCATGGCAGAGGGCGTGGGCAAGAGCTACCACAAGAATTTCCTGAACATCCTGGTCGAGGTTCTGGAGGACCAGCTGGACCTCGAGGACGAGAAGGACCGTGTCACGGCCATCCTGACCGACGTTGAGCGGGAGCAGGGCGCACTTGCAAAGCTTGAGAACCGGCCCGGCTTCGACGATCAGCTCTGCCAGGCGCTCGCCAGCGCCTACAGTCTTGAGTCTGACGCCGTGCGGCACCTGCTCGCCCGTGTGCGCAAGCGTGCCTTCAAGCGCACTGACCATGACACCTTCCAGGCCATGGAGGGATTCGTCCACAACCTCAACACCATGCACTCCCGCGCGGGTGCCCAGACGCCGTTCTCGTCCATCAACTACGGCACGGACATCACCCCCGAGGGCCGCATGGCCATGCGCAACGTCCTTCTGGCCCTGGACGCGGGCCTTGGACACGGGGAGACCTGCATCTTCCCCATCCACATTTTCAAGGTCAAGGAGGGCGTCAACTACAATCCCGGCGATCCCAACTATGACCTCTTCCGCCTCAGCTGCAAGGTGAGTGCGCGCCGTCTGTTCCCCAACTTCGTCTTCATCGACTCCCCCTTCAACCTCCAGTACTACGTGCCCGGGCGCCCCGAGACCGAGGTGGCCACCATGGGCTGCCGCACGAGGGTGATCGGGAACGTCTATGATCCGGCGCGGCAGATCAGCTACAGCCGCGGCAACCTGTCCTTCACGTCCATCAACCTGCCGAGGATCGCCCTGGAGCACAGAGACGACGAGGAAGGGTTCTACAAGAGGCTGGATGAGCTCCTGGAGCTTGTGGCCCAGCAGCTTCTTGACCGGTTTGAAATTCAGGCTCAGAAGCACGTCTACAACTTCCCCTTCCTGATGGGCCAGGGCGTGTGGCTTGACAGTGACAAGCTGCACATCGCAGACCCAATCCGCGAAGTCCTCAAGCACGGCACGCTGTCCATCGGGTTCATCGGCCTGGCCGAGTGCCTCACAGCCCTCTACGGAGAGCACCACGGGCAGAGCGAGGAGATGCAGGAAAAGGGCCTGAACATCATCCGCCATATGCGGGCATTCTGCGATAAGCGCTCCCAGGAGATGAAGATGAACTTCACCCTGCTGGCCACCCCTGCAGAGGGCCTCTCCGGCAAGTTCATCCGCCAGGACCAGAAGCGCTTCGGGAAGCTCCCCGGCATCACCGACCGTGAGTATTACACCAACAGCTTCCACATCCCGGTCTGGTATCATATCTCCGCCTATGATAAGATCCGTCTGGAGGCACCCTATCACGCGCTGTGCAACGCGGGCCACATCAGCTACGTGGAGCTGGACGGCGACACAGCACGGAACGTGGAGGCCTTTGAGCAGGTCGTCCGCTGGATGCATGACTGCGGCATCGGGTATGGGAGCATCAACCACCCCGTGGACAGGGATCCTGTGTGCGGGTATGTGGGCATCATCGGAGATATGTGCCCGCGCTGCGGACGGCGTGAGGGGCACCGCGTACCCACCAGCCGCGTGGAGGAAATGAAGAAGCTCTATCCGGAGCTGGTGGCATTCAGAGGCATCGAATAAGTCCCACAGACATCTGTGGACAGCGCATAAGGAACGCAAGGAGGAGACCCAAATGGAAAATATCGTGGAAAACAAGGCAGCTGAGAGCGTCGTTTTGGACAACCAGGACGAGAAGCTTGGCGAGGGCGTGGGCTTTGAGCGCATCCGCCGCATCACCGGATACCTGGTGGGCACCATGGACAAGTGGAATGATGCCAAGCGCGCTGAGGAGCATGACCGCGTGCGGCACGGACTGAGCGCCGAGGCATGAGCATGATCCGCATGGCCGGGATCACCCGCGACAGCATCGTGGATGGTCCCGGCATCCGCACCACCTTCTACGTGCAGGGCTGTCCCCACCACTGCCCGGGCTGCCACAATCCGGAAACCTGGGATTTTGCAGGCGGGACAGAAAAAAGCGCGGAAGAGCTCTTTGAGCTCGTGCACCACAACCCCCTTTGCCGGGGTGTCACACTCTCCGGCGGTGAGCCCTTTGCCCAGGCAAAAGCGCTCCTGCCGCTGGTCAGCATGCTGAAGGAACATGGATGCGAGGTTGCATCCTACACCGGCTACACCTTTGAAGAACTGCTTGAGGGGACAGATGCACAGCGGGCGCTGCTTTCTGCACTTGATGTCCTGATCGACGGCCCCTTTCTTCTCGCCGAGCGGTCCCTGGATCTCAACTTCCGGGGCAGCCGGAACCAGAGGGTGTTGAATGTGCAGGAGAGTCTCAGACTTGGAAAGGCCACGGAGGAGACGAGTCCCCGGTGGCTCGGAGAATACGATTAGACGCAGGCAGGCGAAAGAACCTGTCCGCGCCTTTTTTATGTTCTCAGGCCATGGCCATATGCTCCAAAATTTAGCCTGCCAGTATATATCATTTCCCGGCCGGGCCTGCTATGCTGTCTTACGGCAGCCCGGGTGCACACAGGCTGACTACACGACCAGGATGTGGTTTTTCATGACACGAGGACGCGGCATCCTCATCTATGACGGGCCGGACGGTGCCCCTCTCATGGACATTTCCATCGAGTTCAACGGTGACATGTACGCCTCTGGCTACGGGCAGGATTTTGCAGACTTCATGAAGGGCGTATACAGCCGGGACCATTTCAGAAAGCAAATCTCCGCCTTCAACAAGCGCCGTTACGGATACCCGGAGGGCCCGATCTGGCGGGAAGGCCTGCCTGTCCCATCGCCCCTTTCGGCCCATGAGCACGGCTACAGCGATTATACCTTCATCCTCAACCTGTCCTCCCGCCCTGTGCTTCTGGCCTTTCCGGGGGACGGCAAAAGTGACCACGAGTCTTCTCCTGTCACGCATTACCTGCCCGTCCGGACACTCGCGATTGACGACTTCGGGCATTGCTGCAACCAGATGGATGATCTGGATAACTTCAGAGGCATCTCTCCCCTCCCAGATACCCTCGAGGATGCCATGAGCCCTGCCTTCGCAGCGAAGAGCAGAAAACAGGAGGCCATTGAGAGCCTCGCAGAGCACATCGAAAAGATCCAGGAAGAGCTTGCCGGCATTCGAAAGTCTCTGGAGACACTGGCGACAGCGGAAGCACAGGGGCTTTGACACCAGACAGCACTTTCGGTAGAATGACCTCCGAAAAGACGCGAGGCGGCACTGGCTGCCACCCGTCTTCGGTTACCCGGGCAAAATGCCCTAAGCTTAAGGAGGTTTTTCTATGCGCAAGGTTGCCTGTCTGCTCGTTGCCCTGATGTTCCTTTTCTCCTTCGCCTTTGCGGAGGGAGTCACCGTGAAGGTCGTTCAGGACGATCCTGATTCCTTCTTCACAAGTCTTCTTGAAAATCTCGGCGTCGAAAACTGGGAGGAGCTTCCCTCGCTGATCCGTTCCCGCGTGAACACGGATGGCTGGGGCAATTTCCAGGAAAAGCTCAGTGCCGTCGACTGGTCCGGCATTCTCGAGTCCGTGCAGTCTTTCTTCAGCGAGAAGGAGTGGACCTCCGGCATCGGTGAGAAGGTCTCCGGTCTCATCGAAAAGGTGCAGGGGCTGGGCATCTCCAGCGTCTCCCAGATCACCGACCTGATCGGCAGCTTTGACCTGAGCAGCTTCAGTCTCGGTTCTTTCGACCTTTCTTCCTTTGACCTGTCCGGCCTTGATCTGTCTTCCATCACCGAATCCCTCGGCGGCGGCCTTGGCGATGTGCTGAGCGGCATCGGTGATGCTCTGACCAATCTTGGCGGCGGCAATCAGTAAGAACAGCCTGAAAACGAGCATCTGAGATGCACGTGCGGGGCCCGGGGTTTTCAAGTTTGAAAACCTCGGGCCCTGTTTTTTTGCAGCACATGCAGCGAGCGGGGCACGGCAGTTTGAATGAACCTGGACCTGAGTGTCCTGCCCCAAAGAAAACCATTCAGGAGGTCATTGAGTGCATGGAAAAAGTACGTTCTTCGCTTCGATCGTCCACACGTTCTTCCCTTACACAGAAAGAACAGGAACGGTTCTGGCAGATCCTTCTGGGAAGGGATGATGTTTCGCATCTGACGGAGGAAGATGCCGAAACTCTGCAGTACAGGATCCTTGGGCTGATAAAGCAGCTGGATCTGGTTCCCCGGAGCTTCTGGCGCACCTGGGAGGAACTGATCCTGCGCATTGACATGCTGCGTGATGCGCAAAACGGCGAGATTGATGCGGATGCCGAGCTGTATCTTGGCGTCAGAGAAGACGAGATCGATTTCATTGTCTTAGCGCTTGCTGAAGGTGCTCATCTGAAGAAAAGTATCTATCGGCAGTTCCGCCGCTACAATCTCATCGTGGTGAAAGGCCCCGATGATCCTCTGAGCACAAGCGACCTGAACTACGCCATCGGTTATGCGGATCTGTTTCTGAGCATGATGGAGGAAGATGACGGGCATCACCACCACGATGTCACGCTGTCGATCTTCCATCCAAAGAAAAATCAGGCGCTGTTTCAGGCCATGGAAATGGCAGGCGAGCTGGAGGCAGACGATGAGACAAAGGGAATCTATCATGTCAGACGGCTTTCTCCGTTTCCTTTTCAGATCGTGATTCTGTCGGAGCTCGAGGGGGATGAATATGCAGCTGAGCGTGCCATGACGGACCGTGACCGTGCCCGCGCAGAAGATCTGGTCAGACTCATGGACAGTTGTGCGGATGAGACTGACGAAGCCATCCAGGCATATCTGAAGAAAGTGCTCGAGAAGACTGCATCGAACAATCCCAGAACATTCAAAGCGGCAAAACGGAAGATTCATGAGAGGACGTCTTCGCTGATGGATCTCTTCCAGGATGAACTTGTGAAACGGGATTGGGAAACAAAGGCAAACCTTCTCTTCCGCCTTGTTTCATTGGGAAAGCTGGATCCGGCATATGCAGCATCCGAGGTGCAAATGAGTTCGCATGAGTTTCTGGCAGCAATGCAGCAGAAGGGATATTCTCTGCCAGAGATGCAGCATGTGACAGAGAAGTAATCAGGCTCTTTCTGTCTTTTCCTCGCATGGATCACAATTGAAAACGGCTGTCCGAAACGACAGCCGCACATATCCCCTCATCTGCCGGCACCCAGCTGTCTGACATATGTCAGGCTGCCGGGTGCCGCTATCTGTCTTATGGATTCATGCACGCATCGACCCAGGCAATGAAGTTCGCTGTGGAAGAACCCGTACGCTCAGCCTCCGTGTGCCCTTGGCCCCAGACGGTCTCAAAGTCCACCTGGGTGTCTGCGCTGCAGCTCCCGGCCGCAAGTACCAGATCGATCTCGATGCAAAGGGAAATAATACTCCTCCGCCAAATTATAATCCGCTGGTATCGCTGCTATCAACTGTGTTCGTTGGTACATATTCTTGTTGCGCTTGTTCCAACCATTCCGTCGCATCTGCTGTTCCATAATAAAGTTGCAAAAATTGCTGTCCGAAATCAAGCAAAACAATAGAATTGTTTTCGCCTTTCCACACATAATTATTCACAATTCCATTGTTATCCTGTTTGTGCTCTGCCTCGCCATACACGGAGGACAGCTTATCGTGCAAATCATCAAAAGCACGTTCCTGATTTTCCCATTTCAGACGCACCGCTGCCGTGATGAGCTTTGTATCATCTCCAAGTGACACAAAAGAGAATTCAATTTGTGAGATATCATAACCCGCTATCTTCTTGTCTTCTGCCAGAGTACCCATCTCAAATTGAAAACATGAAAGAACATCTGTATACTGCGAAACATTTCCTGTCATATAATTCCGGCTCTCTTCTGGCACTAAAAAACTTCCAGAGCCAGAACGGGGATAACCATTATTTTTGAGCCACTCAAGTGTTACACCATATTCATCTGTGGTAAATCCATTGCTCTCCATGATCTTAAAGGAGTCGTCAAAGCTGCTCCCCCATGGAATACCCTGAAAAGTAATTTCCCCGTCATAAGCAAGGGCTGTCCCAGACAAGCCCAGGACCATAATAGCCACCAAGAGTAGCGCAATTATCTTTTTCATCGTCAGTTTGTCCTTTCTGGTTAGCAGGGGTGTTGCTCATAGTTTCTTTGATATTCTAGTTCATGGCGACCAGTTTGTCGGTGTAGTTCCAAGGTACGGTGACGGTTTTCTTGTTGGTGTCAAGGATGGATTCACATGAATATCATAGCCCCTTTCATAGTTGGTGCTGTCATTATACCCCCCCATGAAAGAAATCAAGTTTGTTGATGACTTTCATCAATTTTCAAAAAAAGCATTGTGTCCAACTGAAAATCAATCCAATGCGTATCATATCGAGATTGATCATTCCGCTTAACTCGCAATGAAGCCTTGTACCAGTTGTCTGTTCCTGCGCTTGTGGTTTTGCTATGCACTGCCTTCAGTCACATCATTGCTGATGATCTTTGATGTTCCGCTACGCTTGGCGACAAGTACCTGCGGCCGGACTTTCACTGGCAAGAAATGCGCCGTGTCCGGCGTACATGAAAACGGCTGCCCGCAACGGCAGCCGCACATATGCATTGATCTTTCGGCACCCAGCGGTCTGACATACGTCAGGCTGCCGGGTGCCGCTATCTGTCTTATGGATTCATGCACGCATCGACCCAGGCAATGAAGTTCTCTGTGGAAGAACCCGTACGCTCAGCCTCCGTGTGTCCCTGGCCCCAGACGGTCTCAAAGTCCACCTGGGTGTCTGCGCTGTAGCTCCCGGCCGCAAGTGCCAGATCGATCTCGGTGCAAAGGGCGGTGTCTCCCTGGTTGATGCCCGTTCTGATCCGCCAGTATGTGGCAGGCTCGCTGGTCATATAGCCAGCGTATGCGGGCGAGAGGTAGTACATGGGGTTGTACATATTCCCTCTGACATCCACGGTATTGCCCTGGGCATCCTGCCGGGACAGATCCTCTGCAAAGGCAGCCTCGTATTCTGTACCCTTCACGAGTTCTGCCAGAATGCTGTCAAAGTGTGCTCCGCTCCCGTCCCCGTAGCCAAAGAGAATGTTCTCCCCCTGGGTCGGGTTCAGCTGGTCGAAGGCGGCAATCCCCTTGGAGGCGTTCTTCAGCGCCTGCGTGAAGGCTGCAACGCTCGTGATCGTCACCTTGCTCGTGCTCTCGTCCCATGTCACCCATTCGCCGTTTGCATTCAGCGCGTCGATATAGTCCTGACGGGTCTCATAGGTGCCGCTCAGGGATAGAGCCGAGGAGGCCGTCTCCGTACGGGCGATGCCGTCCATAGCCTCATAATTGGTGCCCTGCGCTTCGGTATTGCCATCGGGGCCGCCAAACCCGCCGAAGTCTCCGAAGCCTCCGAAGTCAGGCACCTCACCTTCCTCGAGTTCCGGTTTCTCGCCGCCAAAATCAGGTTTTCCGCCATTGCCGGGGCCTCCGAAGCCGCCCTGCATCATGCCGCCACCGAAGTTTCCACCGCGGCCACCCCGGCCGCCGAGGCCACCAAATCCACCAGAGGAGGAAGCGGTATAGGGGAACTCCGTATCCTCGAGGAAATGGGCCAGCGAGGTCTCGATGACCGTCTTCACATAGTCATAGTAGCTGCCGCTCTGAAAGAGGCCTTCCTCGCTCCTTGACAGCACCAGCGCGTTCCCGCTCTCATCCGTGAGTCCGAGACCGTTGATGTACTCCGCAAAGGCCAGCGCCATGCCGTCGGAATAGCCCTGCTCTTCCGCACTCAGGCCGCTTCTTGTGTTACCCATGTTCCATTCATAGGCCTCATCTGCCACATCCAGGTTGGTGATGGGGCACCAGCACATACTGCCTTTCACCGCATCGCTCTCGTCCATCACGGCACCGATGGCGGCAAGGTAGGGCGTGTACAGCTCACTGTTGCCGCTGGCCCCGATCACGGCGCTCTGGGCACCGCCGCCGCTCATGCCGAGGGAGAAGATGCTGTCCATGTCTCCGGGCAAAAGATCCCGGTTGTACCTGGCATAGCGGATGGCCGCCTTGAAGTCGGTAACACCTGCGGGTGCACCGGCATCCCGGCCGCGGGCACCGGCAAACAGCACGATAATCCCCGCCTGTGTGTAGTCGGAGATATTGCCGTAGCCCATGCTGCTGGTGAAGCCCGTGGGAGCCGCCATGGCAGAGTACCCGGGGGTATTCACCGGGATGATGAGTGGTGCAGTCGAGGCCGTGTATTTTCCTGCCGCGCCGCTTTCATTCACCGTGCAGGTATAGGTGCCGTCCCCGTTGTCCACACCCGTGAAGTAGGCGCCAGGCACGAAGATGCCCATGGTTTCATAGCTTGCATCCGCAGGATTTGCCGCATAGGAAAGGCCGACCTGCCAGTATACGTCGCTCGAAGCTTCATACTGCCACTTTGTCATATCGATTTTTTCAGGCACGGCCGTCTCATCTGCGATTGCCGGCGCACACTGAAGTGTGAAGGCCATCAGAAGGGCCATCATCCAGGAAAGAACTTTCTTCATGTCAAAACCTCCTTTTGACAGTGAGAATGATATCACAGGGACTTCACCCTGTGGTGAAGCCACTCGGAAAAAGATGTGAACACCATGTGATTTTTATGAGACGTCCGGCTTCACTGTGGCGTCCGTCGCGTTCAGGGCAACGGTCGTCGGTGCGCGGTAGGCACTCTGGGCATACCCGTACATGTCGTTCACGATGGTCAGGGATGCCGTGGGACAGTTGTAATAGCACTGTCCGCAGCTCTGGCAGTTTTCCGGATAGGCTAAAACAGACTTTCTCTCATCCGTGTTCATGCGGAACACGTCCATGGGACATACACGCATGCACATCCCGCACCCAATACAGAGTCTGACGTCAACTCTCTTCACACTCATTTTTTATCCCTCCTGTCACTTGCCCCAGCCGCCGCTGGACTTTTCTTCCTCAGGCAGTCCCTTGGCCTCACGCTCTCCCGGGAAATAATAGCCGTACCTCTCCGCATACGGCAGGCTCAGGTCACCTTTCCACTCATCCTTCACAGGCTGCCTGCGAACGTCCATGCTGCCGTCTTCCTGCTTTTCCACCAGCATATAGCACAGGAAATTTTCATCATCACGGTAGGGATAGTCGCTGCGGTAGCTCAGGCCGCGGGTTTCCTTTCTGGCCAGGGAGGCTCTCAGCTTCATCTCGGCACTGTTGACCTTGTGCCGCATCTCGTGTACGAGCCGCAGATCATGGCTGGTGGCAGCGGCAAGCTTCGGCACTACGTGCTCCTTCATCGCCAGCACCTGTGTGAGGGCCGCGCTCAGGTTCGCCTCGCTCTTGGAGATCAGGACCCAGTACGGTGCCATGATCCCCTCCAGCATATCCCGTGCCCAGTTGGGATCGAAACCGGAGGTCATGGACAGGGGTGCAAGGATCTCCTCTGTGATTTCACGCTTCGTTTCCTCGCCGATGGACTTCAGTGTCACCTTGTCTGCATATGCTGCCGCAGCTTTTCCCGCATGATCGCCCTGCAGGGACACGAAGGAGGATGTGAAGCCGACACCTGTAGGATATGCAGCACCCGTCGGGCCCTGGCAGTTCATGCCATCGCCGGCCACGTACAGGCCGTCAATGGACGTTTTGCCCTCCAGGTCATCCAGGCCGCAGAAGACGCCACAGCTCAGGTGCCCGCCCATGCCGACAGCCGCGCCGTACACATCGCCCTTGAACATGGTGTCACTGCGCTTGCCCTTCCGGATCTCATTGGGGTTCTCGGATGCAGAACCGCCTTTTCTGAGGACCGAGGACTTGGACAGGTCCTCAAGGCCTGTTCCGTCATTCACACTCAGGCCCGTGACGGTCTTTGTCACGCGGTCCAGCACCATGGCCTTGCCCTTGCCGTCCGCATAGGACTTCACCGTGTCGGGCGTGATGTCCCCGCCGCACAGCCATATGCAGTTCAGGTAGGTCCAGTTGTTGTTCAGGAAGGCATTGCCGGGCGCCTGAGAGCAGGTCATGTGGAAGTCATCAAACTCTTTGCCACCGATGGGCAGCCCCAGCTGGTAGCAGATGTACTCTCCATCGAAGGTGTCCTGGCCCGTGGGGAAGCCGGTGGGCTTGTAGGAGCCACCGCCCATGGCCATGACCACAGCTTTTGCATGGAAGGTGATGACCGTGGAGGATGGCACATGCAGGCCCATGGCACCGCGCACAATGCCGTCCTCCACGATGACGTTGGTGATCATTGTCTGATCTGCCACCGGGATCTGGAGGCTGCGCAGCACATCCATGAACCGAATGCGGCGATCCTGCTTTGCAAAGGCCATGTGATAGCCCCGATAGTCGGCGCTGTCATAGAAGCCGGACTCCGCGGCCGTCTCGTACTGGGTCAGAATGCCCCAGTCCATGAGGCGCTCGTACATCTTCTTCGACTCACGGATCCAGACCCCGTACCAGTCCATGTCGCCGATGTACTCGCTGCCTCGGTTGATGCATGCCCTGAAGGCCGCCTCATCGTCGCCCATTTCCGCATCGAACCACCGGTGGGAGCTGACAAAGGGCGAAAGACCGGAGTAACCGGGCGTGCCCTTGTCCACCAGAACCACATTCTGGCCGGCTTCCTTGGCAGAAGCTGCGGCGTTCAGGCCCGCAAACCCGCCCCCGATCACCAGCACGTCGCACTCGTACTCGGTCTTCGCGGGTGAGGGCACCTTATCCGGGACCGGTACTTCCCTGGTCACGGGAAGAGCGGCGGCCTCTGTGCTTGTGACCACCTTCGCATGTTCATTTTCCTCGGCCCCGGCCAGCTCCATCGCAGGGATGCCCATGGCACCGAGGGCGCCGGCCGCTGCCGTCACGGCACTGCCCTTGAGAAAGGCGCGCCTCGTCAGCTGAGTGTCTTTCATCATGATCTGTGTCCTCCACTTCGTTGTCTGATATTCCGTCCTGAGATCGTGATTCTCTACTGAAAAGAACGAAGTTCCAGCACATAAGGCGACGGGAGCCCGGTCATGCCAAACTCCGCCTCCCCGTCTCCGCTTATGGAATAGCGCTTGAATTGCACTTCATCCCATGTGCCGTCATCGTTTACGTCCCGGAAGGTCAGCAGTGTCCCAAAGCCCAGGGTAATGTAGCCCGCATTCATGTAGGTGAATCCAAGCTCCGGCTTTTCGGTCATGAGCTTATTGTTCTTCTGCCGGATCACGGCCTCGCCCTTTTCGTTCTCGGTCCAGGTCTGCACAGACATGGTACCGCCCCTGGGCACCAGGTATACCGCCTGCTCCACCTTCCTCGTCGCCTTGCGGTCCTCGGAGGAATGGTTGTGACCCCACACGACGATAATGTCGTGGTCCTCACAGGCCGTCTTCAGTGCTTCCAGCCAGTATTTCGTGCCCAGGTTGTCTCCCCTGTTGGCGTGCATCGGCACGTGGGTCATGAAGATGATGGGCTGGTGGTCAGAAAGACCCGATACCCACTCCAGGAAATTTCTGCTTGCACTTTCTGCCGAGATTCCGTTCGGGTCGTCCAGGTCCTTCCCTGTATAGCCGGCCGCAGCTGCCTGCGCGTCTGTCCCATAAATCATCTGACTGTAGCTGATGCCATAGATGTAGTAGCCGTCGCATGCCGCAGGACCGGACAGAAAGACATCGCTGTAAGCGCCTGCCTCTCGCAGGTCATGGGATCCGTAGGTGAAAAAGGTACGCACCCCATCCCCGAGAACGCTTCGGATTTCCTCCTGGACTTCCTCCATGGTGAATGCCGGCTGGCCAATGGGGTTTCCTTCGCCATCCAGCGCACTGTCCGCGCCCTCTCCTACAAAATCACCCCCGAGGAGCACGGCGGATGGCTGCAGGGCCTGATCGTCCTCCCGCACCTTCTCCAGGACCTCTGTCAGGTGATTGTGCCATGTCAGGCTGCCGTCTTCCCCTCGCACCGGCACAGCCTTCTGGTTTTCCTGCACCTTCTCCGTCTCATAGGTCGCATGCCGGTCCGTGGCCACAAAGATCGATGTAGCCCGCTCGGCACAGGCGCTGGAAAGCACCATCCAAAGGACGGCCATGAGGGCGAGATGGCGTTTCAAAATCTGTTTCATTTGCTGCTCCATTCCTGTTTGCGGCCCGGCCGCGCCTCCAGAGCGGAGGCGCGGCGCATTACCTTATCTGCAGACGCTGTCCACCCAGTCTTCGAAGCCGTTTTCATACTCCGCGTCCGTGTGGATCTCGTTCCAGATGAGCTCATAGGTTGTGTCAATGCCGGCCTTTTTCAGCAGCAGCGCGAAGGAGGCAGCGATCACGGGCGCCGTGTCGGTGTCCTTTGTGCCGACGCAGATGCGGAAGTGCTGCGCCTTGGTGGTATCCCCGTCCTCCACGAAGTGGTACGGGTTCATGGCCCATACCTGTGCCTGAATGTCCGCATCCCGCGAGGTCTCATACTTTTCGGCATACTCCGCAGACTCCTCCGGAAAATCCCCGGCGAGCGTTCCCAGAAGATCTGCCATGGCGGTGCTGAAGTGCCGCTTCTCCTCCTCCGTGCCGACAATGGCGCCGAGCTTTCCGAACTCGCTGTTCTCGGCGGTGGAGCAGTCGTAGGCATCAAATGCGCCGACATTCTTGGAGCGGGAGATATAGCCGCTGGAGATGAGGTCATCGAGGGAGGCTACCTTCGCCTTGCCATCTGTCTCGTCATAGCTCAGCCATTCCCAGGTGTCCGTGTCCTTTTTGGGATCATTGCCGCGCTGCACATAGGCCTCAAAGCCGGCCTCGTACTGATTCAGGAGCCAGTCATAGAAGCTGCCGCCCTTGCCGTCTGCCTCCAGATCAAAACCCAGCTCCAGTCCGTTCAGGCGCTCCGTGTACTGCTTCGCCATGGCAGCGCTGAAGGCTTTTGTGAAGTCAGTCTGCGGATAGTCCCTGCTCTCGTGGCTTCCGAACATCCACTCGTAGGCCTGGGAGGCGTTCTCCAGGTCGATGATGGGACAGTAGGCCTGCACGGCATACACGTCGTCGGTCTGGTCCATGCATGCGCCGATCTCCTCAAGGTATGGGGTATAGATCCCGCTGTTGCCGGTCACGCCCAGCAGCACGCTCATGGCGCCGCCGGCACTCATACCGTTTGAGATGATCTTCCCCGTATCCCCCGGGAACTTCCCTGCGTTGGCCTTCAGGAAGCGGATACCGGCCTTCAGGTCCACAAGCCCGATGGGCGCTTTGCCCACGGCCTGGGCGGTGCCGTCCGGGAGCTCCACGTTCTGCGTGCGGCCGCGCGCACCCGCAAAGGCGATCACGAAGCCCTTCTTCAGATAGTTGTAGTACCACAGGTTCTGTCCGGCCCGGGTGACCGTGGACTTGAGCTTGTAGGGCGCGACCCCAAGGTAGGCGCCCACGCTGTTGATATAGAGGATCGGTGCGGTCAGGGCGGTGTAATCCCCCACCTTTGCCTCCGTATTCACACTGCCGTCCTCATTGAGATACTCCGCAGGCACATACATGTTGATGGCCTGGTACCCCGGATGGGTCGGATGCTCGCAGTAGACCATCTTGGTGTACCCATAGGTGACCTTCTTCTTTGTCTCGATCGTCCAGTTTTTCTGCTGGTCAAAATCCAGGCTGTAGGTCCTGTTATCCTCTTCCTCCTCGGCCGCGGCCGTAGAACATGCAGCCATGCAGCCAAGACAGAGGGCAAGCACCAGGAAAAGTGACATAAAACGCCTGTACATATTTCTTTCTCCTCTTTTTGATTCTGCTTTTGGTTATGCTATCTGATTCGCATGCTTTCGTGCTTTTCGTGCCCGCCAGATGAGGAGGACCGCAAACAGCACGGCCAGGCCGTAGAAAAGGCAGTTGAGGCCGATAAACAGGGTGTTGGTCGTCGTCTGGCTGCCCTCACTCGTCGGGATATCGCGATTCACGGCAGCGGAGGCGATCATCCAGAGGGTCTGGCGGGCAGAGGTCTTCATGGCCTTCAGGCCCTCCTCCGTCTTGTAGACAGCCTTGTCCACCTTCTTTTTATAGCTGGATGCCAGAAGCAGGTTGGAGCCCGCGGCCAGCATCTTGTTGGTGTTCATCATGATATTGTCGGTGTCTGTGACCACGGCGCCCTGGAAGCCCCACTCGTCGCGGAGGATCCCCTTGATGAGGTTGTAGCTGGCACCGGTCCACTGGCCGCCAATCACCATGTAGGACGACATGATGCCCGTGGCCCCGCCATCCTTGACCGCCATTTCAAAGGGTTTGAGATACAGTTCGCGGGCCGCCTGTTCACTGATCCAGATGTTCATCTTGTACAGGCGCCAGGCCTCAATGTCGTTGAAGGCAAAGTGCTTGACGAAAGCGTACAGACCCTTGCTCATCATGCCCTGCACCTCGCAGGCACACATGGCACCCGACAGATACGCATCCTCGGAGAAATACTCCGCGTTCCTGCCGCCGTAGGGTGTTCTGTGCAGATTCACTGCGGGGGCATAGATGCCGGAATATCCGCACGCATTGGCCTCGGCTGCGATTTTCTCACCGAGCTCGCGCATGAGATCAAGGTTCCGCGTGGATGCCATGACCGGCTCTGAGCAAAAAGAGGTCGCGCTCTGCTCGATGCCCATGGTGGACTTCATGAAGTTTGCGATGCCAAAAGGTCCGTCATAATCCTTGGACTTGTAATCCTTGCCGATCGATTCGATCTTGATGGTTCCGTAACCCGCATGGCCCATGAGCTCGCTCAGTTCCTTTTCGGTCATCTGGCTGAGGAGCGCGTTCCATCTGGGATCAAGGTAGTCGACCCGGGACGTGATGACATTTCCCTTCTGATCGATACTGTAGTAGGAGTTCCCGTCCGCATCCTTCTCGATCATATCCTGGAAGGTCAGGCCGTTTGCCATCTCCAGATCCGCGGTGATGTCCGCGTCGGTCAGGCTCTCGAAGTGGTCCGTGTTGTAGTCGTCAAAATGATTCATCAGCTGCTCATAGACGGGGCTGCCGGATGAAAGCACCTTCCGGCCGGAGATGGCATCGAAGGCGGATACCAGAATGGTCTCGCCGGCGTTTTCAAAGCCGCCCGCGCGGGAGAGCTCGCGGAAACCCGCGTTGTCATCATTCGAGGCGACACCGGTGTCGGAGTCCGTGACCTCCAGAAGGTTCCTGGCGACGACGCGATCACCCTCGCGGGGCGTGTCTGCATACACCTTTTCATCTATGTGTACGCTCACCTTCTGCGCGTCATCCTTTGCCCACACGTGGGCGCCGGTGGTACCGTCTGCCAGATAGAAGGTGTACTCGCCGCCAAGGAGGTGATAGGCTCCGCGCCCGCCATCTGCCCTGGCATCCCAGACGGCAAGATCATCGGTGGACACCGTGATGGAGAGCTTCTCCTTCTCCCCGCTCTTCAGACTCCTGGTCTTTGCAAATCCCAACAGCTCCACGACCGGCACCTCAGCGCCGCCGTCCGTGTAGGGCTTCTCCACGTAGATCTCGACCACATCTTTTCCGGGGAGCTTTCCGCTGTTTCTGACCTCGGCCTCAAAGACCAGCTGTCCCCCCTGGCCCTTGCCCTGCGCCAGCTTCTCCTCAAAGGTCGTGTAGGAAAGGCCATACCCGAAGGGATAGGCGACGACAGCCTCATACCCGGTCCTGTCCCCGGTCCACTCGGAGGTGTACCCGGCCCAGAAGCCTTCTTTGTCTGCCGTCTCATACCACCTGTAGCCCACATAGATGCCCTCGTTGAAGTTGGTATAGTGGGCATTCAGGGCCTTGCCGTTCTCGTCCACATATTCATTGGTATCGGCCCAGGAGGTGTAGTAGGAGGACGAGGTTTCCTGGTCATACATCCAGGTGTCCGACAGCCTGCCGGAGGGGCTGAGACCGTTTTTACCCGCGAGCAGGTTCGCAATGCCCTCGATGCCGTATTCTCCGGGGCCGCCGACCCACAGGATCGCATCTGAACAGGCAATGGCAGGTCCCAGCTCCAGAACAAAGGACGAGTTGATGAGTGTCACCACCCGGAATCCCTGATCGTGGAGCTCGCGCAGGAGCGCGATCTCGCCGCTTTGCATCTCCAGATGATCTTTCCGTCCGTTGCCTTCGCGGTAGGGGTCATCCCCCTCGCCGCTGGTGCGGCCGATGGTCACGATGGCGATCTCCGAGTATGCCCTGGCATCCTGAAAGGACTGACCGGCTTCGTAGGTGTCGATGGATAGTTCCTCCACCACGTCGCTGGCATCACCCACCTGGGCAGAGCCCGTATCGGTGGTATAGTTTTTCTCAATCACCGACCAGATGTCCGGGTTCACGGTCATGCCGTCATTTTCCAGCGCCTCCTTCAGGGTGATGGAGCGCGCATTTGTGGATGAAGAGCCGCTGCCGTTCAGGTACAGGCCGCCCGACATGATGCCGTAGAGGTTCACCTTGCTCTTATCTGCAAGCGGCAGCACATTGCCCTCGTTTTTGAGCAGCACCGCGCCTTCTTCCTCCAGGCGGATGTTCAGATCCCTGGAGGCAGCGAGGGCCGCATCCTGATACTCCTGGGACGCGATATCGCTGGTGTCCGCAAAGGTGGATTCCACGATCGCCTGGTAGCGGCTGTAGAGAACATCCGTCGCAATACCGCCGCAAAGGCTCAGGATCAGGAGCACTGAAATGATCACGTTGATGATTTTTGTTTTTTTCCCTGTTTTCTTTTGCATATCATGCGCCTCCGCAACTTATCCTGATTGTCACAAAGATCCGGAATGATCTATGGTTGAACATCGTTCCTGCCCGCAGACCATCTCTGAGGCTTCCGGATCAGTCTGAACACGGGTATAGAAAAGACAGCCGGCGGAAACAGAGTACCTGCTTCGACCGGCTGTCCTTCATTGGCCTTCCTTAGGCTTCAGGGATCACAAACAGGTCATCCCAGTCAGTGAAATATTCGGTATCGACGAACTCTTCGATCTCTTCGCCGTCAACCACAGCGGTGGTGCCTGCAAAGATCGCGGCCAGGTAGTTGGAGACAATGCGGTTCTTGCCTGCGCACTCGCCGTCCACGGTGGAATCGGTCTTGTAGGGGGCTGCGGGCAGGAAGTTGGAGAACTGCTCCATCTGGGGAGCCAGATCGCCGGTCACTTCCACAGAGCCAAAGTCTGCAGCGGAGAGCACGATGCCCTCATCGCCGTTTTCGGCCTTGCCGGTCCAGGTGTAGATCAGATCGCCCTCGCCGGTGTATCCGCCCTCTTCGTTGTTGGCCACCAGGTGAATGGTGAGCGTGAAGGTGTAGGCGCCGTCTTCGACATCCAGGGCCACATTGTACTTCACTCCGGTGCCTGCGATTTCACCCTCGTCATCCAGCTTGAACTTCTTCATGCCCCAGCTGTCGATGGGGAGGATGCCGCCACCGTTGTGGCCGCCGTTGACCTGCTCAGCAAAGGGCACTTCATCCAGATCGGAGGTGGCACCGAATTCCATGGTGTAGGTATCGGCAAGTGCGGAGACGCTCATAAGAGCCAGCATCAGTGCGACGAGGAGAGAGAGGATCTTTTTCATAGGAGTACCTTGCCTTTCTTGATAGCACATTTTTTGCAGCACGCATGTGCGTGCACATGTTCGGTCTTCATTGCTTTCTGTTCCGGACCGGAAAGCAGCTGACAACTGGCATTATAGGCCGTCCAAAACCTGTCACAATACATTTTGCGTAAGTGGGCAGCCTGAGTTCCTAAATGTGCAATCCGGTCCGATTTGCCCGCGGTTTATCTATTGCCCTTTGGCAATTGGAAGGTGTCTGTGCACAAAACGGGAGAGCGTAAAAAAGGAGAGCCCGAAGGCTCCCCCATGCTGCTTTCCTGATGCTCATTTCGTCTGGTCCAGGAGCCAGTTCCACACACTGTCGATCCCATAGGCATAGCGCCAGGTGTCCATGTGCTCCGAGTCAGGCGAACCATTCTTGGTCAGCTGGCTGTAGGAGAGAAAAATGTGATCACTGCCCTTCTCAAGGAGTGCCTCCACGTCAGCTTCCAGGGTCTTTCCCTTGTACTTGATGCCGTCAAGCGCCTCATATCCGATCCCGTCGGAGGCAAGTGCATCCCGGATCCACATTTGTCCCGGCCAGGCCTTCTCATCCAGCTGGGAGGCGATGTAGATAAACTTCTGTCCCTCAAAGGCCTTTGCGGCCATCACCGCCTCGGCCTGGGCGTCCCCCTCGATCTGCCCGCTTCCGCCCGGCTGGCAGGCCACATAGTAGGTGGCGGCCCACTTTTCGGGATATAGCGTGTTGAGCGTAAAGTCCGCAATGCCCCCAAAGGACTGGCCGGTCAGGTACAGCCGGTTTTGATCTATGCCGAATTCCTCTGTGACCGCATCCGTGATGGGCACAATCTGCCCCATGGCAGAGGTCTCTTCATACCCTTCACCGGGATTTTTGAAGCCGAAGGTCAGGAAGAATGCCGGGCGCGATGACATCTTTTCCTCCTTCGTCCACAGGATCGGCGCCTTTTGCTTGAGGAGGGTACTGGATGACTTGCCCAGCATGGACGCATCTGCAATCCAGGTGATCATCGGCAGCGCACCGCCGTCCTGCGCAGATGCCGGCACATACAGATAGTAATCCAGATGCTCCGTTTCGCCTTCGGCATTCCGGTAGTCCCAGGTGCGCTCCTGCCACGCGCCGATGCTCTTTCTGAGCGTCACGTTCACCGCCGGTACCACAGCATTGGTGCTGTTGTAGGTCAGGCAGTCCACCAGGCTGTTGTTCACCGTCTGGGTCTTCTGGGACTGGAGGCTGCCGTATTTGTTGACCATATAGATGGCAGTGGATGTTGCGCCCGGGGAGCGCAGCATCCAGGCGAGGGCCGGCTCTCCCGATTCTGTCACCGCCTGACGGCTCGTTCGAACACCCATGGCAGCGCTGTAGTCCGTGAAGGTGCGCCGCTTGTGCATGGCATCCAGGACGACAGGATCCGTCGTATCGTTGATCTTCTCTCCCTGGGTGTCCTTTGAGTAGTTGGCCTTTGTGCTGAAGCCAAAATCCGGATTGATCAGGTCTGTGTAGGCAAGCAGGAAAACCTGATCCTCCGTGTCTTTCTGGTTCTTTGCATACTTGTGGGTCGGTTTCTCGGTGCTGTTCACGTTATCCAGCACAGTGGTCTTCAGCATGTCCTTCTGCTTTTCGGAGAATGCCGTGTCCCGGAAGGTGCTGTTCAGGAAGGCACGGATGGTGCTGTGCTCCCAGTTGTTGGTAAACGCCTCTGTGCCCGGGACCGTGGCGTTGCCTGTTCCCTCATACGTCGCCTGATAGGGCTGGCTGTCGAGGGCTGTGAGCGCGTGCAGGAGTGCCGTCCCATCCTCATTCACTGTGAGGACCGTCCAGGCGATAGGTTCAAAGCGAAAGAAATATATGCCCTGGACAAATCCATTGTCGTCCACGTTGGAGGTATCCTCACCGGCCGGCAGCGTTGCATACCATGGCCGGAGGGCCTGGATGCGCACCGCGCGGTACAGCGTGCCGTCCATGTCGACATCCTGGAAGAGAGCGACGGGGTCCGATGCACCCTCTGCGAGGAAGCCGAAGTCTGTCCAGCCGTCTTCCCGGAGTTTCGCCGAGAGCGCCTCCGCAAGTGTATCATCCTTCACTTCAATCTGGGGATAGGTCCCGAAGTACACCGTGTCACCGCGCGAGACGGTACCGTCCCCGTCCAGATCCGCAAGACAGAACCCGTCTTTCTCAAGGGCGTCCATGATGTCCGCATCCTCTGCGAGTGTGGGGGCTGTGACGCACAGTGCGAGCACCAGCGCCAGGGTAAAGAGCACAAGCCATAACCGTTTCATCTTTTTCCTCCTGTTCTTGGTGGAAGCCATACATTCCGATGGAAGATTCAGTCGACTGCACCATATAAAAAAAGCGCATCCCACACAATGCGCTTTTCCTAATCGGGAAACCTGACTGCCTAAACGGCCCGCTCCGGCAGGACAATATCCAGGAAGAAGAGCTGGTCCCGCGTCCCCAGTTTCACCCGTCCGCCGTATTTTGCGGAGATATTCTTGATACTCTTGATGCCAAACCCATGCATCGCCTTGTCCTTCTTGCTTGTCACCGGTTCTCCCTCCCGAAACGTCACCTGCCCTGAGAAGCTGTTCTCTATGTGGATGAGCACGAAACCGCTGCGCGTTCTGAGGGAGAAGGAGATCAGCCGTGCGCTCTGCTCCTCCACCTTCCGGACCGCCTCGATGGAATTGTCCAGCGCATTGCCAAAGAGCGTGTAAATGTCGGAGTCCTGCATGAAGGCGATGCCGGCACCGTTTGCAATCACAGAAAACTGGATCGACTCCTGGTTGCAGAGCGTTGCCTTCTCTGAGAGCACCACATCCAGCGCCTTGTTTCCCGTGTGGTACAGCGCATCCCACGCCCGGATGGCCTCCCGCATGCTGGACAGCTCGTCCGAGATGTGGGTATTTTCCCCTTCGTTCAGCTCCTGCATGAGGCTTCTGAGCTTATACTTCATGTCGTGGGCATTCTGGTTCACGATCTCCATGCGCTCCCGGGTCACCTCATAATGCTTTTCCTGATACTTCATGAGCGCTGTCAGCTGTGTCTGTTCAAACTGGCTGTGGAACCAGCTGACAATGTAATATTCAAGGAGCAGAATCGTGAGACACAAAATCATCTGCGTAACCTCCAGCACAATGTGTGCCATGTACTCGCTCTCGGTGGGCGGTGCGGAGACGCAGGAGGAAAAGATCGCGGCTGCGGTGATGAACATCACCACGGTAAGGAGATGCTGCGGCATCTCGCTGATGTATCCATGGGTCAGCTTCTTTGAAAAAAGCCACCAGCAGAGAAAATACACCATGGCATGGAGTCCGAGATACGCAAGGAAATTGGTCCAGGAGGCTGAGATGATTCTCAGGATATAGACAGAGTCCGGGCCAAAGCGCACGGCCAGGATCTCAAAGCATACCGTGCCCAGGGTTTCCCCTGCCATGACCGTGCACCCGGCAAAGACGGCATCCTTCCTGTCCATGCCATAGGCAAGGCGCATGAGCAGCAGAAAGAACAGAAACAGGAGAAGCTTCATGCCGAAGTTCAGAAGATAGTTGGTAATATAGCTCTCGAGGGATACATAGTACTCCCCTGGCTTGGGACTGCCTGACCTGAACCTCAGCGCCACGTCCTTGAGATATTGAAAGAGGACGCAGAACAGGTAACTCAGAAGCAGGCCTGCTGGCCATACCAGCATCTGGCGGCGCCAGCCCTTTCTTTCCCGGATGAAGATGAAGGAACCCGCGATGAGCCCCAGAGGAAACAGAAACGTCGTCAGGGCACGATAGAGATAGATCTGCATGCTTTGCTTGACTCCTTGATGCCTTATGCATCCTCAGTTCAGGGAAAGATAGTCCATGAAGCGGTCTGTGAAATCCTTTTTCTTCCTTTTGCTGATGAGCAGCTCCTGTCCCGAGGTCATTTTGAGGACGTCCCCGCGAACCTCCTCGATATAGCGCATGTTCACCAGGTAGCAGCTGTTGCACCGCTCAAAGCCATAGTCCTTCAGCTCCTCATAGAGGGTGGTGAGGGAACCCGTCGCGGACATCTCCTTGCCGTCGGTCAGGTGCACCGTCATGTGGTGGCCCATCACCTCGACATAGGTGATGGAGCCCGAATACACGCTGCTGAAGGAGGACACATTGCGGATGGTGACGCGCTTCTGCCGCACATTGCTCTCAGCTCTCTGCAGGGCCTTGTCCATGACATAATACAGCTTTTTGATGGACAATGGCTTCACAATATAATCCAGTGCGTCCACCTCATATCCGTTCACGGCATACTGGGCGAGGTTGGTCACAAACACCAGCGCCACCGATCTGTCCAGCCTCCGCAGCCGCTCTGCGCCTTCCATGCCATTCATGCCGGGCAGCTGGATGTCGAGGAAGATCAGGTCGGCATTGCCCCGATAGGCAGTCAGAAACTCCTCGATGCTGGTAAAGCGTGTGATGGTGAAGCTGAGCCCCTTCTCGTGCTCATAACTCTCAAGCGCGTGCTGCAACGTGCCATATTCCCTGTCACTGTCCTCCACCACGATAATACGGTACGCCTCAAGCACACCTGTCAACTCCTGTACTCAAATCTCTGTTGTTTCCTGGTTCCGTGGACACCTCTTTTGTCTGCATTGTATCGCCTGGACTCCTTTTTTTCAAACAGCGGCAACATGCTCCCGCATAGACCCCGCATGGGAAAGAAAAACCATGGAAAGCAGTGTCTGGCTGCTCTCCATGGACCTTGTGTCTGTATTTCCGGTTCTCCGTGGCTGCGTGCAAATCAGCCTCTGTACTTTTTCTTACTTGATGTCCAGTACTTTCTCCAGCTTTTCCACGACTTCCGGCGACAGCTCCGCTTTGCTCGCATACATCAGGGCGAGGATGTGCCGCGGAAACAGCTTCAGCTCTTCGACGGAAGCGATGCTCATAACAGCGTTCATATCTTTCATGGTGGGTTCCTTCTTTGCAGTCTGGCGCAGAAAAACTTCGTTCACATCATCCAGGTTTTCATCCATCTCTATCTGAATCCCGGCTTTGTGGCAGAAGTCCTTCAGAAGCGTTTCCGTCTCTTCATTCTGCACGAGAATTCTTTCCGGATAGATATCTCCCAGATGCCTGATAAAGTCCGAAAGCATCTGGTTGGGATCGTACTCAGGCCCGATGCCAACGACAGGATCCACAGGATCGCAGTCATCCGACATGCACACCAGGACCGCCGGCATATAGGGCGGGTTGACATCCACAATCGTTCCTCCCCGTCCGATCCTGCAGTGGAGCTCCCCGCGCTGGGGATTCTGCAGCATCCTCTGGATCGCCTGAGTGCTGACCTCATCCGGCTTCCGGAAGGGGCCCTCCGTGTATGGCGGCAGCACGTAAGGCTCGCTCATCACCTCGCCGTCCTCAATGCTGAGAAACGGTATCGCTGCTTTGATCTTCCTGCCATCACGGATCATCGTATCAAGACCCTTCGAGAACGTGATCATGTGAAAGCCAAGCTGCTTCTTGGTCTTTCCATGCATCCTTTCGGTCACGAGGAGCGCTTTTTCGATCGCTGCCCAGTCTTCCGGAGCACTCATCGGAGCATAGATGCAGTTCGTTCTGTAGCGCCGAAATACGGGGAACGGTGCCATAAAGGCTCTGCCGCTCTTTTTGCAGTATGCCCGGATTGCCTCCATCTCCTCCGCCTGCACCCTGCACTGTTCGTATTCGAAGATCAGCTGAGCCATATTCTGCCGCATGACATCTTCTGGCGTATCTCTGAAGCCACTTGCCACCTTGCGAAAGCCCCGAAGCCCATCCAGGCCAAGATAGACATTGAGCGAAATGTGCTGTCCCTGGCGGCCCGCCATCAGGCAGTAGCCCATGTCGTCCCCCTCGCCCCCGTGCCAGGAAGCATTGCCAGAAGGCAGCCTGATCGCAAACAGTTCGTAGTCACTGTATTCTATCCAGATCTTTGCATCCAGGTAGGAATAGGCCAGATCCAGCATATGTGTCATGTCCATGCAGTTTTCCTCCAATGCATCTAAGCAGGCTTCGTTGCACCCTGAAGACCAGGGCAGTCCTGCCATTTTGCCACTGACGGCAGTATATCACACTTGAGGCAATTTCACACTCACTGCCTGCAGCTCTTTCCTGTCTGCTGCTGCAGAGGCCACGTTCGCTTTCTTAAGAATGTTCAGGATATACGCCCGATACTCCTCCCCGAGGGGCAGATTTTCGTCCTGGAGCAGCGTGCGGCGCTGTGTCATCACCGTCTCCCTGGTGACAGGATTGAGGCCCTCTTTCTCCACCGCGCCTGCCTTCACACCGATGCCCCGCTTTTGCCAGAGCGGGAAATCATTGAAGTTCATGCCGCGCGTAAAGAGAAGCTCATTCTTGTCCGCCACCGACATGCCCTCCATCTGGGAGGAGGCCTTTCTGGCACTCACGCCATCCTTGCGAAGGGTCCAGTAGCAGTGCGAGTTCAGGGAATTTCTGCATGCATCCTCCTGCCGCCACAGGAAATAGTCCGCGACCCGACGCTCATTTGGCAGCGGGACGACGCGGCAGTCGAAGGTCGCAGCCCGGCCGAGGGCCAGGGAAAAGACGGCGCTCGCCTCCCCTGCCAGCGTGGTGTTGATCTTCCGCACCTTCCGGGAGAAGGTGTTGTCCAGGGGGTGAAAGAGGAGCGAGATTTCATCGCTCTGTGTGTATCCGTAGATGATCTGAAAGCCGGAGTCCTGTATGAGGGCCCGTACAGTGCCCGCCATGAGATCCCGGAAGCGAATATCAAAGGGAGCCTCAAACTTGCAGATCTCCTTGGTCAGCCTGGTGAAGGACCGGCCGTCCAGCCGCGCCACCAGAAACATATCCGGCAGAATGTACTGATCCAGCGACTCCTCATAGATCCGCATCTCCCGGTCAAAATCGTTGAACTTCATAGTGTTTACCTTCCAGTGTGTTTTGCCCTGCCGTTCGCAGGGATTGTTCTGCCTGATCCGTCCCCGTTGCGGTCCGCTGCGCGCAGGCGGCCCTTTGTCGGGAGTCTCCCTCAGGCACATCCCATTCTCCCATTCGCCGGGGCAGGCGTCAATGTACCGCTGGTTCAATTTGTCAATGCAGTGGCCCCGGGTTGCATTTGAAAAGCCCGCCCGGGGAACATCCCGGGCGGGACTGGAGTCAGGCTGACAGACAAAGATCCGGAATCAGGTCCTGCTGCTGATCATTCGGCTTGATCCGCCATCATCCTGTTCATCCGCTTCACCTTGCGGCGGATGGGAATATAGATGCAGGCCCAGATGAGCCCAAAGATGGCCACAAAGATCAGGGAAAACATGCCGATCTGGCTTACCGGCACCCAGCCATTGAGCAGATAGATGCCGAGGTAATCGATGTACAGGACGGATGCCTGGATCAGGGCAGCAAAGGGTCTGGGCAGGTTCTCCATCTGGTACACGACTGAGATCCCGGCAGCGACAAAGGCCATGACGGTGGTGGACATGATCCCAAGGGTTACCTCTCTTACCGTCAGTTCGCTGATGGTCCCATTCGCAGCAAGACACATCCAGACGATCGCCATGATGACAGGTCCGCCCCACGCATACATGAGGCCCCTCAGGCAAAAATTCCGCGCAAAGTCTTTCACAGATTGTACCTCCTCTTCAGTTCAGCAAAGCATCTGCGGGAGATACACTCCACGTAGCCGCTTGCAAATACCGCATCCACCGCACCGGACAGATGGACTTTGAATCTCCTGATCTGTTTCCAGTTTGCCAGTGCCGATTTACTGATGCGTTCAAAGTTCCCCGGGAGTTCCTTCTCCAGCTCACACAGACGTCTTTTGACAAGGTACCGTTTGCCGCCTTCAACCACAGCGAAGGTTTTCTCGCCCTCCACGACGAAGCATTCCACCTCCGGAATGCTCAGCATCACGATCTCGTCCTCTCCATAGGCCGGGATCTGGTCTGAGATACTGCTGTGCAGGATCAGTCGCTCGATCTCATCGATCAGAGGGGTCCGCTCGTGCACCGTGGCGACGATCTCCTCCGGCCGGTCCCGGTCGATCTGAAGTCTGAACACCATCTGCATCACCTCCTGTGGCAGCATCATACACTGAAGGTTTTCTTCTGTCACAGAAAATCGGCATTCGGAAGCTTTATGCCGTCAAACGGTCATGTTGTGAAACATTCAGGTGGTGTTTTCAACGCAAAAGCACATGACAATGCGCGGGGCGTCCTGGGACACCTGGAATAAACGCATGTGTGGTACCAGCAGAAACGATCGTCTGAAATCCTGAACACCATCACCCCTGCAAAGAGAAAGCGCACCGCCTGCTGCGAGCCTGGCATGGGAGGGGAATATCGCATTGTCCGCCACACCCACGCAGATTGACGAGATGGTATGAACAGAGGTAAAATAGAAGCGGATAAACACGTTGAATCTGTTGTGTATTTTGATCGGAGGCGATGGCAGGTGGGACGGATCGACGCAAGAACCAAGGAATACATGAAGAATCCTTCAAACTTTGCTGCCCTGTTCAATTTTCTGATGTACGACGGGAAACCCGTGATTGATCCGGAAAAGCTGACCCGCCTTGATACGGCAGAGGGGACCATCATAGATCAAAATGGCTTAAAGGTTCCGGTCCAAAAATACCGGGATTCCCTGGAAGCATGGAGCATCATGGAAGATGATAACCTGGTGTATGTCCTGCTCGCGGAGGAGTTCCAGTCCGAAGTTCACTACGCGGGGCCAGTGAAAGACATGATTTACGACAGCATCAACTACGTAGATCAAGTAAACGAGATCAAACGCAAGTATATGAAAACGAATGCTCAATCGGAAATCTCCTTTGAAAATGATGGTGTCAAAATACACATGACACGTGCAGAATTTCTTTCGGGGCTCAGAAAGGGTGACAAACTGAAGCCTGTAGTCACACTGATGATTTATCTGGGAACAGAAGAATGGGATGGTCCCAGAACTTTGCATGACATGCTTTACTTTCCAGATGAACGCATTAAGGCATTCGTTCCTGACTACAAGCTGAACCTGATTGTGCCGCGAGAATTGAAAGATGAAGATTTTCCAAAGTTTGGGACAAACGTTGGCTCTTTATTATGGATTTTGAATCGCGGGAAAGCAGGAGTTGCAGATCTGCTGAATGATCCGCAGTTCCGCAGTATAGATGGCGAGACTGCATGTTTGGCAAATGACTTGGCCGGGCTGAATTTGAACATCGTGATTGACGAAGGAGGCAAAGCGAATATGTGTAAGGCAATGGAAGACCACGACATTCAAACCGGGATTAAGTTTGCAAGAGATTTTTTCGGTGACAACGATGAAAAAATAATCCAGTATGTTGCGCATATATTATCCGCAGACCCTGAATATGTCAGGAACATCATGGTGCACGATGACGTTTCAACCGAAGCTACCGCCTCATGAACCCGGTACTGACTCTGGCTTTTGCATGACGGCCAGTCTGAATAAGCAGATGCTCATAATACGTCACAACTGTACCCACTCATAGTTTGACCACAGGATCATCTATTTGCCAGACCCGGTCAGGTTTTGGCATGGCCCGTTATGAAGGAGTCAAAGCGAATATGTGCGAAGCAATGAGAGACCATGACATGCGGATTGAAGTTAAAACCGGGATTAGGGTTGCAAGAGATTTTTTCGGTGACAACGATGAAAAAATAATCCAATATGTTGCGCATAAGTTTTCTGCAGACCCTGAATATGTCAGGAACATGGTACACGATGGCGTTTCAGCTGAAGCTACCGTCTCATGAGCCCGGTACTGACTCTGACCCTTCCCTGAAGGGGCATCAGTCTATGTAAACAGATGGACATAGTATCTTGCAGCCTACTGCAGTTTTTGTATGACAGCTAGTCCATATTGCGAATCCATCCCTTTTGGTATTCTGCCTGATGAAGGAGTCAAAGCGAATATGTGCAAGGCAATGTTAGACCACGATATTGAAAATGGTGTCAGGATGGCAAGAAGATTATTGGGAAACAACGAAGAAGAGATTGTTATGAATGTTTCCCAAGAGTTTGGAGTTTCCCCTGAATATGTCAGAAGCATAATGCACGATAACGTTTCAACCAAAGCTAACGCCTCATGAGTTCAGAACCGATCCTGGCCTTTCCCCGAAGGACCTTCAGTCCGAACAATCAGATGCTGCGTAGTACATTGTATCCGTACCTCACTCATAGCTTGACCACAGGATCATTTATTTGCCTGACCCGATCAGGTTTTCGCATGGTACTTTATGAAGGGGCAAAGAAAATATGTGCGAAGCAATGAGAGACCATGACATGCAAACTGAAGTGAAAACCGGGATTAAGTTTGCAAGAGATATTGTCGGTGACAACGATGAAAAAATAATCCAGTATGTTGCGCATAAGTTATCCGCAGATCCTGAATATGTCAGGAAACTGATGCACGCTGAAAGTTCAACAGTAGTACCGACTTTCGCGTAATAGATCGATATGCTCATTCGGCGAAATGGTTTTGGCGCGTCATCATAACCATGAAGCAGAGGAGAAGCTGACTGATTCAGGCCATACCGTTCTCGCAGCTTACAAGTGTATTTCAACTGGTCGTCTCTTCATGGGAGCGGCCAGTTTTCGTGTGGAGGGCAATTATGAAGGCGCCGGGGCAAAAGAGGGGGCATTGCGGCACGCACCCAACAGTGTCCTTTCTGACCCGCATGACATTTCCGGGATCATGGTAACAATCTGAAAAGGATCTCTTCTCGTTCCGTAGAAGCTCCTTCTCAGACACAATGCATCTTGAGTCGCTCCGAAACTCCGATTGAGTTATCGCCCACGTTCACGTTTGTCTCCGTTTCTGCCCCTCCGCTGCTTCATGGTACGCCGCTTTTCACATTCATAGAGATCTGAAACAGATTCTTGCTTGAAAAAAAGCACCTACCCTCAGTCTGATCCTTCCAGATCTTTCCGGGAACAGGCACAGATTCACATATCGCTTCGGGATCATATTCACCAATGGTTCAAAGTCCTGGACATACAATGAAACAAATCGGACTGCTGCTTCGTCCTTTTTCTGTAAGGCCGTCTTGGTCTGCCCTTGAGCCAGCCAAGGTTATCCCCCCTGGTGTCTGGCCCATCGTCTTTGCGCATCTCCCTTGCCGGAACTTTTGCAACTGCCAAATCAGGAGGAATCAAATCCATGAAACGGACCGGATCCATGGGCGCCCTCATGCTGTTCGTCCTGCTCTTATGCCTTCCTGCATCCGCCGACTCCTGGGGCAGCGCCGCCGCGGTCTATGCCCCGGTACTCTCAGCGTACGAAGCGGCCCTCACAGGGGACGAGCATGCGCTCCTTCAGCGCGAATCCGCGTCGGATGCCTACCGGTGCGCCATCTATGCCGGGATGGATCCATATGACGCTGTCGGGTTTGCCTATTTCGACCTGAACCTTGATGGCGTGCCCGAGCTTGTGATCGGTACCACAGACGACACCGGCGATCAGCTGATCTTCGAGATCCTGACGCTGACGCCCGGCGGGGACCCCGTCACCCTCATCCGCGGCTGGGAGCGCTTCCGGGTGCAGCTGGCGATAAGCGGCGAAAGGTACGGGTACTATGCGGAGGGCTCCTCCGGCGCCTCCAATGCCATCTATGAGCGCGGCACCGCTGGCGCAGATACAGCCTGGGCGGATGCCCACACGCTGGAGTTTCTTCGGGATGAAAACGGCGCAGTCCTATGGACACTGGACGGCGCACAGGTTTCAGAGCAACAGGCGCAGGATCTTCTGGACACATGGCAGAGGCAGACCGTCCGCATTTCCCTCCCCTCCTTTTCCGATCACGAAAATGCCCGCATCTTCGGGGATCGGGATGACGGTGGCGACGGCTACAGGTTCACCGCATCGCCAAAACCAGACGGGCCAAACCTTCGCATCACCGTGCGTGACACCGGCAGAGAGAATCCGCCCGACGCGCTCCGTGAGCGCGTCCTTGCCGTGACGGTGGAGGGGCCTCAGGGAGATGTGCTCCAGTCGTTTGAGTATTCCGGCTCGGAAACCCCATCTTCCGAATCCCTCGCGGCACCCGCCTGGCTGCAGGATCTGAACCTGGATGGCTGCCTCGACCTGGTCCTGGTGACAGGACGCGGGGCCAGCAACGAATTCAGCGTCTTCTGCCTCTGGGACGATGAGCTCGGGCGTTTCGGTCCCATCCTCGCAGAGCGGCCCTTCGATCCCGGGGCCGAGACCTACCTGGATACGATCGTTCCCCTGGAGCTCGTCAACTTCGGTGTCAAAAAAGGCTCAGACGGCCTCGTCCGGATCGAATCCCGTGAGTCTGACGGAGCAGCCAGCCACACAGACCGCATCTATGTGTGGGACAGCCAGCAGTCCCTCTCACCCCGTCTTGTGTACGATGTGCACACATATGACACCGTGCGGGAGCAGCTCTTTGCGCTGACGCCGCAGGTCTCCAAGGTGTGGGATCACAAGTATGCCTCTTCCTGGTTCTACGGTGACACGCGGCCGTACGCGGATCACGAGGCGGCGGTGCTGTCGTACGATGAGGAAGATCCCGTATACATGCACGTTGCGAACACAGACTGGGTGCACCTGCGGGAGATGGATACGAAGCAGTCCGAGTCCCTTGGTCGCCTGAACCGGGGCACGGAGGTTCGCGTCCTGAGGGAAAACTGCGCGGACGGCTGGACGCTGGTGCTGACAGATTTGCATACGATCGGCTATATCTGGCACAGCTTCCTGGAGTGACCGTCATTTTTTCGTGAAAGGATGGATCCCCCGTGAAGATTCGCCTGATCCCGTGTCTTCTGTTCCTCCTGCTGCTTTTTTCTCCCCTGCCCTCGCGGGCGGACGCGAAGGTTCCGGTTCTTCCGGAGGGAGACCTTCATGTCATGGATGTGAAGCTTCGGCCCAACCAGGTCTGGGACGTGTACACGGGTCCCGGACCAGAATATGGGATCGCAGGAAACGGAAAGGCCAGAGTCAGTACCAGGGACTGGGTGCAGGTGCTTGGCGGCGAAAGCTGGGGAAGGATTCTCGTGCAATACGCGATCTCAGACAACCGGCTTCGGATCGGCTGGATCGACGCGGATGCCCTCAGGGAGGAAGACCGCACATTTGATGTGTGCTGCGCACCCGGTGAGCGTTACCAATGGCGGCCCTGCCACCTGACGCGCGCCTGTGACCTGACCGACGATCCCCTTCTGAGCCGGACACCTGCAGAAAGTCTTCCGTCCGGCCAGAGGTGCAGCTACCTCTGCCGCGTGGGCGAGTGGGCCATGGTTGATGTGCAATTCAGCGGCCAGCACATGCGCGGCTTCGTTCCCCTCGACGCCCTGAAGATGGACGAGACCCGAACTTCGAGGACGCAGCATCGCTGCTCGAGCGGGCCGGCATCGAGGCAACGGCACGTGGCATAAAGGACGGGACGGTCTATTTTGATCTGAAGGTGGGCGGCGTCTTCCGCTACTACTTCTACGATACGGATTATGACCCGATCCTGACGCTTCTGGAATTCAACTGCAGCCATGAGGGCACAACGGATGGGGACGTGGGGAAATACCTCACGGAAGCGCTGACAATGCTGTCCCGGATCGAGGACGGCATCATCGACAACGTGCCCTGGGCAGATCTTGAGCAGGCACGGAAGACCATACTGTCCAATGGCCTCCTTACCCAGGAATATCTGGGCGAACAGGGCCTTCGTGTGCTGATCTGCCAGCTGTCGGCCCACGACGGAAACGATCGGCTGAACAGCCTGAGAGCCCAGCTCGCCTCAAGGCTCCTCGGGCAGCGTGATAACACACACGTGGATCCCAGTGAGGGCTGTGCATGGTACGATGCACTGCAGCTGATGCAGCAGGATCATCTTGGCCCTGCGGACGCGGGTGCTTATGTGGAGGATTGATCCTTCGCGCCGCCTCCCTGCTTCTGATCGACCGCTATGGCGGGAAAGACATCTCCCTGTGCGCCGGCGGCTGGTATCCGGTACGCCTGACCATGGAGCAGCAGGAAGGAGGCGCCTGGCGCCTTTTGGAGCTCGTGGAGCCGGGGGATGGCGATGACGATGTCCCCAGCATTCTCAGCATGTGCCGCGGGGACAGGGAGCATGCAGAGCCCGTGCCCATCGACGAAGCGGTGGAAGAGGTCCTCGCGGCTCAGGGACAAACTGGCGCCATGCGCTCAGACCGGTAAAACACAGGACACAACCCGAAAGGGAGGCGGATCACCGTCTCCCTTTTTCGAATATAGGCTTTAGCACTCATTGATTGCAAGTGCCAGTAAACGTACGAGTATGTATACTGGTAGTTCAAAATGAGGCAAATCAGGCCGAAAACAGGCCTGATCCCTTGATTTTTCGGCAGTCCATCTGCTAGCATGGAACACGTGGTCATACAGGAGGACGGAACACCGGTGTTCTCTCAGATCCATCCCGGTTGTGCACCGGCATGATCTGAACTGGCAGATGATTCCGGTTTTCCTGCCATCCTTTATGCGGTGCGCACGGTATACCCCTGTGACACCCAAAGCTGACGGGACGAAAGACATTCCTTCCGGGTGGCCTTGGCGGCTTCCGATCCATGGTGCTTACCATGACATATGCCCGTTCCCGGGAAGATCCGGATGGATCAGTGGATGTCTGCAGGCAAATACAATTTTCATTCAACGATCCGTCAGGGGTCTCTGTGTGAAAATCAGGATTTCGCTGATCGACCTTGTACATACGAATGAGGCCGACCTGTGAATCTGCAGAACGTCTTTCGCGCCGTGCAGAACTACTTTGCCGTAGATGAAGATCGAACTCTTCGTTCGACTCAAATGAGCGACGTTTTCAAAGGTTTGTCGGACAGGGATCTTGTGGCGGTGTTTGCCATGCTGGGGCGGGCAGACTTTTCGGAGATTGTTACAGACATCAGACAGAAGAGAGGCAGTAACATGAGCATTTTCGATGAAGTAATCCAGAAGGTTATCCAGACCGAATACGGTGATGTACTCAAAGCAAAGGATGACACGATCAAAGCACAGGATGACGCGCTCAAAGCAAAGGATGACACGATCAAATCGAATGAGCAAACAACAGCATTTGCTGTGATCGAAACTTGTCGGCTCAACGGAATTTCGGGCCTTTCATTAATCGTGGGGGGGACGGCCTAGCGGCCCACCCGGGATTGGTTGCAGCTCAGCCGCAGACACTTGACTGATCCCATGCGGATCATGGGTGGGCTGCGCCGACCA